>QHOS01000084.1 GCA_003219415.1 Verrucomicrobiota bacterium | reverse complement strand
AGCTATTGTTCACGTTCGCACCGAATACGTTTTCGCCGATACAAATAACATTAGTAGCTGTGGTGACGCTGTTGGCCGCAAAGGCACCCACCCCCGATGTTAGCACCGCCGGTGTTACCGCTATTGTTAGCGCCGAGCGCATGTTGACCGATGGCGACGTTGTCGTTGCCGGCGATGTTATTCTCGAGCGCACCAAAACCGACGGCCATATTGTTGCCGTCGGTGTCGTTATGAAGGAGCGCATTATTCCCGACGGCCACGTTGCCACTGCCGGTGGTGTTGCCGAAGAGGGCCTGGACACCGATCGCGATGTTGCCAGAACCATCAGTATTGTTCATAAGGGCTTGATAACCAATTCCGCTGTTGCCAGCACCAAAACCGGTAGCATTGGCAAGAGCTTGAAACCCAACAGCTGTGCAAAGACCGAGCTGCTCAAAGCCGACGGGTCCGGTTGTAAAGCTGTGAAGCGCCTGATAACCCACTGCGGTGTTGGCACTGGCTATGGTGTTGCTCTCAAGGGCCTGCCAGCCAACTGCGACGTTCGGACCCACATCGATTCCTTGGATGTTTCCCAGAGTGCCGCCAGTGGTGTTGTTTTGAAGCGCGCTAGCGCCAACGGCGGTGTTGCCGGCCGCCGTGTTGGAAAAAAGGGCGAACGCTCCATCCGCAGTATTGTCGGTACCGGTGATATTGCTCAAAAGCGCCCCAGCGCCAGTCGCTGTATTCTGGTCTGCGGTATTGCTCAAGAGCGTGCCGGCGCCGACGCCCGTGCAGAAGTTGCCGTCGGTGAGGCGTAGAACTGAGTAGATCCCGATTGCCGTGTTGTATAGGCCAGTGGTGCGGCTCAGAAGTGCGCTGGTTCCTTCCGCCGTGTTGCCTCCGGGATAGCCTCCATCCGGAGCCGGAACGACCGCTTGCGCCATTGGGGAAAGAGCAAGGAAGCCAAGCGCCAGGAGTATTGTTGCGAATGTGATGTCTCGATTTTTCATAAGCTAAATACGGATCGAGACCGGCGGTTGTTTCAAAGAATCGAAAAAATCCAGATGTTTTAACCGCAGATTTCGCGGATATCACGGATAGCGCCGTGAAAATTGATGCCCACGAAACACACGAAAGATACGAAGTAGTGGGATACCGATCTCTGAAATTTTCGCGCCTTATCAGCCGCCGTCGCCGTTCGCGAAGGCGAGCAGATTAAGAAATTCGGGCGTGCATTGTCAATCGGTTGATCGTTAGGATTGCAAAATGAGCCGCTGTCGAATCGCGATTATCATTATGTCCATCTTGTTGCCCGTGTCGGGTTATGCGGCCAATCCGTTCCTCGATGTACATGACGATAAGCCGGTATCCGCCAAATTTCGTGGAACGGAATGGGGCGAAGAGATTCAGGAAGACGAAATCCCGCTCTCGGCGCGAGTTGTTACAACGCGCGTTGCCAAGATGCCGTGGGGCGCGATTTTCAAAATTGAATTTACCGATCTCAAATCGAGCGCGCCGCAAAAGCGTGAAATCCGGCCGGATTATTTCATCGTGACAGATGACCGCATCGTTCTGTTAAACGAAGAGGACAATGACGCTGCGATTAAGAAAATCTCGGCGTTGGATAAACCGCCAGAATTCGGACAGGGCGAAATTTACGGAATCGCCCGCGGCAGCTTCAATTACGAAGATGGTTTATGGAAAACAACGATCAGTCTCAAAGGCGATTTATGCATTTACGATGCGAGTCATCCCTCTGGTCATTTCAAAAAGATCGTTTGGAAAAAAGACGTTGGATTAGTTGAATACGCGAGCGGCTACGGCGCGCATGCTGACGGTTTTCGCCTCAAGCGGCAGAAATGACGGTCGTTCCCGACTGAGTTGGCGCGCTACAGAAAAATTTGACTGAGACAACAAAAGCCGGTCAGGCATATCAAGAAATGGATCTAGCTCCGACGCTGAAAAAACATTTCGGGTACGACGAGTTCCGGCCGCTGCAGCAGGAAATCATCAACGACGCGCTCGCGCGGCGCGATGTGCTTGTGCTGATGCCGACGGGTGGCGGGAAATCGCTCTGTTTTCAATTGCCGGCTTTGACACGCGAAGGCCTGACGATCGTGGTTTCACCGCTTATTTCGCTTATGAAAGATCAGGTGGACGCACTGCAAACCAGCGGGATTGCGGCTACTTACTTGAATTCGACGCTGGACCGGAAGGACGCAGTGGCCCGCTGGCGCGGGCTGCATCGCGGTGAATACCGTATGCTTTACGTCGCACCGGAACGGTTGATGCTCGATACGTTTTTGGAGCGCGCGATGAATTGGAACATCGCGCAGTTCGCCATCGACGAGGCGCATTGCATCAGCGAATGGGGCCACGATTTCCGGCCGGAATATCGCGAGCTCAAAAAATTGCGGACGCATTTTCCGGACGTGCCAATGATGGCGCTCACTGCAACGGCTACCGAGCGGGTGCGCGCCGATATTGTCAAGCAACTGAAACTGCGGGAGCCGCGCTGTTATGTCGCCAGCTTTGATCGGCCAAATCTCACTTACCGTATTGTTCCAAAATCGGCGCCCTACGAACAGTTACTCGAGTTCATTCGCAGCAGGCCTAACGAGAGCGGCATCGTTTACTGCGCCAGCCGGAAGAGTGCCGATTCCCTGGCCCGGAATCTCAGTGAAGATGGCATAAGCGCGAAGCAGTATCACGCCGGCCTAACCAGCGCCGAGCGTACGAAAAATCAGGAAGCGTTCCTGCGAGATGATGTCCGCGTGGTCACGGCGACAATTGCATTCGGAATGGGCATCAACAAACCGAACGTCCGCTTCGTGGTGCATTACGATCTGCCAAAAAATCTGGAGAGCTATTATCAGGAGACTGGACGCGCTGGCCGGGACGGTTTGCCAAGCGAATGCGTGCTGCTATTCAGCGCGGGCGATGTCGCTAAACAGCTCCATTTCATCGACGAAAAGAGCGAAAGCGAAGCGCGAATCGCCCGAGCGCAACTTCAACAAATGGTTCATTACGCCGAGACTCGCGACTGCCGGCGCATGACTTTGCTCCGATATTTTGGCGAAGAATATACAAAGCCATCGTGTGAAGGATGCGACAATTGCCTCACCCCACGCGAGACGTTCGACGGCACAATTCCGGCGCAGAAATTTCTCTCCTGTGTGCATCGCATCCATGCAAAAAACGGTTTCGGATTTGGATTGAACCATATTGTCGATGTTTTGCGTGGCGCAGACACGGAGAGCATCCGGCAACGAAGCCACAACGAATTGTCCACCTATGGCATTGGCCGGGCATTGAAACGTGATGCCTGGCAAGCGATCGGACGCGAGCTGCTGCGACTGGGACTCATCGAAAGCGCGCCTGGAAAGTTTGCAACCTTAGGTCTCACGCTGGCTGGTCGCGACGCTTTACGCCACCGTACACCGATCACCCTTACAAAGCAGATCGAAGTTGTCGAGCAGTCGCGGGATCAAAAGTCTCGTGTGGGCGCGATCGAATGCGACGAAGTGTTGTTCGAATGTTTGCGTGATCTGCGCCGTAAACTGGCGGATGAACGCAACGTGCCGGCCTACGTCATCTTCTCCGATGTCTCGCTCCGTGAAATGGCGAGAAATTATCCGACGACCGCGACTGAGTTTCGCCGAATTCCTGGCGTGGGAGAGCAAAAGCTGAAGGACTTTGCGGAGACGTTCCTTAGCGAAATCAAAAATTATCTCATCGGCAACCCGCGCCGAACATTTTCCAATCGTCTCGATCCTTTGCCTTCGCCGCGTGGTTCGCGCTTGAATGAGAGCCAGAGAGAAACGCTCCGGCGTTTTCGCAGTGGCGAATCGGTAGAGGACATTTCCCGCGCGCGCGGATTCATGCGGAGCACCATTTACGATCACCTCGAAACCGCGATCAAATCGGGAGAATCTCTCGAGGCTGATCGGTTCTTCACTGGCGCGCAACGTGAGGAAATCGCGCGGGCGTTTCAGAAAGTCGCTGACGGCAAACTCGCAGACGTAAGGTCATTACTCCGCAGCAAGTACGACTATGGCGAACTGCGCATCTTCCGCGCGCTGGCAGCGCACTAACGTCGTTCTCATGATTTGCGCGCAGTTTGAGCCGCCCTTCGCCTGAAATCGATTCTTTTCTCTCGACAATCGATGCAAATTCTGGCATTTTTAACGCTTTCGGTCTGTTTTACGGGGTGATGGTAGCGTTCGTCGTGTTTGTTACGTGGAGCGGATACTCCGACGCCACAAAAAATCTGGAAATGGAAGCTAACGAGGTCGCTGATATTTTTCATGGTACGCAAGCGTTCCCGGACCCGGCGCGTAGAACAATACGGCAGGGGCTCATGGATTATGTGGTTTCGGTTTATGGCGACGAATTGAAAAGAATGGCTCAGGGGGAAATAGCTCTTCATTCCGGTAAGGCACTGCCAACGCTGTTAACTGAGTTCTATCAGATGGATGAGAAATCGATTCCCAATAGAGAGCTTTATGCCGAGACATTAGATAGGTTAAACGACCTCGCTCAGTATCGCCGACTTAGGATATTTGCCGGGAACGACATCGTGCCACTGGCCATCTGGTTAGTGCTACTTGTGGGCGCCGTATTCACCATTTCGTACACCTTTTTCTTCGGAATGAAAAACATCAGGGCGCAATATGTGATTGCCACTACACTCACCGTAACGATCACCTTGATTTTGTTTTTGATCTACGTCCTCGATCATCCCTTTACAGGGACGAGCAAGGTAAGCGCGCAACCGCTCAAGGACGTGATGGAGATAATGCAAAGAGGGGAGTAAGCGCTCCTCTCCTCGCTTCAAAGCTTCGGCAAAACTTAACGCCGCTTCTTCTTCGTCGGCTTTCCTTTGCGCTTGGTCTTGGCCATTTTGCGCAGCTCCGTTTTACTCATCGATTTCGCCATTTGGCGTGACGGACCCTTGAGCGACGATTTGGAACGTTTACCGCGCTTGGCCGAGAGCGCAGCTCCGGCAGCCATTTGCTGTTTCTTTGATTTTGCAGGCATACAAAAAGGTTTCGCGTCTCAATCGCGAATTGGATTTATTTCAGTCGCAGCGAACTTCCGCCAAAAGAAGTACGCGGGCACACCGGTCAAGACGATGAGGATTCCGATTCCCGAAGTTGCTGGCGCGAGAAAGCCCAGATCGATGATCAGCAACCCAGCAAGCCAGATCGAGATGATCGGCACGAATGGATAACCCCAGGTGCGGTATGGGCGCGCTGCATCCGGTCTCGTGTGTCGCAAGATCATCAAAGCGACAACCATCAGAAGATAAAAGACCAGATCCGCCGAGATGATGTATTCGAGCAGTTGATTGTAAACGTTTCCGTAAGCCACCTTGTGAGTCGTGGCGTCGATTGTCACCGTGCGCGGCAGAGTTAGGAGAGCCGTCCAGATTCCCTGCGCCACCAGCGCAGCCGCAGGAACATGAAAGCGATTGGTGGTCCCGACTTTTTCGAAGAACAAACGGTCACGTGCCATCGCATAGTAAACGCGAGCTCCGGAAAGAATGAGACCGTTGTTGCAACCGAACGTGGAGATCATGATCGCAGCTGCCATGCACATCGCGCCGGGCTGACCGAAGATTGCGTTCATCATTGCCACAGCGACTCGATTGTGCGGTGCGTGCTCGATTTCCGAAAAGGGCAACACCGCGATGTACGCAAGATTGGCCAGCACATAGAGAATGACGACGATGCCGCAACCCACGGCCAGCGCGCGCACAAGATTTTTTCCCGGCTCGCGCACTTCGCTGCCGATAAACGTGACATTTGTCCAGGCGGTCTGTGCGAAGAGTGGCCCGACCATCGATTTTCCAAACAGCAGCGCGAGCGCAAGTCCACCAACGAATGTGAAACCGGGCTGAGCACCCTGTGGACTCCAACCGTTAGCCCACGAATCCCACCAGCTCGCACTTAGTGCGGCAGACCCGGCATTCCAGCCTAACGACAAACCAATCACCACCACAGCGATAAGCGCGGCCGTTTTTGCAAACGTGAATGTGTTCTGGACAATTTTTCCAACTTCGAGTCCGCGCGTGTTTGTCCAGGTTAGCAACGCGATCAAGCCGATCGCGACGACTTGTTCAGTCGATAAGCTCATCGCGTAGCCGCCCAATGAAATCGGCGCGACGAAATAATTGTCCGGCGAAACCGCCTCGACAAAAACGCCGAGAAATTTCGCAAACGCAATCGCTACCGCAGCGATGGTCCCGGTTTGAATCACCAGAAACAAAGTCCAGCCATACAAGAACCCGATGGACTTTCCGTATGCTTCGCGCAAGAAAACGTAAACTCCGCCTGCGCGCGGCATCATGGTTGCGAGTTCCGAGCAACAAAGGGCGCCCGTAATCGTTAACAAACCGGCGACTGCCCATCCAAGAAGCAACCAGCCTGGCGCGCCGCTCAGCCGGGACGATTCGGCCGAGGTGATGAAGATGCCTGAGCCAATCATCGAGCCCATCACGATCATGGTGGCGTCGATCGGTCCGAGCGCGCGAACGAGACCAGACTGTTCGCGGCTATCGATCTTATTGTTCACATCGCGCACCGGTACGCCTTCTCATCCTGTCATGTTGAGCGAAGCGAAACATCTCTGGTTATTTTTGATCAGGATCATCCGAAAACGATCTGAGATTCTTCGCTTCGCTCAGAATGACAATATTGGTTTACCGCGAGCTCTGCGGCGCGCTGATTCTCACGCCTTCGCGTTCGAGGCGTGACCGCAATTTACGCGCGAATTCAACTGCGCCGGGCGTATCGCCGTGGACACAAATTGTCTCGGTCCGCACATCCACATCGCGGCCTTCGACGGAGCGCACTTTGCCTTCGCGCAACATCCGCAGAACACGTTCAGCCGCTTCGTTTGGATCACGAAGCAATGCATCCGGCCGCGTGCGTGGAACTAGCCAGCCGTCATTCAGATAATTCCGATCGGCGAACACTTCGCGTGCGATTTGCAGCCCCTGCGCCTCGCCTGCACGGGCAAGCTCGCTTTTGTCGGGCGCGAACAGAATTAGCTTCGGCTCGACCGATTTGATGGCTTGCGCAATGGCATCGGCGAGGTTTTCGTCGCGCACCGCCATGTTATAGAGAGCGCCGTGCGGTTTGACGTGGTTCGGTTGCACGTCCAGAGCGGAGGCGATCGCTTGAAAAATTCCCAGCTGGTACGCCACAGCGTCGGACACTTCCTGATTACTTACCTTCAGTTCCTTGCGCCCGAAATTTTCACGATCGAAAAAACTCGGATGCGCTCCCACAGCAACTCCATGCTTCTTCGCCGCAGAAACTGCAGCGTGCATCGAATCGGAATCGCCGGCATGAAATCCGGTCGCGATATTCGCTGAGCTGATGAACTCGAACAGCTCATCATCGTGGCCTGCGCCTTCGCCGAGATCGGCATTTAGATCGATAGATAGTTTCACGAGTTTTGGAGATCGATACCGACGCGAAAACGCTGGAACTCGCGTTCGCGTTCCAGCAAGAGTCGATGCGCATCGGCCAGAGAGACTTCGGAGAAGCGAGCGTGCTCGCCGGCACGAAGCTGTGCCGCAACTCCAAGATCAACAGTGATCACGTGTCCTATTTTCGGATATCCGCCAATGGTTTGGCAATCTCCCAAAAGTAAAATTGGCTTTCCGCTCGGCGGTACCTGGATCGTGCCCGGCGCGACCGCTTCGGAGATAAGGTCGACATTGTCCACTCGCTCAAGTTTTGGCCCATCAAGACGCACGCCCATGCGGTCAGAATCCGGCGAGACAGCGAATGCTTCACTCGTTAGGCGTCGAAGGCTTCGGGCGTTGAAGCGGTTCCAATCGACTCCGGGGATGAAGCGCAACACTGGAACGCGCTTTGCCGGACTCGCCCAATCGTGCGGTGCCGTCCACGTGGAAATTCCTGTAGCCAGGGGCGATGACCCTGGCCTTGTGCCAAGCGGAAGAACGTCGCCGTCGCGCAATGTGCGGCCTTCAAATCCGCCGAACTGTGCGCGTAAATCCGTGGAGCAACTCCGGAGAACAACGGCCACATCGATTCCGCCAGCAATCGCCAGCCAGCATCGGCAACCAATTTGAGGCCGCCCGAATTTCACTTCTTCGCCAGCATGCACCCACGCCGCGTGACCTGTGGGTAAGGATTTCGGTCCAACACGCACGTCGAATTCTCCACCGCAGCAGGCTACGATTCGTTCATCCTCAAAATGCAATCGCAAGCCGCCGAGCGTAATTTCGAGTGCGGCCGCCGCTGCATTGTTACCGACAAGTAGGTTGGCCACACGCAACGCAAACGGGTCGAGCGCGCCGCTGGCCGAAACGCCAAACTGGCGGAACCCAGTTCGACCCAGATCCTGCACGGAAGTAAGAAATCCCGCGCGCTCAACAATCGCCTTCATCGCATTGTCATCCTGAACGAAGTGACGGATTTCACACCACTGCGTTGGTCACACCGGTTCACCCGCACTTCCGCTACTTTGAGTGTGAGGTCCCGTTCCCGCGGCTGCGGGATCGGGATGACCTTTCGATTGCTTCAACGCTTCAAACTCTTCCCGGGTGATCGCGCGAAAGCGCACATGATCCCCCGCGCGTAAAAGTGCGGGCGGATCTGTTGTTGGATCAAAAAGTTTCAAGGGCGTGCGTCCGATGAGATTCCAACCGCCGGGCGAGCGCAACGGATAAATTCCCGTTTGCGCGCCACCAATCCCCACCGAGCCAGGAGGGATTTCCTTGCGCGGCACGTCCCGCCGCGGCGTCGCTAACTTCCTCGCAAGGCCGCTCAAAAACGGAAAACCGGGAACGAACCCTATGCAGGCCGCTCGATATTCGCCTGTGCGATGAAGATCGACGACATCAATCGGCGAAATTTTTGCATGTTCAGCGACGTGATCCAGATCGGGAGCAAACTCTGAATCGTAGCAGACAGGGATTTCAATCGTGCGCGACGGTGATCGCGCGGTCCAGCCGGGGTCAACGCCGCCGGCTACAGCAGCGCGAATACGTTTTACGACCCAATCAAATAATTTATCCGGTGCCTCAATCGCCTTGGTCACGGTAATCGGATCGAAGAAAACTGAGACGCTTGTGTAAGCCGGCGCGAGTTCAATGACGCCTGGAATTGCTGCATTTCGAATCCGCTGAAATGTACGAAGCACCTCGTCCAGAGTTTCCTCGGGCGCGTCCTCGAATTGATCGCGCACACGCACGATAAGGGCGGAATCGCCGAGGGGAACAATTTCCATTGGCGTTATCTTGTCATGTTGAGCGAAGCGAAACATCTCTGTTTAGCCTCTCGTCGTGATTGGATTCAATCAGAGATTGAACTTGTTCGTCTCCCGACTCTCTCGCCGCTACCCTCGCGGCATACCCGTCCATGTCGCTCGTCCCACTCGCTCCATTCTTCGCTTCGTTCAGAATGCCAATGTTGGTAACGCGGCTGGATGTCGCGCCTTGTAAGTAATTTCACATGAAGCGTGATCGGCTTGGTCACACCGTGGATAGTGAGGTTGCCCAGAATGTCGCCGCTTTGCGGCCCCGTCTGTTTTACGCTTCGGCTCTTGAACGTGATCTGAGGATATTTGTCGACGTTAAAAAATTCCGCGCTGCGCAGATGATCGTCTCGCTTTTTGATCCGCGTATCGATGCTGCGCGCCTCGATCTGTGCCGTCACCGAGGAATTCTCCGGATGCTCGCGGTTGACGTCGATCTTACCGTTGAACTTGGTGAATTTTCCGTGCGTAGTCCCCAGAAATTGATGCACACTGAAACCGATCGTTGAGCCTGACGGATCGAACCTGTATGTCTCGTTCGCCAATACGGCGGGGCTCAACGCAGCGACTGCGACTGCAGCGACAAGATTAGGTAATTTCATTTCGAATTCTCCTTCGTCCTCTTTTTCGCCTCCGTCGCCAGTGTTTTCAAGAGCGGCGTACGGGAGAGCGGCAATCGCCCGAACAAATTTCCCAGCGCAAAAGCCGGATCCGCTTTCAGTTTTTTCTCGTCGTGTACGCCTGCGATGCGCGCGAGCTCGGTCTCGAAATGCGAGACCGCGCGGGGCGTCGGATCGGTTGTATCGAGGTAACCGAAAGCCCGCTGCAAGAGCATAAACAATTCCGGTTCCCGGTGATCTCGCTCTGTACAAATTTCAATTAGCTCGACAAAATACGCCGCCGTCTGCGTTCGCAGATAATTATGGCGAATCCCGGCAAATGGATTTTTCAGCACCACTTCAGTAAGTGTGTGCAAATCCGACTTCCTGCTTCGCGCGATGGAAACTTCAGCTTCAAAAAATAAATCCAGCTTTCCCGCAAACGGACTTTTAGGGCGGCGCGCGCCTTTGGCGATCGTTTGGATACAGCCGAATGACTCCGTGCACCACGAAATGATCAGGCTCGTGTCGCTGAATTTTCGTTTCCGTAACAGGATGGCAGCGGTGCTTTCCACTCCAAAACACCATAGAATGTCATTCTGAGCGAAGCGAAGAATCTCTGATCATTTCTCCGCGAGACAAAAACAATAGTCAGAGATGTTTGGCTTGGCTCAATTCGCCACAGGACGAATCCGCCGTGGCGGACATGACACCCTCAGTCATGGCATGCTGACTCTGGGCATTTCCATCGCGCTTCGAAAAGCGCCTCGTGCGAAACCTGAGGAGCTGTGATCTCTTTTCTGATGCCGGCAAGAACTACGGAAACCGCGCGCGTACCAGAAGACGTCAGTGGGCGGTTACGTCGCGTGCCTGTTGGTAGCGTGACCTGGCGGCATACGTTCCGCGCACTACGGCATCGCAATTATCGACTCTTTTTTTGGGGGCAACTCGTCTCGCTGATTGGCACATGGATGCAGCAAACCGCGATGAGTTGGTTCGTGTATCAAATTACCAATTCAAAGCTGCTGCTGGGGATCGTGGCCGCCATCGGATCCGGTCCGATGATGTTGTCATCGATCTGGGGTGGCTCGCTCGCCGATCGTCATCCGAAACGATCGATTCTCCTAGCGACCCAGACGGCACAAATGGTCTGCGCGTTCTGTCTTGCAGCCGGTGTTTGGGCGGGTTTCGCCACGCCATCGTTCATTGTCGTTATCGCTGCACTGAACGGCGTCGCCATGGGCTTCGATATGCCAGCGCGCCAGGCGTTCACGGTCGAAATGACAAGCCGTGAAGACTTGCTAAACGCAATCTCGCTTAACAGCTCGATCGTGAATGGCGCGCGTGTAGTCGGTCCATCGGTTGCTGGATTACTGATTGGTTGGGTTGGCGTCGCAATGTGTTTTTTCCTAAACGGTGTCACGTTTGTTGCGGTAATTGCCGGTTTGCTGATGATGCGGTTACCACAATTCCAGCGGCCAGCGCATGTCGTCTCTACCAGTGAACACGCCTGGAACGGCATCGTCTATTCACTGAGACATCAGCGAGTGCGAACGATCCTGCTGCTCTTCCTGGCGGTGGGAGTCTTCGGATGGTCCTACGGTGTGTTGATGCCAGCTTTCGCGCGCGATGTCCTCGGTCGCGGTGCGAACGGTTACGGCATCTTGATGTCGGCGAGTGGGACGGGCGCCTTTATCGGGGCACTCGTTGTAGCTACTTACGGACATCTGTTTACTCCGCGAAGACTTGCTCTCGGAGGCGTCTGGTTATTTTCGATTGCGCTATTCGCTCTTTCGCTGAGCCGAAATTTCTACGTCGCCCTTGGATTTCTCCTCGTCGCCGGATTTGGAATGCTCCTGTTTTTCTCCACATCCAACACCGTGCTTCAAACGATCGTGCCGGATGAAATGCGTGGGCGCGTCATGGGCGTGTGGTCACTGGTCTTCGGCGCAATGATTCCACTGGGCAGCCTCGAAGCCGGAGCGACCGCGCATTGGCTGGGCACACCGTTCGCGCTCGCGTTTGGCGCGATTATTTGCGCCGTGTCGGCGTTGGTGACGCTGTTCGTGATTCAGCGCCGTGAGGCGAGGAATTCAAAATAAACCCGAAGGATACCTCTCGGCAGCGGCACAGCGATGCGATCAGCGGTTTATAATATGCAGAGCGCGCTTCTCGACATTTAGCGCGGCTTCCCTGACGGCCTCGCTCAGCGTGGGGTGCGAATGACACGTACGGCCGATATCTTCGGAGCTGCCACCAAACTCAATGACCGAGACCGCCTCGGCAATTAGCTCCGATGCGGCGTGATGAAGAATGTGTGCACCAAGAACGCGATCGGTCTTTGCGTCGGCAACGAACTTCACCATTCCTTCCACGTCATCACTACAAAGTGCGCGGCTGTTAGCACGGAACGGAAATTTGCCGATGCGCACATCGATCCCTTTTTCCTTCGCTTGATCTTCAGTAAGACCAACGCCCGCCAGCTCGGGATTTGTGTAAATGATACCGGCAATGGCCTCGTAGTTCACATGGCCGGCTTTGCCCGCAATGATTTCCACGCAGGCGATCCCTTCGTCCTCGGCCTTGTGCGCCAGCATCGGACCCGCAATCACATCACCGATTGCGTAAATCCCCTCTACGTTCGTGCGGAAATGTTCGTCTACTTTGATGCGCTTCTTTTCGTCAAACTCTACACCAACCTTTTGTGCGCCCAAACCGTCCGAGACCGGGCGACGTCCGACTGACACAAGCACCTTGTCGGCTTCGAATTTCAATTCTTCCTTGTCCTTGGTCCCAATCACCGTGGCGCGATCGTTGTCGATCTGCACAGCGCTAACCTTTGTTTCCAGGTGAAATGTCATGCCCTGAGAGGTAAGCAAACGCTGAAGCAGGTTCGAGAGCTCTAGGTCAAACCCGAGCGCGATGCGGGGGAGAAATTCCAATAGAGTGACTTCTGAACCAAGGCGGTTCCAAACGGAGCCTAGCTCCAACCCTATCGCGCCGGCGCCGATCACAATGAGCTGCTTTGGAGCTTCGGCGAAAGTAAGTGCTTCGGTGCTACTAACGATTGTTTTGTCGTCAAATTTCGCGAATGGCAGTTCCA
>QHOS01000083.1 GCA_003219415.1 Verrucomicrobiota bacterium | reverse complement strand
AGGCGGCACGAGCGGAAGCAGTCGTGATTGGGGCGTGTTGCGTGGCGGGTCCTGGGCGACGAGTAATCGGCTCGAGATGCAATCCTCATATCGGAACGTCGTCGATCGCAATGATCGGGATGTCATTTACGGCTTTCGCTGCGTCTTGGCAACGCAGCCCGAGAATAAGACCGACAACCAATGATTTTACGTGCCGATGAGTGGCGCTGACGAGTGCAGTTCAGCGCGCGCCAGGAAACCGTTTCCACGCTGTCCCTTGCGACATTGGGTTAACCCATTTGTGGCTCGCGAATTAAATCTTTCAGCCGATTGACGGCTTCGGCTTCGGGTATGTTGATTTCACTGCCGTCTTGCCGACGTAGAAATTCATCTTGCTCGGTGCGCCGCCTCGGAACCGCCGAAGAAACGATCACCGTGGAATGTCTTTAGCAGAGGTGCCGCTTCGTGCAGGCCGTCGTGCGATTGCTCCTATCGGCAACCAGGCAGCTTGAAACTGCCGATGCGTGTCTGCCAGCCCGCTGTGCTGGAGTTCTGGCCAGCAAGCGTGTAGTACTCGTTTACGTACCAGAACGTGCAGTCGTCAGTGGGATCGACTGTCAAGTCGGTATAATCGCCCCAGCGCGAATTGCTGGTTCTCTGTATTCCGGAGCCGTTGATGATCGTGCCTTCACCCAGAGTCATCTGGCCTAACGGATCGCCGCTGAGCCTGCCCGTGTACCGAATGCCGGGAAAGACATCCGTTCCATTAACTACGCTGTAGCCCAAGGCGATGTCGCCTCTCTTATCCATTGCCACGCTGCCCATCCAACGGTGGACGCCGTCACCTGGCGCGTATGTGCCCTGCTGGTAGACTGAGTAGGTGCCGCCCGTCCGCCGGATCTCGTACCAGCGGACGCCGGCGACGCTGGGCATCGCCTCTACCGACTGGTTAGTCACCAGTGATTCGTACGTTCCAAAGTTGCGGTACGCGAGGCGGAAGGTCGGCCGCTGGCGATAGGACAGGATGTCGAGGAGGTTGTTGGCAGTTGGCGCGACGCCCGGCTGGGGCAGGCAGTCGCGGCTGGTCTGGCCCGGAAACAAACCGCAGGGGTAGATCGAGTCGAAGCTGGCAACTGGAAGTTGCGTCTTAAGGGCGATTGACGCCACAGGATGTGCCTGCCACGTTATGCTGAGTTCCCAAATGTTAAGTGCGTCGAACGCCGCGCCATACGAGGCATTATCGTCCTGTGTGCCGATAATAGGCGCAGGGGCATCCTTGGGCGGTTTTGTATTACCATCGACATCCGCCGGCAGTAAACCGTCGCCTACCAGCGGCAACATGCCGGGGGCGTTTCCATCCAGGAAGAACTTAACAGCGCGGGCGTTCGGATCTCCTTCAAGCATCCTGCCCCGTTCGAGTGCGTAAACGCCAATGCCGTACTCGACAGTTGGTCCGAATTCGCGCGTGGTGAGAATGTACGAATTCCTCCAGACGCCATACTTTGGATAGTCCGGGAAGTAGAACACGCCGTCAGATGTAGTCTCGAACGCGTAGCGGAAATACGTGCCGGTCGGATCACTCGTGGTGGAGACCGCGACGCAGTTCCAGAAGGGTTTAGTCGGATCAGAGAGACCACTGGTGGTGAACTGAGAAAGGAGCCAGCGATCCTCAAATTTATCATACAGCACGACCGGGTCACCGGAAGGGTCCGTGCAGTCTGGGATGGCGAAGCCCGCCCACAGCGAACCTGTGTCTATCGGCCCCGCCAGCAAGTTGCCAGCCTTATCATAAACGGCATAGACCAAGTTGATCATTTCCACAAAATTATTACGGCCGACTTCACCGTTGGGGTCAGGCGGGTTCACTCTAAAGCCGAAGATGTTGAAGTTGTCCTGATTCGACATTCCTTCGAAGGTCAGCAAGGGAGCCGGGATGGTCGGTGCTGGGTTGAAGAGTTGTAGTACTCCATCGGCACTGTACGGCTTGACGCCGTGAGCCTGCGGACCTTCTGATCCGCCTCGCTCCGGCCGCACTTCCACTATCTTATTAGGATCGAAGACCAAAGGTCGGGCAGCCCGCGGTAAATCTCGGAGAGCAGGCGATACGTCAAAAGCGACGGCTTTGGAAAATGTTGGAGTTAGAGGCTGCGGGCGCGCAGTCCGCTGAGCAGCAGCGGGCGGAGATGCCGCCAGAAATACTAATGCTGCCGCGGCCAGGACAAAGAGAACGGCAGCCAGAACACGTACATGTGCAAAAGCACGATTTTTACTGATCCGACGAAGAGTTTTCATATTTTTTTAGCTGAAGTTGGAGTTGGAGTTTCTTATTCCCTACACGTTCCCCGAAGAACGAGTTTGTTAGCGTCACTAAAACCAGGTCAAGCTTTTTAACCTGACATTTTTGTAATGCTGGCTTGGCCCCTGGTGCGAACAATCCAGAGCGATGGCTCTGCAGTTACCAGCAATCGAACCCGAAGCGCTTTCGGGGTTGGTAATCGCGCTATGCTATGAAGCGGGTTCGAGCGCGGCTGTGCCGTATACAGGCTCGACCCATTTGCCATGCTCGCGGATCAAATCTTTGAGCCGGTCCACTGCCTCCGCTTCGGGTATATTGAATTTCACTGCCGTTTTGCCGACGTAAAGATTCACCTTACCCGGCGCGCCGCCAACATAACCAAAATCGGCGTCGGCCATTTCGCCGGGCCCGTTCACGATACAGCCCATGATCGCGATCTTTACCCCTTTGAGATGCGACGTGGTCTCTTTGATTTTGGCCGTCGTGGTTTGCAAGTTGAACAAGGTGCGGCCGCATGAAGGGCAGGCGACGTAGTCGGTTTTGAAAATCCGTGATCCGGCTGCTTGAAGAATGTTGTAACTAAGGCGCAACGCCTGGCCCGGCGCCTCTTCGCCCTGCACCAAAATCGCGTCACCGATTCCATCGCATAGCAGGGAACCAATGTTTGTGGCCGCAGTGAGGAGCGTCTCAAGAAAATTTGCAGGGTGTTTCTGTGAAACGCCATCCTTTTCAGCGGCGTCCGCCGCGGCGGACGTCCTGCAATTCAAAACATCCTTCAACAAGATCGGATGCCGCGAATGCAATTTGGCTGCCAGCAATCGAAAGGCAGGAATCATTGCAAGATCGACATCGTCTCTCACGGTGACAAACTGCGGGCTGCGCTCCGCATTCAATTTGGCAATTGCGGTCTCATCACGCGGATCGATTTCCACAATGCCGGCGTCCTCATAGATAATTTCCGGTTTATAATCGCCCATCTTCTCGATCTTATGGGCGATCTTGTCGAAGTTTGCCTGTCTGACGACTACTCGAATCAATTCTGCGCCCCCGAGTTTAACTCGCAGGCCGGAATTACCGATTCCAGCTACAGCCCGCGTGTCGCTCGCGCGACGCTGATACGAATATGGATCGAAGGAGAGTTGAGAGTTGAGAGCTGAGAGTTGAGAGCCGGACATTTCGTCGATGTTTTCAATTAAGGCTTTCGCGACGGGAATCTCATGTGGGCTGTCCTCGGTAAGTGACACGCGAATGGTGTCCCCGATCCCATCAGCCAGCAGGGAGCCGATCCCGATCGCGCTTTTGATCCGCGCGTCTTCGCCTTCGCCGGCCTCAGTTACGCCGAGGTGCAGTGGATAATTCCAGTCCGGCCCAAGCTCGTTCAATCGCGCGACGAGTAACCGATACGCCGCGATCATGATCTTCGGATTGCTCGCTTTCATCGAGAAAATGAAATCGTGATAGTCCAGGTCGCGTGCGATCCTTGCGAACTCGAGCGCGCTCTCCACCATTCCAAGCGGCGTGTCCCCGTACCGATTCAGGATGCGGTCGGAAAGCGAGCCGTGATTTGTTCCGATGCGCATGGCGATTCCACGCTTCTTGCACAGATCGACGAGAGGTGAAAACCGCTCGCGAATCCGATTCAACTCTCCGGCGTACTGTTCATCGGTGTATTCGCGAATGACGAATTTCTTGGAATCTGCGTAATTGCCCGGATTAATTCGTACTTTGTCCACCCATTTCGCAGCTTCCATGGCGGCGTCTGGCTTGAAATGGATATCTGCAACAGTTGGCACGTTGCAGCCGCGTTCCCGCAAGCCCTTCACGATTTGCTCAAGATTGCGCGCGTCCTTCACCGTGGGCGCAGTGATACGGACAATTTCACAGCCTACGTTTGCCAGCTCGATTGTCTGTTGAATCGACGCCTCCGTATCCATCGTATCGCAGGTGATCATCGATTGGACGCGAATTGGATTATCGCCGCCGACGCCGACGTTGCCGACCTTCACTTCACGCGTTTTTCGACGGCGATAAACAAGCGGATTTTCGCAGTATGACAGCTCACGCATTGTAGGCCCCAAGGTCGTTCAATAAAACGACAAGCGCCAGGTCGATGACCTCGGCTTCGTCGTTACGATAATATTGTACGACTTTGCACGGCACCGCGCAACGCATGCAGCTACGGCTTTTGCGTATGGTTCGCGGGCGAGGGCGCCTCGAATTGATCGAGCTTTTTGCGGACAAACGGCAAATCCTGCACGTCGAAGAACGTGATGTAGAGCATGTAACCGATGATGACTACAGCGCAGCTTGTCTGTATGACCTCCAGCACACGCATGTTCACTGGCCGGCGGCGGATCGATTCGATGATCGCCAATACAATGTGGCCACCATCGAGAACTGGAATCGGCAACATGTTCAAGATCGCCAGGTTCACATTCAAAATCACGCTAAACCACAGCGCCAGCTGCCAGCCGCGTTCGCTTTGGAAAAGCAGATAGTAAATGCGACCGATCCCGACGGGACCGCTCAAATGCTGCAATTTTACGTCCGACTTGGGCGAGGCAACTGCGCCAATTGTGTTTAACGTGCTGGCTACGCTGTTGTAAACCTGTTCGATCGGATTGGGATGCTGGATCGACACGATTCCGGTCGTGTCCCATTGAATTCCGATTCGTGGTTTCTTTTCGCCATTCGTAGGCAGAAGCGTTGGTTTTACCGGAACGTCAAACTTCTCGCCACCACGCTCCACATGAAGAACAAGCTCGTCGTTCGGATGTTTGCTGATGTATTCCAGCAGCGCGATGGGATTATAGATGGGCGTCTTATCGAACCCGCGAATGATGTCTCCTGAGCGAAGTCCGGCAGCCGCAGCCGGCGTGTTCGGTTCTACTTTGTCAATGATCGCGGTCTCTGCCGGGTAAATAAGCAACTGGCGCACGCTTTTTCTGCGCCATCCACGGGTCTCCGCCTTGTAAGGTTCCACCCAAACGGTCTGCACCTTTCCGTCTCGCTCGAATTTCACCTCAATCTTGTCGCCTTCGCTTCGCACCACATCCCAGCTCACGCTGTCACTCATCCCCATAAAACGCCTGACCGATTTGCCATCAACCGAGAGGATTT
>QHOS01000082.1 GCA_003219415.1 Verrucomicrobiota bacterium | reverse complement strand
TATAAATGCGCTTCGGCAAAGCGCTTTGTTGCGCCGCAGTGCGCACACTGTCCCTCCGCAACTGTAACATCCATGGCAAATATGTTGCTCAATTCACCGGCAGCAGCGTTACCGTCAATATAGTCGTAGTCGTAGGTATGTGAGTTCATTTCCGGTCTCCCGTGGGTCCAAAACGCTCCGTCCTGATCTTGTCAGCGGAGTTGCCAGAGGCGCTAAGGAGGCCAACAGCACTTTCTACGAATGGTGTAGGGCCGCAAACGTAGCAAGTGGGGGCAAGATTTGAGGGCCAGGTCACGTCCGCGATCAGAGCGCCGTCGATGCGGCCGGGCGGTCGCGGCCAATCCTTCGGAGGAATTCGTGTGTACGCGTAGGTAAGGCTCACTTTATTGTAGCAATCTGATAGCGCTAGGAGATCATCGCGGTAAAAAACCGCTCCCGGTTCGCGCACGGAATACAATAATCGAAACGGCGCGGTACTGCCCGTCGACGCACGCGAGCGAATCATAGCCATGAGCGGAACAATGCCGGACCCCCCTGCTATGAGCTGGATCGGCTCAGTTTGTTGAGTGCGCCACACGAACCAACCACCGATCGGACCTCGCAACTCCAAGCGATCGCCGACTGCGAGTTCTTGTGTGAGATAGGGCGAGACTTAGCCGTTAGGCAGTCGTTCGACGGTTAGTTCAACGCGCTTTTCAGCGTTCGGCGCAGAGGCGATAGAGTATGATCTAACCGCAGAGTATCCATCCGAGGCCGTCAAACGCACGTCAACGTGCTGGCCCGCGATGTGACCAGGCCAATCTGGAACCTTGAGTGTGATCGTCCGTGCCGTCGCCGTTTCGTCCTGTAGAGCAACCACTGTTCCGACTCGCCACATCATTCGTCGCCCGAATAACGCTGCTCCCGCCATGGGTCCCCATAAATATGGTAGCCGAGACTCTCCCAAAAGCCGGGTTTGTCCTGGTGCATCAGCGTAATACCCCGCACCCACTTGGCGCTCTTCCACAAATACAGATGTGGGACAAGAAGCCGTGCAGGTCCGCCGTGTTCCGGTGCAAGATCTTTGTTGTCAAAGCGGAACGCGATCCACGCCTGTTTGTTCCTGAGGTCGTTCAAAGGCAGGTTAGTAGTGTAGTCACCGTATGCACGCGCCATTGCGTGAGAAGCATCTGTCTTCACATCTGCAAGCATGGTGTCGACCGAAACGCCCTCCCAGGATGTTCCGAGTTTCGACCATCGCGTGACGCAGTGCAGATCAACCGTGAAGGTCTCAGTGGGCAAGTCACGAAACGACTTCCAGTTCCATCTCCGCAGAACATTCGTGCCGTCGTCGATCACAAATTCCCATTGGTCGAGTGGGATGTGTGGCGTCGGTCCTGCGGACAAAACAGGGAAGTCAGTAGTTAGGTACTGCCCTGGTGGTAGCTTTGCATCTGCCGCGCTGCGTCGACCGGAAAAGCCTCGTGAGATAATCCCCATTTATACTTCTCCCTACCTGATCAAGGTATCGGACTCCTTTGCTAATCCGCCCTTCTCGATGACAAACTTTGCGATTTGATCGACACCTTCGCCGCTCTTAAAATTCGTAAAAACGAAGGGTCGCTTGGCGCGCATTCTCAGCGTATCCGCTTCCATGACACCCAGATTTGCACCTACTAGAGGAGCCAAATCTATTTTGTTTATGACGAGAAGATCGGAGCGCGTGATCCCAGGGCCACCCTTGCGAGGTATTTTTTCACCTTCCGCGACGTCGATCACATAGATCGTCAAGTCCGCCAGCTCGGGGCTGAAGGTTGCCGCAAGATTATCGCCACCCGACTCGACAAAGCATAATTCTGCATGTGGAAATTTCCGGTTCATGTCTTCAATGGCGGCAAGGTTCATGGAAGCATCCTCGCGAATCGCCGTATGAGGACAGCCGCCTGTCTCGACGCCCATATTACGCGGAGCGTTCACGCTATCGAAGTTAGTGTTGTTCGTGATCGGATCTCCCGCTCAGTTTCGTAATCGATTCAGAAGCTTGTCCAACGTGAATCGGTCAGGCTCCCAGAACGCCAGTAAGAATGCTGCAGCGGCTGCCGAGAAGACCGAATAGTCGAATGGCGTCTTGATGCCAAGACCTGTGACCATGCCTATAGCAAATGACAAAAGGAGAAGACCGGAGAGGACGGAGGCCATTCGTATTTTGAAGCCTGCGATAAGCAATATCCCAAAGAGTGTCTCCGCGACGGTAGCTGCCCACGCAAACGACACTGTCGATGAACTGGGGAAGAGAGACGTCACCGCGCCCGTGTACTCCACGAAATGAGCGAAATTTCCCCAGGATACGTTCTTTGCTCCATATGGCCCCCACAAGCCAAAACGATCAGCCACAGCGGATAGAAAGGAAGCTCCTAGCGCAAATCGTGCGAACAGACGGACAATCTCTGTCCCATTCTCTGTGAGTTGCGCGGCTTTTGAATTCATACGTGCCTCCACGTAAGGAATATTGCTTTATGCAAAATGGTTTCATCGGAGAAATTCAATGCTCCGAAGCTAGTGAATGGGAGTGAGAATCGGTGCTCCTTCATTTTTGATAAAAAATACGACGAACTTCGCTGGTTTCGTCTTACTCGCGTTACGGCTTACGGTATGAACGTCTTCAGGTGATTCGTAAAATACCTGCCCGGGACCAAGCCGGCGAAGCATGCCTCCGCGAACCTGCATCTCAACTTCCCCTTCGAGAACATAGACAACCGCATGCGCATCATGCCGGTGGATCGTGTCGACGCCTCCTGGGGCGTAATTGACAGTAATGACTTCAATCTCTTTACCCGGTGCTTCCGGAAGCTTTTTCGTAAGGAGCGTATTCACTTGCTGGGCGTGCGTTGCCGTGGCAAATCCGAAGGTAAAGATAAATACAGAGAGGATGAGCTTCTTCATGTTATGCATCGCTTCTGTCCTTTCGGTCATGTGCTGCGATAACCGGTGGAGAGGACCCAAAATCAAAAAGAGATCTCTTGGCAACGCCCCTTTCAATACCTATTTCTTGTTTATTGTTCGGTCGAGAAACTCATGCATCAACGACCCAATCCGATCCACTTCTTCTTCCAACGCGAAATGGCCCGTGTCGAGAAGATGGAGCTCTGCACTGGGAATATCTCTTTTATAGAGTTCAGCACCCTCCACCGTAAAGATTCCATCGTTTTTACCCCAAGTGATCAGCGTGGGGGGCTGTTGTTTACGGAAATACTCCTGCCAATCGGCATAGACATCCAGATTCCTTTTTGCGTTGTAGAGGATTGAAAGTTGGATTTCCTTGTTCCCCGGTCGGTCCTGATAAGCCTGGTCGATCACCCAATTGTCAGGGCTGATCTTCGACGGATCGCTGACACCGTGCAAATAATGCCACTTGGTTCCTTCAATCGTCAGAAGCCAGTCGAGTAGAACTTGAGCATTCTTTTCGCTCCGATCTTCCCAATAGTCAGATAATCCCTTTGTCAAGAACTCCTTATTTATGGCTTCAACATGGGCGTCCCCGTTTTGGACGATCATAGCGGTCACTCGTTCGGGATGCATGACAGCTAACCGGAAGCCAACCGATGAACCTATGTCCGAGAGGCATAGCGCATAGGAAGAAAGATTCAGCTTTTCGGTGAACTTTTCGGTCACAGTCGCTAACCCTTCGAAGGAATAGTCGAAATCGTTGACCGACGGTGCTGAGCTTTCGCCATATCCAGGGAAGTCTGGGGCAACCACATGATATTTATCCGCAAGCATGGGAATCAGATTGCGGAACATATGAGAAGACGACGGAAAGCCGTGCAAGAGCAGAACGGTGGGAGCATCCCGGGGACCGGCTTCGCGATAGAAGATTTCCAGCCCCTCCACGTTAAGCGTGCGATAGAAAACGGTCGGCGTAATCGTGTTCGACATCTAAACTCTCCTTCGGCGCGTGAATTGCACCTTCGTGGGCGTTAGGCAATCCCCGAGTCCTCGCGGATGAACGCGGATGATCGTCTTTCCCTTGATCCGCTCGGTCGGGTTGAAGGCGGCGACGGCGTCATCGAGGGTCGCGACGTTGCCGATGTTCGTCCGCACTCGTCCGTCACGTGCCCGCCGGACAATCTCACTCAGTTGGGCGCGATCGGGTACGACGACGAAGTCAACCGTCAGGCCGTCAGCGGGCCGCGCCTCGGTCGGGCCGGTGATGGTCACCAGCGTTCCTCCGGCTCGAATCAGGCCTGCGGACCGCTTCGCGATGTCGCCGCCGAGGACATCGAAAACCAGATCGACTCCGCCGACATCTTCTAGGGCGTCGTTATCGAGGTCGACGAACTCCTGCGCGCCGAAGTCGAGAGCCGTCTGACGGCCGGCAGCGCGCCCGGTGCCGATGACGTACGCGCCGGCCTCACGTGCGAGCTGGGTTGCCATCGAACCGACTACGCCGGCCGCACCGTGCACGAGGACGCTCTGCCCCGCCTGAAGGCGGCCGTGCTCGAACAGCCCCTGCCACGCGGTCAGGCCCGGCATCGCGAGGGCCGCGCCCTCCGTAAAGTCAACGTCGCCCGGCAGCGGCGCGAGGTTGCGTGCCTCAACGGCTACATACTCCGCCAGCGTGCCGTCGCGAGTCCAGTCCGTGAGGCCGAACACCCGCTGTCCCACCGACAGCCCCGTCGTTCCATAGCTGAGAGCGGTGACCACTCCGGCCAGCTCGTGGCCGGGGATCGAAGGCGTCCGGTCACGGCCCAGGCGGTCGATCCAGGTCGAGGGCCACGATAGCTCATCTCCGGTGAATCCCGACGCATGAACCTGAACAACGACATCGCCGTAGTTCGCGCCCGAAAGGCTGGCGAGCCTCGCCGCCTGCGGCTCGGGCCGCTCCACCAGCTTCATCCCGGCCGTTCCCGCAGCCTGGTCCGTCACCACAATCGCCTTCATCGGTCACCTCCCTGTGTCGAGTTCTTGCCTGTAAGGTAGCCGCTCCATCCGAGCCGTGAGCTTGCCCTCGCCGTCGACCGTCATCAGCCTGATATGGTCGGGGCCGAATGTTTCAGGCCAGTAACCACTAGGAGTTTTTTCGTTCCTTCTGGTTACTAATCCCGACTAATTACGTTATAAGTATTTGATCCGGTATTTTCTGGAGAGCGCATCGTTTTGCTCTTGTGATGGTTCTCCACGTGTGAATAGGCCCGCCAATTCGACAAAGTAATTATCAAACTGACCCGGCAATATCGTATCTAAAAGCCGGCTCGGCTTATTTCCAACGTTCGTGAATCCATGAGGAATTCCCCTTGGCAATAATGCCATCACCCCTGGAACCGCTTTCATCTTTTGGTCTCCAAGCATCACCTCAATTTCCCCTTCCAACAGATAAACAAGTTCATCCTCACGTTGCGTTTTATCAACCGTGAGCGTTTCCATACAGGTAATTTCCTTTCGATTGTTGGTTGTTGAACTTTTTAGTTGTTTGATCGCAGCATGAGTGCTGACAACCCTAAAAAATCGAACGCTTCAGAACGCGCGTTGCAAAGTATCTTAAGTTGTATTTTTGCTTTGCTCAGTTTTTCGCCCAAGAGCGCGCATTCAGCGTTTGGTTTGCGATAAATAATCGCAGCTTAAGAATGCAACGAAGCAATGAAGCGGCGATCCAAAGCGACTACCAGACTACAATCGGTTCTCGATCCCACACTGGAAAAACCGCTCTTACATCTGCACGCGGCGATCGATGTCGATTCGTTTTGGAAAGGCGTTCAAGATGTAATCGAAGCGGCGCTTCCCAACTGTTTCATCGGCCTCACCTTGCAACACAGTCCTATTTTGCCGCGAATCGCCAAATCGACGCAGAAACTTCCAGGTAGCTTCTTCCCGATCATGCCGATCAAGAAATATTTCAGCGCTCATCCGCACCGGAACGTTCTAGTCATTAACGATTTTTTTTCAGACGAGCGCCATTTTAGGAGGTCTTCGTTTTATCGGGACTGTATCGTGCCAATAAACGGCCGATGCGCCATTGGCTTATTCTTCTGGGAAAGCAGGCGCCTCCTCGCCGCAATCATTGTCGTGCGCAGCGAGCAGCAGGGCGAGCTGTCACCGGGCGAAATGAGAGTGATTCGCTATCTCCACGCTCAATTTCAAACGGCACTTCGCCGGCTGCATTCGCGCTCGCGCGAACGGGCTGTACGAGTAGCCCTTGAACAATTCATGCGCCGAGTCCCATTACCAACAGTTCTGTTGCGATGGAATTTGAGGCTGGCCTATCGAAATCAAGCCGCAGCCGAGTCTTGTGCTGTGTGGCAACGGGGGCCGTCGGAAGCGCGCTTTATCAAATTGAAAGCTCCACTTCCTCCTGAGGTTCTCAATCAATGTCGCGTTCTCAAAAAGCGATGGGAACACCTGACTCCTCTTGGTCTCGCGCCAGCCAATTTTTGGGACGAGACAGTTCGGCATCCGACGCGACGTGATCTTCGCGCGACGATCAGTTTGAAACAGATTGGTTCGGCCGCCTTCGCGCGACCGCATTTTCTCGTCGAGTTCGAGAGTTTTCAGGCGAGGGCAGCGACAGGATATCAAATCAGCAGCGCTTCGTTGTCGCATCTGGTCCGCCTGACGAGTCGAGAACAGAATTTGGCGCGTTTGGTATGCGACGGGCGCAGTAATCAGGAGATTGCCGATGAAGCTGGTTTGAGTCTTGAAACGGTGAAAAGACATCTTCATTCCATCTTCTGCAAACTGGAAGTGTCCAGTCGCAGCCGATTGATGGCGCTGATGCGTTGAACACGTCAGTCCATCGCTAGTAAACGGCGTAGCACTCGTCATCGGACCATCGTAGCGGTGTCGCTGCGTAATCAGATGTGTTATTGTGATCGATAGCGTATTCGGTAATGCGGCGTTGTCCGCAAGGTGGCGAGCATGGTTAAGAGTCAGTTGCTTGACGGAAGCGCTTCTGGAATTGGCAATCGAAAAGCTCAATCGCAAATGCAGTTACACGACACGCACCTGTTCCAGACCGCCCGATCAAATCG
>QHOS01000178.1 GCA_003219415.1 Verrucomicrobiota bacterium | reverse complement strand
CGATATTTGTGTAACATTCGACGGTAGGCTTTTTTTACTACGCGCGATGGCTCGCTGTTTCCACTCCAAAAGCACTTCGTGCGAAATCCGCGCGAATCGGCTCGTCTCCTGCACGCCCGCGTACCCTCGAAGCTTTTCGAGGAGCTGGTCTCAACTATCCGCCCGCAATGGCACCGATTATTACAAATGGCTCAGACCCCTTTGCGATGGCTTCGGGCAGCGGAGCATCGGGCGATTCATGCGATAAATCTTCTCCACAGACAAAAAACCGTACGAGCGGTCGACGCAGTTGAGTAACGTGGTCGCGCATTGTACCGCGCAGCATCGGATATCGAGTTTCGAGCTCGTCGAGTATAGACCGCTGAGTCACGGTGGCGTCGACGTCGAGTTCTACTTCGCCATCGACACGCGCCAATGTGCGCAAATGCGGCGGCAGAACAACGCGAATCACGGCAGCGTTTGCACCTCCACTGAAAGCACCGCCGGAAGATCCCGCACGATTGGCTTCCAGCTATCGCCCGCGTCGGGTGATGTATAAACCTGTCCGCCGGTCGTTCCAAAATAAATGCCGCACGGCTCGAGCGAATCTACAGACATGGCGTCACGCAAAACATTCACGTAACAATTGCGTTGCGGCAGGCCCTTGGTGAGCGCCTCCCATTCGTTTCCACCAGTCCGACTGCGATACACGCGCAGTCTCCTGTTAGGCGGGTAATGCTCCGAATCACTCTTGATCGGTACGACATAGATTGTCTCTGGCTCATGCGCGTGCACGTCGATTGGGAAACCGAAATCGCTCGGCAAATTTCCGCTTACTTCGCGCCATGAATCGCCAGAATCATCGCTGCGCATGACGTCCCAGTGTTTTTGCATGAATAATGTGTCGGGCCGCGACGGGTGCATGGCGATGCGATGAACACAATGGCCGACCTCGGCATTCGGGTCCGGTATGTATTCTGAATGCAGTCCGTGATTGATGGGTTTCCATGTTGTTCCGCCGTCATCGGTGCGGAACGCGCCTGCGGCCGAGATTGCCACGAATATTCGTTGTCGATCCTGTGGATCCAGGAGGATTGTATGAAGACACATTCCACCTGCGCCCGGTTGCCATTTCGGGCCGGTGTCGTGTTGTCGGAGGCCGGATAATTCGTTCCACGATTTTCCGCCATCCTTTGATTCGAATAACGCCGCGTCTTCCACACCGGCGTAAACATGCTCGGGATCATGCAGTGAGGGCTCCAGATGCCAAACGCGCTTGAACTCCCACGGATGCTGGGTGCCGTCATACCATTGATGCGTGCCCGGGATTCCATCGTAAACAAACTTGTTGCTCTCAGCTTTCGGCGTGCCATCAGGACCTTTCAATTCCTCGGGGCTGCTTCCAGGCGTGTTCCAGCTCTTTCCACCGTCATCTGAGCGTTGAATGATTTGGCCGAACCACGCACTGGTTTGCGATGCGTAAATGCGGTTTGGATCGACTGTCGAACCCTTCACATGATAAATCTCCCAACCCGCAAAATGCGGCCCGCTGACTTTCCATCGTTTGCGCGCACCATCCGCTGTCAGGATGAACGCCCCTTTTCGTGTACCAACTAATACTCGTAATTTGCTCATAGTTTTTTCCTTACAACTTGTCTAATAATGTCATCCTGAGCGAAGCGAAGGATCTCTGGATTCCTTTTGGATCGATTCTCGCAAGGGAATAAACAGAGCTGTTTCGCTTCGCTCAACATGACACTGTCACTTATGAGGTGTTGTAGTGATTTAATGCTCCGAAGATACGTCCCAACCAAAATAGACCTCTACACTGACAATCTTGTTGTCCTTAACGCGTAGAATTTCCGTATTGCGCCCTTTCTCTCCATTTGCCTTGGTCATTTCATAGGTCACGACAACTTCATCATCATGTTCTATGAACCGCAAAAAATTGAACTTTTGACCCTGTCCGGCTCCCGGCCAGCATCTCTCAAAGTATCCAGCACGATCGAGCCCCACATCGAGCGGACTCGAAAAAGTAAAATCCTCCGCAAGATGTTTCTCAAAGAATTTCCGATCGCCGGCTGCAAAAGCTTCGTACGATCGTTGCGCTAAACGGCGTGGGCTGAACTTCGGCATAAGCTTTCAAATGCGGTTTTCCGCTATCCGCGCTTTGACCAGTTTTTTCACGAGCGTGATCGGCAGCGGGTTATCGGGCGAGAAGCGAACGGTCCCCTTGGTAATCTGAAATTCTTTCAGATCGCCCCGAAATTTCTTCAGTGTCGTGGAACTGCCCGGATAGAACGAGCAGTGATTCGCCCATGCCCCGAAGAAAACCAGCGAGCGTCCGTTCAAGCGAAACGCAGGAATTCCATAACTGATGCACTCCTCCACTTTCGGAGCGACGGCATGGATCGTTTTGCGGAGTTTCGCCAGCGTCCGCCGCTGATCCGGCTTCGCGGTCGCGAGGTACTCGTCAATCGTCTGGGGCTTTCGCTTCGCTAAGGGCATTAAGATTCCGAACAATTATTTCCCCGCGTAGGCAGCCTTCAACTTGTTTATTTCAATCTTCTGCATTTGCATCATCGCTTTCATGACTTGTCCGGCCTTCTTCGGGTCCTTGTCGTTCAACATGTCGATCAAAACGGTTGGAGTGATTTGCCACGACAGGCCGAATTTGTCTTTGAGCCAGCCGCACTCGGACTCCTGTCCGCCACCAGCAGTCAGTTTCTCCCAAAAATAATCCACTTCTTCCTGCGTTTTACAGTTCACAACGAACGAGACCGATTCATTGAATTTAAACTGCGGACCACCGTTGAGCGCCGTGAATTTTTGACCTTCGATCTCGAATTCAACGGTTAATACCGATCCCGCCGGTCGCCCGGCGGCTTTTGCTGACGCTTCATCATAGCGCAGAATTCTGTCGACCTTGGAATTTTTAAAAACGGAGGTGTAAAACTTTGCTGCCTGCTCGGCTTGATCATCGAACCACAAGAATGGCGTTATCTTTTGCATTTTATTTACTCCTTTGTTGGTATTGGCGGATATTGCTCAAACTTCGGAATCGCGGGATCCATTTTGTCCCACTGTTGGGCGTCCGAAACGAAAATGTCCATCTGCGGCTGAAACCAACTCGGGTCGTCCAGCGTGCCAGCGAGGATTCCGATAAACGGCGAATCGCGTCCTTCAAACTCGCCTCCCGTAAGTCGCGAGCCGCATTCGGGACAAAAGCCGCGTTTATGTTTTCCACCTCTCAGACTAGGCGTGAAATGGTAACGCAATTGTCCGCGCGTGAATCGAAATGCTTCCCGCGATAGCAACATACCGGGAACAAATGCGCCCCCGGTCGCCTGCTGACAATCGCGACAATGGCATTTAAACATCATGATTGGCTCAGCGGTGGATTCGTAACGAATCGCGCCGCAGGAACAGCCACCGGTGAAAGGTATTTTCATATTCATTTCCTCGTCTTTAGAGTTGTAACTCCGATCCTGTTTCCTGAAGTAATCATTGTTCTTTAGGTCCCAGGAACAAACCGCCATTAACGTCAAGGGTCTGTCCAGTAATCCAGCGCGCATCGTCAGAAACGAAGAACGCTACGACGTCGCCGATGTCGGCTGGTCCTCCCGGACGACCAAGCGCTGTCATGGCGGCGACCCGTTCCACCGCCTCAGAATCCTTGTCCCGGATTGAAGGATTCATGTCTGTGTCCGTAATCCCGGGAGAAATCGTATTTACCGTGATGTTGCGAGCACCGAGCGAGTTTGCCAGCGACCGGCCCAGCACATTGAGCGCTCCCTTGGTCATCGAATAAACAGTCGCCGGTGTTGCGAACCAGGTGACCCCCGACGAAATGTTGATGATCCGCCCGCCATCGGGCATCAGGGGAAGCACGCGCTGAATGATGAAGAACGGAGCGCGCACGTTAATTGCGAAGATGCGGTCGAACTCTTCGGGAGTTGTCTGGGAGATTGTAACCTGAGGAGCCACAGCCGCGTTGTTTACGAGAATGTCCAACGGCCGTCCGGTCAATTCTTGCTCGAGTTTGGTGAACAGCGGATCGATGTCTCCGTTCACGCCAAGCTCCGCCTTCACAAGGAATGCTTGCCCTCCCCCTTGTTCTATTGCCTTCAGTGTCTCATTAGCGGCTACGTCGTTGCCGCCATAGTGGATCGCGACTAGAGCACCGTCGGCCGCCAACCGTTGCGCAATCGCGCGCCCGATTCCACGAGAGCCCCCGGTGACTAAAGCGGTCTTTCCTTGAAGCGGATATTGCATGGTTCAAAGACCCAACTCGGCTACTTTTTTCCACATCTCGGCGGAAACGACGGCGTACGCAAAATGATCGACTAACTCCAGGATCGTGTCCCGAGGGCCCTGCTTCCAGTCATCGCTGCCATAAAAAGCGTCTTCGGATACTTGCCGGTCTTCCAGGCTCTTGAATGCGCGAATGACATAATAACTGTTCGCGTCGTGCAAAGAAGGTCCGTAGGCGACCAGGTTAAAGTTCCACTTTTTCAACAGCGGTACGGACTTGGTCACATACCTTGTGTGAAATTCATCTCTCCGGCCCGGCTTGATATCGAGAATCAGAAACTCGATCACTTTCTCTGATGCGGTGGAACTGTTCATGAGGTCGGCTTTCTTGTCCGGTTTGCGGGGCTCGATTTCTTGCTTGCCTGGAGAAGCTTGAATGGCACTCAAACTGTTGAACGCGGCGGCGGCCAGGAGCAAACAACATTGGCGGGTTGATGTCTTCATTGTGCTTTCTTAACGGGAGTCTCCGAGGGATCGAGAAGATCACTTATTTGTCGTTCGCTACTTTGCGTTCGTATCCGGCTCGATGATTCCAAATACGTTTCCAGCCGGATCCTCTGCATAAGCCAAACAGCCGACGTTTGGGATCGCCATCTTTGGCACACAGATCTTGCCGCCGCGCTGCTCAATTTTCTTGATCGTTTGATCGAGTGAGCGAACGGCAATCGTGTTTAAGGTGCCGGGGCTTTGCCCTTCGCGAGGACGGGTGATACCGCCGTTGATTCCCGGTTCGTTGTCATCGCCTGTCGTAACGAGCCAGTACTCGATCGGGCCGCCTTCAAATTTCTGGAACTTCCAGCCGAAAACGTCCTGATAAAATGGCTGCACCGCTTCGGGATTTTCGGTGTAAATCTCAAAATGGGTTACGCGATTCATCACTCGCTCCTTTTGTACGCCGCTCAGTATTGATCATGCCGTCGGACCCAATCCATTGTAAAGTCGAGGTGGTCCTCGTCGCGACCCTTCGGTGCAAGATCGAGAAAATTGTAAGCGCCGACCAGAATATCGAGGCCTCGCGCGTACATTGAATAGGTATGGAAAACATCGCCGTTTTCATCTTTGTAAAACACGCTTAACCCCGGCATCTCGTCGCCTATCAGCTCATCTGTTCTATAGTTGTAGGACATCTTCCCCTTCGCCTTTTCATCCTCTGTGGCCGAGACGTGATAGTCGAAATTGAAATCGTTGCCGTACGACGACAACCATTTGAACCGCCAGCCCATGCGCTTTTTGTACGCGTCGAGTTCGGTCAACGGCGCCCGCGAGATGACCACGAACGTGACGTCTCGATGCGGTAAATGCCAGTTGGCGCCGTCAAAGTGATCGGCCAGGTAAGAGCAGCTCTTGCAACCTTCCTCCCATCCCGGAGCGAACATGAAATGATAAACGATCAGTTGGCTGCGATCCTCAAAAAGATCGGCCAGCGTTTCTTTACCATCGGGTCCATCGAAAATATATTCTTTGTCGACTCTGACCCATGGCAATTCCCGCCGATGGCGGCTTACCTCATCGCGCAACCGGGTTAGTTCCTTCTCTCGCGTGAGCAGATCCTTTCGCGCAACCAGCCATTCTGCTTTTGACACCACTCTAGGATTCGCTTCGCTCTTGTTTGTTTCCGGTTCCAATGTCTCGATTTTCATTCTTTCTTGTTTCGTTTGTTTGATGATTTCGGTCGGGTTTGGAAAAGAAATTCTTAATGGCAAACATCGCCAGTCCGCCGGTCGAAGTCGCGCCAGGCGCCGTCACCATCAAGTTTGCTATACACACAGGCACATCAAGCGTGTCCGCGATTATTTCGCCGCGCTGTGGCGTTCACTTTAATAATATAACGAACGAAATCAGCGGTTCAGGACATGTTGTTCAATATCCAGTCAACGCGCATCAACAAGACTAGTTGCACTTCCGTGCCGAACGGATTCCCAAGAGCTCAGGCTTCGACGATGGTCTTGAATCCGCCGTAGAGCATGCGCTTCACATCGAAGGGCATCGGGGATTTCATCAACTTCGCCAAACGCGGATCTCTCATCACCTTTGCGTTAACGCGATCACGGTGCGCACGCGACTTGAACACAATGTAGGAGAACAATACCGTCTCGCCGGGCTTGGTTTTGATTCCGCGCGGAAACGGCTTTCCCATTTTGATGTTCAGATCGTCGCCGACACACTCGCGGAATTCGAGCGCGCCGTACGCTCGCCAGATTTTGCCGGCCTTCTGCGCCCCGCGGCGATAGTCGTCCACGTTCTTCCTTGGAAGCGGGATGACAAATCCATCAACATAATGAGCCATGGATATTCCCTGGTCGCGTTGACTTAGACTTGTGCAAACTGTGCTTCCGCCCGGATGTCCGCGGCAATAGGACATTCGCCCGCCACAGGCCTGACTTCCACGCGAATGCCATACGGCAAACCTGGGCATTCTCTCGCAATGGCAACCGCTTCGTCCATGGTGGCGACATCGAGAAGGAAATAGCCGCCAACTGCTTCTTTCGATTCGGCGAATGGGCCGTCGGAAACGACACGATCCTTTCCCGCAACGATTTTTCCCTCTCGTTCGAGCGGGTTTCCAGCCACCGCCTTGCCTTCTTCGGTAAGGCGCTTGAACCAATTCATCCAATTGTCTGTAACCTTTTGCAGTTCCTCCGGCGAGAGACCTTTGCGTAGGTCGGTCCCGCGAAATAGCAGCATGTATCCGTTTTGATTTTGGTTTTGTGTACTCATGTTCTGTATTGTTGGTTAAGTGTTGTTGAGTTTAAGCGTGTACCAGTTGTTCTTCTCGCGCCAATTCGCGTGCGCGAACATCGAGGGGACATTCTTCAGCCAATGGGCGAACTTCAACTGAAGTGCCGTAGGCGAGACTCGGACTGCTCTGGGCGATGGCAATAGCTTCTTCGAGCGTCTCGACATCCAACAGCAGATATCCGCCGATGGCTTCCTTGGATTCAGCAAATGGACCGTCGAAAAGGACCCGCCCGTTTTTGCCAGACACGATTGCTCCTTTACGTTCGAGTGCGTGTCCAGGCCTGGCTTTGCCTTGCGCAGTCAATCGGTCGATCCAGGCTTTGTTCTGGTTGATGACTTTCTGAAGCTCTTCGTGCGAAAGCGCCTCGTACCATTCATCGCTGCGGTACAGCAGCATGTATCCATTTTGATTCTGTGTGCTCATATTAGCTTTTAGTTGATCGTTGATTGTTTTTCTCGTTTCAAGACTACAACGAATGAGTCGCCGCGTTTTGGACAATTATTTCGCATTCGCATCGCTCTCCCAGAGACCAAAGGCGTTACCCTCGGTATCCTGGCAGACGGCAAAGTAGCCCATCTGTGGTACAGCCGTTTTCGACATGCAGATTTTGCCACCGAACTTCTCGATCTTTTTGGAGAACTCGGCGACTGAATCTACGCTGATGTAGTTGACGATTGGCTCTCCGGGATGTCTGCGCCCCTTGAGTGCACCGTCGGGAGTATCGTCAGCGCCGCCCGTGTCAATATGCCAATAATCACCTCCACCGGGAAATGGATTGATCTTCCAGCCAAACAAATTGCTGTAAAACGCGTTGGCGCGTTCCGGGTTGTCGGCTGGGATTTCAAACCAAACGATGCTTGCTGCTTGTTTCTTCTCTGACTTGCTCATGTTTTTTCCTTTCTGTTGATGCGTGATTTTCAGGGATACAACGAATGACCAAGCCGACTCAGGACAAAATTTTTCTACAATTCATCCTATCCTGTCATTCTGAGCGAAGTGAAGAATCTCGGATCATTTTCTAAATCGCTCCTGCGGAAACAAATCAGAGGTGTTTCGCTTCGCTCAACATGACAGCGCCGTTAAGAGATGCCTAGCTGCGAGATTGCGCTGATCGCGTTCCCAGTCCATCTCTCTGTTATACGACAGGTGAATAGTTGGCTATTATTTAGGTTCCTCGGCAACTTTGAGGACAATCTTGCCGCGCGTGTGACCAGTCGCGATTTGTTCCTGGGCCTTAATTGCCTCAGAAAGCGGGAACGTTTGCGACACAATCACTTTGATTTTCTTCTGGTCAATTAGCTTGCCGATCTCGGCGAGCTCGTCCGCGTTAGGCTCCACACTGATGAATGTGCCGCGAATCCCGCGTCTCTCGAGTTCAGCCGGGTCTGGGCGCGGTACTATCGACACAATGAATCCGCCTTTCTTCACCACTCCATAGGAGCGCTTCAGCGTATCCTCGCCGAGCGAATCAAGCACAACATCGACATCCTTTACGATGTCCTCGAACTTTTGTTTCGTATAATCGATCGCCACATCTGCGCCTAATTCTTTAAGGAAATCCTGGTTTCGCGTCGACGCAGTGGCAATCACCTTCGCCCCGCGCGCCTTAGCGATTTGAATGGCGAACGTTCCGACGCCACCCGATCCGCCGTGAATGAGCACGGTCTGACCCGTGCTGAGTTTCGCGGTGTCGATTAACGCCTGCCATGCAGCTAACGCGACGATCGGCACTGCGGCGGCCTCGAGGTAAGTGAGCGATTGGGGCTTGGGTGACGCTTCGCGTTCGGTTGCGACGATGTATTCAGCATAGCCGCCACCATCTTTCAGATTGGTATATGCAAATACTGAATCACCGTTCTTGAACTTCGTGATCTTCGAGCCCGCCTTCTCCACCACGCCAGCGATATCGGACCCGGGAATGAGAGGTAGCCTTGTCCCCAAAACCTTCGCAAATTTACCCGAGCGAATGGACGCATCGACGGCGTTCACCCCGGCCGCGATCACCCGGATGAGAATCTCATCATCCCTTGGCTCGGGCCGTTGAACGTCTTCGTACTTCAATACCTCAGGGCCACCGTACTCGTGCACGACAATTGCTGCTTGTTTCTTCTCTGACTTACTCATGTTTTTCCTTTCTGTTGATGTGTGATTTTGCAGATACGACGAATGACCAAGCCGACTTGGACAAACTTTTCTGACTAGGTCGTCTCTCCGTCAACGCAGCGCTGCAGTCTTTTCAAAAGAAACGCTCGCTCCGATTTGGTCTCTGCTAGTTCAAATGATTTGCGGAATTGTTCGGCAGCGGCTTGCGGATTTCCCGACTGCATTTCGAATTCACCGAGCACTGCATAAAGCAGGTAATATGAACTCAGTTTATTGAGATTTCGAATTCGCCGTACAGCCTGGAGTCCGGCTTTTGCTCCGCGGATGTTGGCGATCGCCACTGCACGATTGAGGGCTACGACCGGCGACTGATCGAATTCGATCAACCGGTCGTAAAGCGAAAGGATCTGATGCCAGTTGGTGGACTCGTAGTCCTTCGCAGCGCAGTGACATGCCGCAATTCCCGACTGAAGATGATACTCGCTGAGCTCGTTGCCTGCTGCCGACTGCGCGAAGTGAAACATGCCGCGCGCGATCATTGATTTGTCCCAACGCGTCCGGTCCTGCTCTTGCAGGCGCAGCAGATTACCCCCGGTGTCGAGCCGCGTCGGATTGCGAGCGGCGTTCAACAACATCAACGCCAGCAACGCGTGCGTCTCTGGCTGATTGCCGGCTGGATGAGCCACCAATAACTCGGCAAGGCGAATTGCTTCTTCGCAGAGCTCCTCGCGAACGAGATTGTCACCGCTCGACGCTTTGTAGCCTTCGTTAAACAGGAGGTAAAGCGATTGCAAAACACTATCCAAGCGCTGCCCCAATTCTCCGCCTGCGGGAATTTCAAACGGGATTCGCGCCTGATGGATTTTTTGTTTCGCCCTGGTCAGTCGCTTAGCAATTGCAGCCTCTGTGGTTAGAAATGCGTGTCCTATTTCCGCGACACTAAAGCCGCACAGCGTCTTCAACGCGAGGGCGACCTGCGCCTCCGCTGGAATGGCTGGGTGACAACAGACGAACATCAAGCGCAAACGGTCATCGCTAATTTCGTCTTCTGAAAAAATCGCTTCGTCCGACGTGGCGCTGTCGCGATCCATTAGACGACTGATTTCCGCTTGTTTGTTCTGAAATACTTTTCGTCGGCGAACGACGTCCAGCGCGAGATTGCGCGACGCACGCATAATCCATGCTGACGGATTTTTCGGAACTCCATAGAACGGCCAGGTTTGCAACGCCCGCGCGAGCGCCTCCTGAACAACGTCTTCCGCAAGGTTGAGATGCTCGATGCCAAAGATTCGGGTGAGAATGGCAACCATTTTCGCCCCCTCGCGGCGAAAAAGATGTTCCACTATGCCGGATACTTCCGCTGGTTGTTGGACAATGTTTTTCAAAGCAAGGCCACCATGCAATGAATCCCTCAAAAACTACTCGCGCTCCCTACCATGTCATTCCGAGCAGAGCGAGGAACCGCACAAAAAAAGCTCGTCACGCGAAGTAAGCCCAACATCCGCACATCGAGTGCGCGGCAGCGTTTTCGTCTGATAAGTGTAATCTTTCGACGTTTTGAGAGGTCCCTCGCTTCGCTCGGGGATGACCCCGCCACCCTCAGATCCGTTCTTCTTCCAAGTCGTACACGTCGAACCAGTGATGCACCACCCTGTTACGAGGAATGAACTGCTGAATATAATCCTCCATGTACTCCTGGAGTTCCAAGGGCAAGTCGCTCAAATGCAGGTCGCGCTCCTTGTTGTTCCAGGCAATGATTTCGGCACGCGGACGCTTTTTAGCATGATCGCCGATCCACTCGGCGATTTCATCGTCGGTTGCACCGGTGGCAACGAACGACCGAAAATCATCATAATCGATCTCGGCAAATTTCAACCAGCGTTGATCGAGCGGACAGTTGGAATGGTACTCCCCTTCCCAGCCTATAAGCACTGCGCGACATTTGTCCACGGCGCGCGCCGCCAGCACGTAGTCAGCCAACGTTTGACGCGGACTTCGTGGAAATTCTTTGCTATCGCGTAGATCGCTCGCCAGCAACTTCACTTTTTCGAGATTCTCATCCATAGCTTTTTTTGTTCCTCCTACCTGCTTGGTTTCACTTGGTCGAACTTGATTGAGCAACGGTGCTTCCGGGTTTCGGTTTTTCAACGGGCTTCACCTCCACCGCGATGCCTTCATCTAAATCGTCGGTCGGATTCATAACGACTTTTGTATTTTCCTTCAGGCCGTCGAGGACCTCGATTTGCGTTCCGAAGTCCCGCCCAACGCTAATTTTCTGCCAGTGGATGCGGTTGCCCCCTGTGACCGTGACGACCTGCGGACCTTGCGCACGAAAAACAAATGCGTTTGCTGGCACAACGATCGGCGCATTATCGGCCGGTAACAGAAATTTAACTTGTCCGTACATCCCGGCATAAAGCGTCCCGTCATCATTTGGAACCTGCACTTCCACTTGCATGGTGCGCGAAGTCGGATCCATCGCGCCGGCTGTTCGTGTCACCGCGCCGTCAAACTCACGGCCCGGAAATTCCTGCAGCAGAATTTTTGCTTTCAAGCCTTCGCGAACTTGAGCGGCATTAGTTTGCGGCACGAACACGTACACGCGGAGCGGATCGCTTTGCACGAGACTGAACAGCGGCGTGCCGGAATTTCCAGTTCCAGCTGTCACTAGCGTGCCGACATCGATATTGCGGGCTGCGATTTTGCCGGCAAACGGCGCGAGGATTTGCTGGAAACCCTGAATTTTTTCGAGCTGCTGCAGATTCGCTTTAGCCGCTTCATAAGCTTTCTCGTTTTGATCGTACTCCTGTTTCGATACGACATTTTTCTGGACCAAATCGCGCCAGCGATCGGCAGTGACCTTGGCTATCTCTTCCTGTGCGCGCGCTTGCGCCAGTTGCTGATCCACCTCGGGTGTTGAAATCTCCGCCAACAATTGCCCGGCCTGCACGTTGTCGCCGATATCGACCTTCCAGCTTTTTACGTAGCCGTTGGACCGCGGGAAAATTGTCGTTTGGGTAAACGCTTGGATTGTTCCCGGCAAAATCAATTCCTTCGGTTTGCTGTCGCGATTCGCGGTCGCTACATTGACTGCGATTTGCGTTGTTCGTTGCGCGAAATCCTTCTGCTCATTGCGCTGACTGACGTGCCGCCACGTGCCGAGTATGACCAGAATTGCAAGGACCGTAACCGCTGCAATTGGTCCCCAAACGGCAACGCTCCGCATCGGCGGATGAAGTGGTGTGTGCGGTGTCGCATGTCGATCCTCCGCTCGCGACGACTGTCGATCTTGCGCGCTAGTCTCCTCGTGCGCGCCATTTCCTTGATGCCTGTCAGTCTCGGTTCGGATCATTAAGCAACTCCTTCCGCCGTATCGCCCTGCTCCTGCCGCGCAAACTGTTCGTCTTCGTCACACGTGAATTCCTTTTTCCGAAGCAAACTGTAAACGACCGGGACAAAAAACAGCGTAGCGACAGTGGCCACGACCAACCCACCGATCACCGCACGTCCAAGCGGCGCGTTTTGCTCGCCGCCTTCGCCCAAACCAAGCGACATCGGCAACATTCCGATGATCATCGCCATCGCGGTCATGATCACCGGACGCAAGCGGGTGAAACCAGCGGCCAGCGCAGCATCGAACGCGTTCTTGTTTTCATGCGCGCAGCGTTCGTCGTTTGCAAAAGTCACAACTAAGATGCTGTTCGCCGTGGCCACGCCAATCGCCATGATCGCGCCCATCAGCGACGGGACATTGATCGTGGTTCCGCTCAGAAATAGCATCCAGATGATGCCGCACAGTGCGCCGGGTAAAGCCATGATGATAATGAACGGATCGGTCCACGATTGGAAATTGACCACCATCAGGAAATAAACGAGGACGATTGCAAACAGGAGACCGGCGCCGAGTCCGGCGAATGAGCTGTTCATGCTTTGTACTTGTCCGCGCACACTTAGAAATGTGCCGCGCGGCAGTTTCGATTTGAATTCGTCGACCACTTTGTTCACCTGGTCGGCCACGCCCCCGAGATCGCGCCCCTGCACGTTGGCCAGCACATCGAAAACCGGTTGCACATTGTAGTGATTCACGATTACGGGTGACTCGCGCCGCTCGATCGTGGCGAGATTCCCCAGCAATTCAGGACGAGGTAAACCCGGCGCAACGACCGGCGTGTTCTTCAAATCTTGCAGCGTGTCCATTTTGTACTGTGGCGTCTGCACGGCGACCTGGTAGTTCACGCCGTTCTGAAAGTTGAGCCAGTAGTTGGGCGCCGTCTGGCCGCTCGAGCTGAGCGAAATCAACATCGTTTGCGCTACATTACTTTGGGTCAGGCCAATTTGTTCGGCGCGCGTTCGGTCCACATTCACACGCAAGTCCGGCCCATGGACAAGTTGGTGCACGTGCGCATCGACTGCTCCGGGAATTTGCGCGACGCGCGTTTTGATTTGGTTGGCGATGTCGTACCCTTTCGGGTCGCGGCCAGTTACTTGAATGTCGATCGGCGACGGAATGCCGAAATTCAAGATCTGACTGACGATATCTGGCGCAGAGAAATAAAACTCCATGTCCGGAAAATCGTGGTGCAATTTCTCTCGCAAGATTTTTACGTATTGCGCGGTCGGCTTATGGTTGGGGTTGAGAGCGACGAGAATTTCGCCGTCGGCCGAGCTGATCGTCGCATTGTCACTAAAGGCGAGATTAATCCCGCTTGTGGGCAGCCCGATGTTATCGAGAACGTTCTGGATTTCGTTAGGCGGAATGACTTCGCGAATCACGCGACCTACTTGAAAAAATCGCTCCTGGGTCGATTCAAGCCGAGTGCCTGCGGGAGCTCGCACATGCAAACGAAGCTGGCCGGCATCGACCGATGGGAAAAAGTCGCGGCCGAGAAAAGGAATGAGACAACACGAAACAAGCACCAGCGCGCCCATGCCGGCAAACACAATGGGCCGATGTTCGAGACACCAGCGCAATGCATTGACATATCGTGCCCGAAGTTTTTCGAATCCGTGATTGAAGTGCTCGTGAATGCCAGAGAAAAATTCGCGTATTCTCGCGAACAGCGACACACCCGGCTTTTGCGCGCTGCTATCTCCTTCGAGCGACCCTGGCGCGCTCGGCGATCGCGCCCTACCATTCTCGTCGAGCGTGCGTGCGAGGCTGGTATCAATTTCCTCCATGTGCCCACGCATTAGAAATCTCACCATCGTCGGGACGACCGTGCGCGAGAGAAAATAGGAAGCGAGCATCGCGAAGATCACTGCCATGGCCAGTGGTTGAAAAAGAAACCTGGCCGTGCCGCTCAAGAAAAAGATCGGTACGAAAACGATACAAATACAGAGAGTTGAAACGAACGCCGGCACTGCAATCTGGGACGCCCCGTCGAGAATGGCGCGCACCATCGGTTTCTTCATCGCCAGGTTGCGATGGATGTTCTCGATCTCGACCGTAGCGTCGTCCACCAAAATGCCGACCGCCAAAGCGAGTCCGCCCAGCGTCATCAGGTTCATGGTCTGACCGAGCACGCTGAGAATGATTATCGAGCATAAGATCGACAATGGAATTGAAGTGGCAACGACCAGAGTTGAGCGCCAGCTCCCGAGAAAGAGCAGGATCATGAGCGCCGTCAGACAGGCCGCAATAACGCCTTCCTTCAAAACACCGTTAATGGCGGCACGAACGAAAATCGACTGATCGAACAATTGCGTAATCTCCAACTCGGGCGGCAAGGTCGCCTTGATTCGTGGCAGAGCCGCTTTTACCCGGTTAATGATGTCGAGCGTTGATGCGCTCGCGCTCTTCAAAACCGTCAGCAGCGCCGAGCGCACGCGATTTTGCGCGACGATATTCGTTTGGACTGCGAAGCCGTCGCGAACGTGCGCGACATCGCGAATGTAAACGGTCGCGTTGTTCACCTGTTTGATCGGCAGATCGTTCAGCGTTTGCAAAAGTTCCGGGCTGGAATTCAGCCGCACGTTGTATTCGCGGTCGCCGATTTTTTCCGTCCCGGCCGGGAGGATCACGTTTTGAGCATTGAGTGCGCTGCTCACGTCTGCGGGCGAAAGCCCTTTACCGAAAAGTTTCTGCGGATCCAGATCGACCATGACCTGGCGGGATTTGCCACCGTATGGCAGCGGCACTTGTGCGCCTTGGACGGTAGCAAGTTGCGTGCGGATGAAATTCAGACCGAGATCGTACAGGTCCTGTTCGGAAAGCGTTTTACTCGTTAGGCCGAGCTGCAGGATGGGCACATTCGAGGCGCTGTATTGAAGGATGAGAGGCGGCGTGGTGCCGGGCGGCATGATGCGCAGGAGCGTCTGAGCGATCGATGTGATCTGAGCGACGCCAGCCTCGACTTTGGCCCCCTCGTGGAAGAAAACTTTGATGACCGAAACACCGTTGTAACTCTGCGACTCGATGTGCTCGATGTCGTTCACGGTCGTGGTCATGGCACGCTCGCAAACCGTGACGAAGCGTTTCTCCATTTCCTCGGGCGCGACGCCGGGAAAGCTCCAGATCACGCTCACCACGGGGATGTCGATCTTTGGAAAAATGTCGGTAGCCATGCGCGTGATCGTGACAATGCCCGTGAGCACGATCAGAATGGCCATCACCGTGAAGGTGTACGGCCGCCTCAGAGCTAAACGAACAATCCACATGGCTGTTTGTTAGTGCGCTGCTTGCCTGGCAGGGATTCTTTTGGCAGCACCACTGCCGCGGGCCCGGCGTCGACCTGTTTGTAAAGGGCCTGCCGCGCGTCTTGCAAACACGCGGCTCCGACCTTTGTATGCAGCTTCAATAGAACTTGTCAGCTTTCGCCAGTAGGCTGCTACCAATGCTTCCCGTGTAGGTAAAGTTCTCATCCGATTGTGTCTCCGTTCTCAACCAGCCGTTTGAAATTACCCAGATATTCCTCCACTCTGTGCGAGAGACTGGGGGGATCGAAAATCGAACGGATCTTTAACGTCACTTCCGTTTCCTCCTGGGAACAAGGCTCGAAAGAGACCACGCCTGACATGAAACCGTTGGACATAGTGCGCCACGCGATTCGGCGGCCGGGAATTTGCAGGATGATGTGGAAGAGCCCTTTTTGGCCACTGCCGTCCGGATGCCATGTGTAGGAAAAATGCGTGTCGTCGATTCTTCGCACTTCTCGCAGCAGCGTGACGAATTTGGGAAGGTCCTCGAGACGCGACCACTGCTCGTAGACGCGATCAACGGGTGCTTTCACAACGACAAAATGTCTGGCCGCGTTCATTGCGGTTGGAGCGGGTTGCATCGCGTGAATCAGGTTGTTAGACGCTGAAGCGCGCGTACTGCTCCCTTGAAAACGCGCGGTCCCATCCGTCGGTGAAGTTAAAAAGGGCCATGTTCAGAACGAGCATCGGATCATGCCGCCTTCGGGAGCGCCGAGGAACCCTCGGCAACTTGGGCTTTGGACTGATTTGCAGTTGTTTAAGTTTCATTTCTTATAAATTTTTGTTCCAAACCCTAGGCAGCCTTGCCTCGCGCTACTACGAGGCGGTCGGAGGATTTTTCAGTGCTTCGCAGGGGAGACCGGGTAACACCTCTTTCGAGGGAGGAAACAACAGTGGCGTGATAGCTCAGGCTTGTTAGAATTGCTGCATGCGCAGACAACGTCTGCGGAAATCGATCTGCACAAGCAGTTAACTAACTTGTTATGAAATCAGAAGTCACCACTGCGGAGCGGGTCGAGTCCACCACCGCGCTTTCGCCCTCTGGCGGAGTCACTGCGCGGGCCGAACCTTGTCCGCGACCCAATGATGACGAAAGCGCAGCAAAATACCTGTTTAAACTCTCCCATGATGTGATTCTTTCGTTGGATCGCGTTGGGAACATCCTCTTCATCAATCAGCGGGGCGTACAGCTGAGCGGCTATTCAGAAACGGAATTACGCGGAGCAAATGTTTTTGAACTCCTGCTCTTTCCCCAGGACCGGCAGATTGCA
>QHOS01000081.1 GCA_003219415.1 Verrucomicrobiota bacterium | reverse complement strand
GCCGGGGCCTTTGCAGCCTTTCGCGGTTTTGCCGCCCGTCTCCTGGATTGTGACAGTATCGCCGGCGACTGTATAGGTTCCCCAGATGTGGCGCTTCGGATTAACGACGTTGAACGTACCGTCGGCCTTCATTGTCCAGACAGTTCCGAGCGAATTAGTCCAGGTACCGACGAGGGCAGCTGAACCGGAGCGCGGAGTAGTCGCACAAGAACCGACGAGTGCAAGCAATACGCCTGCGAAAAGAAGTTGGAGAAAGGATTGTTTTTTCACGGCAGCCATCCTGCATGGCGCTGACTGGGCCCGTCAAGCCTGGAACGAAGCGCCAGTTACAAGGAATGATTGCAAAAAGCTTCGCGGCTGAAGTAGAAAGACTCCGTGGAGCAAAATCCGCCGCCAATTCCTCTACCGCCAAGACCAAACTGGTGGAAGCGAAACTGGACGTGGTTCGTGCCGGTTGGCTGCTTCAGCATGTTGGTATTGTTGGTCGCCTTTGTTGTTTCGATCGCGTTGATCGTGTTCAGCGCGATGAAATCCACCGACGTTTACAAAGGCGCTTTGACCCGGGCCCAGGCGCACCCTTCTGTAATCGAGGCTCTCGGATCGCCGATCAAAGAGGGATTTCTTCTCTCTGGAAGTACGAACGTGAACGGCGCATCCGGGGAAGCGAACCTGTCGATTCCCATTTCCGGCCCAAATGGAAAAGGGACCATTTACGTGGCAGCAACCAAGTCGCTCGGTCGATGGAACTATTCGGGTCTCATCGTAGAGATCACAAAAACGCATCAGCGTATCGATCTTCTCCGCAGCCCCGTTCCAGCCGGTTCGCCGTGACCACTCCCGTGCAACCCGCGAAAAAAAAACTTCCCGTCAGCGCAATTCTTTTCGGAATTCTCGCGGGGATTATCGGCATCGCGGCCGGACTGTTTCTCGGCTTCGCTCTGGGCGCAGCTCTCGCAGCCGCGTTTCATGTCTCTACGTTTGAAGGTGAAGCCGGTTATTTTGCCGCCGCGATCGCGCTACTCGTGACCTGCATCGTCGCTCCAGGCCTGATTCTTCTTACGCTTTACTGGTGCAGCACAAGAGGGCTTTGGCTTTTTGCAGGGTTGATCGCGGTTTGTTTATCGCTCGGTCTTATTACCGTGTCCGGTTTTGGAATCTGGTATGCCGGCCAACCGCATGTTTTGAACATCAACGGGCCAACGCCGCAGCTCGAGTTTGAAGTGAAACCACCGGTTGGTCAGTCCGTCGACAATCTGGCTGACGTCCAGCCAGAACTCGATACACCTCGCAATCGGATGCCGATGCCGGGATACTGGCATACCGACGCGCCTAAGGACGCAGGTGTGCGCGCCGGTTACGTCGAACTTTATTTCCGCACTTCGCAACGGCTCTTCGTGTTGAAATTTCCCGGCGATACAGACCGAATTTTCCGGCTCAAGCTGCCAGCGAATCCGATGAGGTCGAAATACCGCGCCTGGTCCGACTGGCAAAACCCGGATTTTGTAGCGAAACGGGGTGAGCAGCCTTCTCACCCGTCTGGCGGAAACGAATACCAGATTCGCTACAAGATGGATTACCAGGAACCATAAGCACGGCGGCGCGGTTTACCTTCCGTGCCGTGTGCGTAAGTTCTTCGGCATGTCGATTTCCGAAGAACAAGTGAAGAACGCTTTGAAATCGGTGAGATATCCCGGTTTCACTCGGGACATTATCTCGTTCGGCCTGGTGAAATCGGTTCAGATCGACGGTGGCGAAGTCAAAGTGCAGCTCGCGCTGGCGACGAATGATCCGAATGTTCCAGCGACAATTAAGAATGATGCGGAAAAAGCGCTGCGCAGGATTGATGGCGTTCAAAGCGCAAAAGTTTTGATCGACATTCATGCGCCACCAGCAGGCGCGGGCACCGGGATGGGTGCAACGCGAATCCCTGGGATCAGACACGTGATCGCAGTGGCAAGTGGCAAGGGTGGCGTGGGCAAATCAACTGTTGCGGCAAATTTGGCGGTCGCACTGGAGCAAACCGGAGCCCGTGTAGGCTTGTGTGATTGCGACATCTATGGGCCGAGCATTTCGTTGATGTTCGGCACGCGCGAGCGCCCAATGGCGACGGAAGAAAACAAAATCGTCCCGATTGAACAATACGGATTGCGGCTCATGTCCATGGGATTTTTGCTCGACGACGCTTCACCGGCGATTTTGCGCGGACCAATGGTGACGCGTTACACCCAGCAATTTCTTCGACAAGTGGAATGGGGCGAATTGGATTATCTGGTGCTCGATTTGCCTCCCGGTACTGGCGACATCCAGCTCACGATTGTCCAAACAGTCGCACTTTCTGGCGCGATTGTAGTCACCACGCCCCAGGAAGTTGCACTTATCGATGCTCGCAAGGCCGCTACCATGTTCGAGAAAGTCAACGTGCCAGTGCTCGGGCTGGTTGAGAACATGAGCTATTTTGTTTCTCCGTCAGACGGCAAACGTTACGACATCTTTGGAAGTGGCGGTGGCGAACGCGAAGCGAAGCGGCTCCGCGTCCCATTGCTGGGCCAGGTTCCGATCGATATCGCCACGCGCGAGTCGGGCGATCGCGGGATGCCAATCGTGGGCGAAAATCGAAAATCCCCAGTGGCGGCAGAGTTCAAAAGAATTGCCGAAAATCTTCGTAAGATCCTGCCCTGACAAGATGTCCGCAACTCGCCAGCGCAAACGAGAGTTAAATAATTAGGGACGTGATACCGTCGAAATGGCTGTGGGCACTCGGTTGGAACCAAAGGATCTGGCAGGGATGGCGTTACCACGTGGACGCGCTGATTGTGTTGACTCGTCCCCAATTTTATGAAAGACAATCCTGAGATGCCGTCTTCAGAAGAGGATCACTCTCAATTCGTTAAGAATTCGGTCCTGTATAAGGAGTTTCTCGCGGAGCGTGCCGAGATTCTGAAACACAAGTGGATCGAAAGTGAAAAAGCCGGCAAAGACATCGGCTTTGAAAAGGCCTTGCTCGATTGGATCATGAAACATCGCTCCAACTGGCGAGAGCGACGAAGAAAGGAGGCGCGCACCGAAAAGTCCGCCTTCTAATTTTTTTGTTCCTTTAATGCGATCCTGCGAGGTCGCCAAGGAAACCAATGAAACAAACAAAACAAAAGACATCCGGTGCCGCCGTCCCGATCATGGACGCGGAGGCAATTCGTGGAGCGCTTCGACGAGTTGCGCACGAAATCATTGAGCGGAACCCGCAGCTGACACACGTCGTTCTGGCGGGAATTCCGTCGCGCGGAGTGGAAATCGCCGAGCGCATCGCTCGTTTCATTCATGAGATCGAGACGATCAACGTTGAGACCGGCGTTATCGACGTAGCGATGCATCGGGATGACGTCGGTACGCGCTCTGAATTGCCGATTGTGCGCGAATCGAAACTGCCGCTGCCGCTGGAGGAACGCACCATCATTGTTGTGGATGACGTTCTTTACACTGGGCGCACCGTCCGCGCTGCCATGGACGCCATCAATTCATTCGGACGGCCCGCACGAATTCAGCTTGCAGTGTTGATCGACCGCGGTCATCGCGAGCTGCCCATTCGCCCAGATTACGTCGGAAAGAATTTGCCGACCGCAGGAGGCGAAAAGGTGCAGGTACGGCTCGAGCAAACCGACGGCGAACCTGACGAGGTTCGTTTGGAAAAATCATGAACGCGTACGCTACCCAATGACCACGCGCTGGACACGCAAGGATCTGCTCGGCCTGCGCGAGCTATCGGCAGACGAAATCAATTTTATCCTCGATACCGCTGACGCATTCAAACAAGTCGGCACCCGCGAGATCAAGAAGGTGCCTTCGCTGCGCGGAAAGACATTGGTGAATTTCTTTGTCGAACCGAGCACGCGGACGCGCACCTCTTTTGAGCTGGCCGCCCTTCGGTTGAGCGCGGACGTGATCAATATCTCGGCAACCACTTCCAGCCTGACCAAAGGCGAAACGCTCAAAGATACTGCGCGCAATCTGGAGGCGTTGCATGCCGACATTTTCGTGCTGCGTCACGGCTCAGCTGGCGCACCGCAGTTTCTGGCGAATCGGTTGAAGGCGAGCGTGATCAACGCGGGTGACGGCGCACACGAGCATCCCACTCAGGCATTGCTCGACCTTTACACAATCCGCGAGAAGCGACGACAGATTGCTGGGCTACACGTGGCAATCGTCGGCGATATTTTGTTTAGCCGCGTGGCGCGCTCGAACATTTTTGGTCTGCTCAAGCTTGGCGCGCGCGTCACGCTGGTTGGTCCGAGCACACTGGTTCCGCGCGAATTTGAGAAACTTGGGGTCGAAATTTCTCACAAGATCGATGAGGTGCTGCCAAAAGCAGATGTCGTAAACCTCCTGCGCATACAGCACGAACGCCAGCGCAGAGAATATTTTCCCGGAATCGGCGAATACATTCGCTTCTTCGGTCTCACCAAAGAACGCGCCAAACTTTTGAAGGCAGATTGCCTGATCATGCATCCCGGTCCGATCAACCGCGGCGTCGAGATCGACAGCGAGGTGGCGGATGGATTGCACAGCGTCATTCTCAATCAAGTCACGAACGGCCTGGCTGTGCGCATGGCTGTTCTCTATCTGTGCGGAGGGATCTCGGCGTGAACACAACAATCATCCGAAACGGCCGTGTGATCGATCCCGCAAACAAGCGAGATGAAATCGCCGATCTTTACATCGTCAAGGGACGAATCGCAGAGAAGTCAGACGTCAGAGATCCGAACTCAGATGTCGAGGAGATCGACGCGAAAGGTTTGATCGTTGCACCCGGTTTGATCGACATGCACGTCCACCTGCGCGAGCCCGGGTTTAGCCACAAGGAAACAATTGAATCAGGCGCACGCGCGGCAGCGGCCGGCGGATTCACCACTATTGTTTGCATGCCGAATACGTCGCCTGTCCCGGACAATTCGAGCACGATTGCGTGGATCAAAGATCGCGCGGCCCGGGTGGCGTCCGTGACTGTTTTGCCGGCCGGCGCAATTTCAAAAAATCTCGCAGGTGAGGAACTCGCGCCGATTGGGTCTCTGGCGACGGCGGGCGTCGTGGCAATCACCGATGACGGTCATTGCATTCAAAATCATGAAATCATGCGGCGCGCAGTCGAATACGCGCGCATGGTTGGCGTGCCTGTGCTCGATCATTGTCAGGACTACAGTTTGGTCGGCAATGGAGTTGTGCATGAGGGTTACTGGAGCACGCTCCTTGGGTTACCCGGCTGGCCAGCGGCCGGCGAGGAAGCGATAGTCATGCGCAACATTTTGCTCGCGGAACTTTGCGATCATCCAATTCATTGCCAGCACCTCACTACGACTGGGAGTGTGCGATTACTTCGCGAAGCGCGGGCGCGCGGGGTAAAAATAAGCGGCGAGGTTTGCCCGCATCACATCGCGTTGACTGACAAGGCGATCCAAAATTTCGATACGAACTATAAAATGAATCCGCCATTGCGCTCGCAAACAGATGTCGACGCATTGTTGGACGGGATCGCCGACGGGACCTTGTCGATCCTATGTTCCGATCACGCGCCGCACGCAGAATTCGAGAAGGAAGTTGAGTTCGACGTCGCGCCCTTCGGTATCATTGGATTGGAAACTGAGCTCGGTCTTTTTATTGAT
>QHOS01000177.1 GCA_003219415.1 Verrucomicrobiota bacterium | reverse complement strand
ATTCTTCTTCAGAATTTGCCGGGCAAAGTTTGCAAAAAAAATCTTTCCAGAATCGGAAACATTCGGAACGCTGGTCAGGCATTAGAACGGCGAGAATAGTCTGCTTGAGGCAGGCCGCGCTATTGGACCTTAGTTTATTAAACTTTAGTTTAATGCGGGAAGGCCGGTGGACGTTGTAGCACGTGCGTCATTTGGGCCTCGTTCACATCAGTTTGTCATTGCCGTGTATAGCTTAGTCTTGAGAAGGCGCTTTACTCGGCCTCCTTCGTCTTGGCTGCTATAGCTTCCGGCGTGTAGGCTGGCGCAATCGCAGCCGGGCATCTCGCCGACCTTGCATAAGAACAGGTCGTATTCGAGGCAGAAGTGCCAGCCCGCCTTGCACTCCGTCCCGGTCAATCGCGCGTCATCATGTACGATCGTGTGCCATCGTTCTGCTGTCATGACGCAATCCAGTTGAACAACGCTTGGTAGCGCTGCGTGATTGTCATGTCCGCGTAGGCGTGTGGCCGGAAGCGCGTTCCACTCCACGGTGTGGTCGTTGGATGTGACCGTTCTTGTTTCGGCCTTCGTTTGTTTCCTTTCATCACTCGTCGCCTGGATTTGCCGACCCAAGCTTTGGGAGATGATCCGAAATGCGACAAATCCTGACTCTGGTCCGACATTAGAACCGTGAGAGTAGCGATGCGCGCGCCGGTCTGTCAATTATACCTTAGTATAATGCGGAAAGGCCAGTGGGAGGGCGGCAGGCTGAGTCTGTTGTCTGATTACCGGGCCTTTTCTCAGTTCACCCGCTCGGTTCATTCAGGTGAATGGCCCCTGCCTGGCCATGTCCTCACGTCCTATCTTCCGTTGATTCCGCAACGCTGCGTCAATCGAACTAATTCGGCCACGGATTGCACCCTCATCTTCTCCATCACGTGGGCACGATGAACTTTGACCGTCTGTTCGACAGTGCCGAGGTTGCCGGCAATTTGTTTGTTCAGTTTGCCAGCTACAACGTATTCGAGCACTTCCCGCTCGCGCGGTGTGAGCGTGGCCAGGCGCGCTTGGATTTCGGAAAGCTGTGCCTGCTCATGTCGGAGAGCGCGGTTCTTCTCAATCGCCGCATGAACCGCTGCAAGCAGGTCTTCATCATTCACCGGCTTGGTAAGGAAATCACTAGCGCCGTGTTTCATTGCCTGGACGCTCTTGGGAATATCGCTCGTACCGGTCAGAAAAATAATGGGCAGGAGACTGCCTGCCTCGGCGAGGATGTGTTGGAGTTCGAGACCATCCAAGGCCGGCATAGCGACATCGAGCACGAGACAGCCCATTATCTGCGGATCAAACTGGGCTAGAAACTCGTCTGCTGACGCGAACGCAGCTACAGCAAAGCCAGCGGCATGCAACAGGCGCGAGATAGATCTCCGTACCGGCGCGTAATCGTCCACAATAAAGACGGTGGGAGTAAGAGCAGTCATCAAGTCTATCAGTCTTTAGTTACGTCATAGCCACTCCCCCGTGGGGCCTTTACTCCATTTGGAGCAACACCTCCCCGATGGCGCACAGCGCCGTGGCTGCAGCACTGCATATTTGTAAGGTGGTTTGTATCAATTATGGGTGCTCCTTTGTCCGGTGCAGCTATAGGCAGGCTGAAGTGGAACGTCGCGCCGCAGTCGGCATTGTTTGTGGCCCAGAGTTTTCCTCGATGGGCGGCAATGATGGTACGGCAGACCGAAAGGCCCAGCCCCATCCCCTTCGGTTTTGTGGTGAAGAAAGGCTCGAATATTTGTTCCATTTTTTCCTCCGGTATGCTGCCGCCCCGGTCGGTAACGGATACGGTCACTGCGCTCGAGCCATTCCGATTCTGAATTCCAGTGCGAATGAGCAGCCGGCGTTCCGGAATGGTGCGATTAGTTATCGCGTCACAAGCATTCACCACTAGGTTGACTAACACCTGTTGAAGCTGCACCGGGTCGCCAATAATGCCGGGCAAATTCCGCGCGAGCTCACAATCGACGATGACCTTTTGATGTATGAGATCGCTACGGAGCAGTCTCAAGACATCCTGCACAACGTTGTTGATCCGGAGAGAATGCTGTTGCACTTCGCCTTTTTTCAGCCACAAACGCAAGCGGCGAATGACTTCGCAAGCACGTTTATCCTCGCTTATCACTTCATTAAGAATTTCGCGCAGTTCGGTGTGGTCGACCTTGCCGTTCGCGAGGATCCGCTGCGCAGCTTGCGCGTTGCAGAGGATGGCGCTGAGCGGCAGGTTAAGCTCGTGCGCAATCGAGCCAGAAAGTTCGCCCAGCATCGTTACGCGCGAGAGATGCGCCATCTCATTGCGCTGACGTGCCGCCAGCTCTTCGGCTTGCTTACGCTTCGTGATGTCGACTGAAGCACCGCGCATCCGAGCCGGCTGACCGTTGCTGTTGAACTCGACGCGGCCGCGCCCGGCGATCCAGCGCAGTTGCCCATCCGGTAGCAGCACCCGATACTCAGCTTCATATTCCGCGCCAGTGCGCAAAGAGTTCTGTACAGCCTGGAACACCAACTCACGATCCTCAGGATGTACCGCGCTTCGGAAGCGATCCAGGTCGAGCTTCTCCGACGGTGCGAAGCCAAAAAGAGCGCGCCCTTTGTCCGCTAGCCAAATTTCGTTACGCGCAATATCCCACATCCACATGCCGAGCTTGGCAGCGCTGGCGGCAAGCTCCATGCGCTCCTGTGTTTCGCGCAAGTCAACCTCGCTTTCTTGCAATCGCCGCGAGAGCTGTGCCGCGTGGAGCAAATCGTAGCTCAATTCGTAGGCCATCGCCGCGACAATTCCCGAATATGCGAAGCAGAGAAAAAGCGGAATGTCGATGATTCCCCAGATCACGAGCGGGACGTGCCATGCCAGAATCGCGCCGAAAATCATGCTGCCGCCAACAACTAAAGCGCGTCGCTGGTCCCCCCGACGCCAGACGGTAATCGTCGCATCGACGAAAAAGATAAGCAGCAACAGTAAGCTTACAGAACTAAGCAAGCCCCACGGATTCGCCACACCTACCGGCACCGAGATGATCTCACCGCCACCCCATGAAAAGTGGCGGAGGCTTGTAATGTGCCGGAAGTTAAGATTCGGCGTAAAAACGAAATTGAGAATCAGAACCAGTGTCCGCAGGCCGCAGATGCTCCACGCGAGCCAGCGTCGTCCGGCGTGGAGATAGAGTCGCACGAAACTCACGAACGAGATAACGAGTACCCACACGGGCACATGTATCCAGCGCATAAGCGCTTCGTATTGGCCGACTGTCTCGGCATGCATCATCTCTAACTCGAACGCGGCGATGGCCGCCGCCGCCACTGCGGTAACGGAAAATAAGAGATGCGCCGGATCTTGACGCTGCTTGCACCAGACCAGCAGGTATATCGCCGCCAGTGTCAAACACGCGGCGGCATTCATCGACCAGACGATGGTAATCCAACTCATGGGATGCCCTCGTCTGACTTTGGTAATTTGCTGATGATATGCTTTGGCCGCGTTCGCGGGATCCAAACAAGTTTGTTTGTATCCTCAAAAGTATGTGCGGCACCGCAGACATGATACCGCGGGTCGCGGCCAATAATTGCGACCAAGCCTTGCTCACTACTGATGGTATCGCCGACCGCCACGACCCGGCATGGTTCTGTGCCCGTTGGAGGTGGCGGGCTTTTTTTCACGAGTCGCGTTCTAAGAACTTTGCCTGGGCCATTGAAATTGGTTAATTGCGTTTTTTGCGCAAAATATTCTTCGGCAATTCGCGATCTAGCTTCTAGTCGCACCTCCTTCTACGGAGAGGACAGGCCGAAGTTCCCGAAAATCTGCAGAATGCGGAAAAGCATATCTGTTTATACCGCCGGGGTCATGAGGTAGGGCGATTGACCCATTCGACTTGCTCAGGGCAGGCTCTCAATCGCCCCTACCTTGCTATCGAGGCGAGGACGAGAAAGATGCAGCCGACAACGCCAAAAAGTAAACTCACGATCCAAAACTTGCGTCTCTTTGTAAGCGCGGAGATTGCCGCGATGGCAATTGCGATTTGGAACATGGTGACGCCGCGTGCGAACACTTCGTGCTTGTGAAAATTTGATTTGGCTGCTGCTTCCTTGTGCTCGGCGTCCGATTTGATTTCTTCCTGCTCTTTCTCGTAACGATCCCGCTTGGATTGGTCCGATTCGTTAGGCGCGCCGGCGAGCGACATCTTTGCATCAAGCACCGAAGCCTTGATGCTTTTCGCCTGATAGTAATTCCATTGATCGGACGCTTCGATTTGGTTCATCACCGCCTCGTTCACGTGTTGTCCGGAGAGGAGTCCGGCGATCGCGGCAAGGACAGCGAGAATCGCAGTGCTCAAGGCCACCCACGAAATCCAGGTTTCGCCGCTGTGTTCGGCTTTGTGATGGACCTGCTCATGCAAATGCTCGAGAGGGACTTCCGCTTCTTCCATCGCGGAGGAGCTTAGGATCCACATTCGTGGATTCAAGATCGAATCGACAAAACCGCGCGAGAACAGGGCTCGGGGGAGCTCGCCCCTCCATTTTCGCAGGGTTCTGAGCGGCAACGTCAACGAGGTGGGCTGATTTAGTGAAGTGGAGGGCGGAGCTCTGCGACGCCTCACGAGATAATCGATTCAAGCCAGCATCGACAAGTGGCAGAACAACAGCTTAATTCAGCAGCGAATTTCCGATGAGCCAAAGCGCAACCACACCACTGATCTGTCAGATCTGCAAAAAACATAAATCACCGCACGGCGGAATGGTGGCGGAGCTGATTCGGCCGTCGCTTCTCGAATTCGCCAAGAAGGAAAAACCCGACTTGGACAGCAAAGGGTTCATCTGCTTCGACGACCTTGGCGAATTCCGAAAGGATTACGTAAAGGAAGTTTTGCAGGATGAGATTGGCGAACTTTCCGCGCTCGACCAGGAAGTCATCGAAAGCCTGGAACAGCACGAAATCCTCTCCAGCGACATTGAGAAGCAATTCGAAAAGAAACTCACCTTCGGCGAGCGACTCTCCGACCGGATTGCTGAGTTCGGCGGCAGTTGGAAGTTCCTCATTACATTTGGCGCTGTTATCTTCGTGTGGATCGCTGCGAACATCGCGTTGCTCGCTACCAGAGCGTTCGATCCTTATCCGTTCATCCTTCTCAATCTGATTCTTTCCTGTCTCGCCGCTGTCCAGGCGCCGGTCATCATGATGAGCCAGAATCGGGCGGAGGCGCGCGATCGGTTGCGCGCGGAGAACGATTACAAGGTCAATTTGAAAGCCGAGCTCGAGATCCGGCATTTGCACGAAAAAATCGATCATCTGCTGCGCCGGCAATACAATCGGCTCTTCGAGATCCAGCAGATCCAAATTGAGCTGTTGGAAGAAATCGGACGCAAGCGCAAGAGCTGAACGTTGATTTCGACGAATCACTCGAAGCTATCTCGTAAATACGCAGCGCTGTAACTACGGCAGAGTCGGCCCACCACTACGAGTGTCGCCGTCCAGCCGGTTCAGCAACGCGGCCACGACCAACGAGACGACACTTTCCCGTTTCGACTGGCCAGTGTCTCACAAATGTCGGTTGCAATTGGATCGAAACCAAATACGCATTGCGCGCTGTGAAAAAAACTCCAAAGGCGGCTGTCGCCAATCCTAGCGAGACCAAGGTCGCTGTAATCGGCGCATCCGGTTACGTTGGCGAAGAGCTTGTGCGGCTGCTTTTGCGACATCCGCATGCGGAGCTTGTTGCAGTCACGTCGCGACAATTTGCGGGAAAGAGGTTGGCCGACGTTTTTCCGCGTCTTTCGCACCACCAGAAAGCCGGGGACCTCCGCTTCGGCGCGTCGGATCCGGCGCAGCTCGCGCAGATGGCACAAATTATTTTTCTCGCGTTGCCGCACGGCTTCGCTGCGGAATTTGCCAAACCGCTAGTTCAGACTGGCGCGCGCATTGTCGATCTTAGCGCAGATTTCCGAATCAAGGACGCGAAGATATACAAGGAATTTTACGGTGATGATCATCCCGCTCCTGATTTGCTTGGCGAATCCGTCTATGGTTTACCTGAAATTTATCGCGCGGAAATTTCAGATGCGACTCTGGTAGCCTGTCCGGGTTGCTATCCCACGAGCATTTTGCTTCTGCTGCTGCCCCTGATTCGCGAAAGAGTGCTCAATCTCGCAAGCATTCTGGTGACAAGCCTAAGTGGTGTGACCGGGGCCGGCCGCAAAGTCGAAGCGGATTATCTCTTTGCCGAATGTAACGAAAGCATGCGTCCCTATGGAGTCCCGAAACATCGACATCTTTCCGAGATCGAGGAGCAGTTATCGACGTTCACAGGGGAAAAAATCACAATTCAATTCACGCCCCATCTGGTTCCGGTGAATCGCGGGATCATTACCACGATTTATGTTGATCCAAGCAAAAAGATCGACGCTGACTCGCTCGCTTCGATTTACCAAAAAGCGTATGGCAATGAGCCGTTTGTTCGTCTGCTCGGTACCGAGCGTTTTCCCGATTCTAAAAATGTTAGTGGAACAAACTTTATTGACATCGCATGGCGCCTGGATTTGCGCACCGGCCGCGCGATCTTAATGAGCGCGATCGACAACATTGTGAAGGGCGCCAGCGGACAGGCTATTCAATGTTTCAATTTGATGCGCGGTTATCCCGAAACATCCGGATTGCAAATTCCGTGAATTCGGCCGGCTCAAACCGCAATGTCTCATAGCAAAATTTTCAAGAGAATCGAAGGCTCAATCTGCGCGCCGGGTGGTTTCAAGGCGGCGGCGGTTTTTTGCGACATTAAACGCCTCGGGACCGGCAAAGGGTCGGAAAAAGGGCGAAAACGCGATCTCGTATTGATCGTTTCGGATGCGCCGGCAGCGGTCGCGGGAATGTTTACCAGCAATCAGGTTTGCGCTGCGCCCGTGAAATTGAGCGCGTCACGCGCGGCAAAGCGTTTTGCACGAGCAATCGTGGTGAATTCTGGCAATGCAAATGCGTGCACCGGCCGTCAGGGAATTGCCGACGCAAAACGAATAACTGAAACCGCCGCGGCTGCCCTGAAATTGAGAGAGGGCGATGTGCTCGTTTGTTCGACGGGCCGAATCGGTGTGCTGATGCCGATGAAAAACGTTGAGCGAGGGGTTCGCGCATGCGCGCCGTTACTTGCGAGATCGCCAACGAATGCCCGCCAAGCCGCGGAAGCCATCATGACGACCGATACATGCCGCAAAGAGATTGGAATCGAATTTAAAATTGGAACATCGAAAGTGCGGATTGGCGGAATCTGTAAAGGCGCCGGAATGATTCAGCCAGGGATGGCCGCAAAGCACGCAACGATGCTCGCCTTCATTACAACGGACGTTGCGATTGAACCGAAGTTGCTAAAGCACGCGCTTCGAATCGCCGTCGCGCAAAGTTTCGATCGCATCACGGTTGATGGCGACATGAGCACCAACGATTCCGTAATCGCACTGGCGAATGGGTTCGCCCGAAATCCGAGAATCGAGGTTCGAGATTCGAGGTTCGGCGTTTTTCAAACGGCGCTCAACGTCACCTGTCTGGAGTTGGCGAAAATGATTGTGCGCGATGGTGAAGGCGCTTCACGTTTCATTACCTTGCATATTCACGGCGCGCGCAATGCGGCTGAGGGAGAGGCGGCTGCGCGCGCAATCGCTAACAGCACACTGGTGAAGGTCAGCTGGTGCGGCGGCGACCCCAACTGGGGACGAATCCTGTGCGCGCTCGGCTATTCCAAGGCAAAAATCAACGAATCGCTTGTCGATATTGGCTACGCGAAGCCTGGCAGTCGCGAGATACTTTTCGCGTTTCGCCGCGGCCGCCCAACAAATCTTGCTTTGAAAACCCTCGCAAAGATCACGAGCGCGCCCGAATTCGAACTGCATGTCAATCTTCGCCTCGGACGCGCTGCTTTCACCATGTGGGCGAGCGATCTTACAGAAGAATATGTTGCGTTTAACAAGGGCGACGTGAGCGATCCCGCAACACTCGGAGGTTAATGGAAACGATTATTTCCAAAGCGGCGACGCTACTTGAAGCTCTTCCGTACATTCAACGGTTTCGCAGCCAGGTCTTCGTCGTGAAGTATGGCGGGAGCTTCATGGATTCGCCGGATGAAGAGGAACGGCACCGTGTCGCCCGCGACATCGTATTTCTCGAAGCCGTCGGCATTAATCCCGTCGTGGTGCATGGTGGCGGGAAGGCCATCACACGCGCGCTCGAAGCGGCCGGCGTGAAAGCAGAATTCGTTCATGGTCATCGCGTGACCGATGCAGCAACAGTGCAAGTAGTCGATCGCGTCCTGTCGCGCGAGATCAATCCAGAAATTGTAAAAGCGATCCAACGTTTTGGCGGCAAAGCTCGCGGATTTGCCGGGACCGATATTTTTCGTTGCCGGAAATTTTCGAGGCCAAAAGAAAATGTAGATCTTGGTTTTGTTGGTGAGGTTGTCGATGTAAGCGTGGAGCCGCTGCGCGAGTGTATTCGGCGCAGGATCACTCCGGTGATCAGTCCCACAGCGCGCGGCAATGACGGCAAAATCTACAACTGCAATGCGGACATTGCCGCGGCAAAGACAGCGATCGCACTCAAAGCGCGCCGGTTGGTTTTCATGAGCGACGTCGCGGGATTGTTGCGCGATGCAAAAGACAGCGCGACGCTCATCAGCCACCTTTCCACAGCGGAAGTCCCGGGCTTAAAAGAGTCCGGCATCATTGCGGAGGGGATGATTCCCAAAGTCGACAGCGCGACCGCGGCGATCGAAAGCGGCGTAGAGAAGGTCCAGTTTGTCGATGGGCGGATTCCGCATTCGGTGCTGCTTGAGATTTTTACCGACGCTGGAGTGGGGACGGAGGTGGTTCTATGAAAGCGGTTTTCTTGTTGAAACCTTTAACCATACTCTTTCACTTTCACTTACTCTATGTCTCACCAATTCGATCACGAAAAACTGAATGTCTATCATGAAGCCTTGGATTTCGTCGGCCATGCGACAGAACTACTGGAACGTGTTCCGAAGCGCGTCGCTGTTTATGATCAACTCGACAGGGCTTCAACCGCGATCCCGCTAAACATCGCTGAAGGAACGGGGAAATTCACACCTCCCGACCGCTGTCGGTACTACAACACCGCGCGCGGATCAGCTCTCGAGTGCGCTGCATGTCTTGATGTACTCGTGGTTAAGAAAATCTTAAAACAGGAGATCACAGAAGCGAAAGCCGTTCTCATTAAAGTTGTCTCGATGCTTGTTGGTCTCATTAAGGCTGTCGCGCCAGACCGAGTTTACGAAGAACCAGGCGGTTATGTCGCGAGACTTCCTGAAGAGCAAGTGAAAGTGAAAGAGCAGGATAAAAGGACATAACCTCGGTGAAAGCACGATCCTCTGAAACGCGACAGGAGTTCGCGCGAAACACGACTAATAGCATTCGCGAGTTGTTCGAACAATACGTTGTGCCCTCGTATGCGCGGTTCGATCTCGTGCTGGAGCGCGGCCAGGGGAGCCATGTTTGGGATGCAAATGGGAAACGTTATCTGGATCTTGGCGGTGGCATTGCCGTGTGTGCGCTCGGACATGCGCATCCGGAAATAACCGAGGCGCTGATCGAGCAGTCAAAGAAGCTGGTTCACACTTCAAATCTCTATTACACCGAACCGCAGGCACGGCTCGCCAAACGAATTGTCGATCTTACCGCTCCCGGGCGAATCTTCTTCTGTAACAGCGGCGCGGAAGCGAACGAGGGCCTTTTCAAACTGGCGCGAAAATTCGGTCAGGACCAAGGGCGCTACGAGATCATCACAGCGTTCGATTCATTTCATGGACGGACACTGGCCGGAATCGCCGCGACCGGTCAGACGAAAGTAAAGAAGGGATTCGATCCCGCCGTCGCGGGATTCAAGCACGTGCCGTTTAACGATCTCGACGCGCCGCGCGCGGCGATCACAAAATCAACGGTGGCCATCCTGGTTGAACCGATCCAAGGCGAGAGCGGTGTCATGATGGCGACACCCGAATATTTAATCGGATTGCGAAAACTGTGTGACGAACAGAATTTACTTTTGCTCTTCGACGAAGTGCAGGCCGGGCATTTTCGGACGGGAAAGTTTCACAGCTGGCAAAGGATTCTGGAAGACGGGGAAACCGATTCTTTGCCTGATGGAATCTCAATGGCCAAGGGACTTGGCGGCGGGTTTCCGATCGGTGCGCTTTGGGTGCGCGAAAAACTTGCTGATGTTCTTTCGGCCGGGACGCATGCGAGCACGTTTGGCGGAACGCCGTTGGCGTGCGCGGTTGCATTGCGAGTTCTCGATGTGGTGGAGCGGAATGATCTCGCGGCAAACGCGCGACGCATCGGTGAATTGTTGATCGATCGGTTGCGCCGCATGCAAGGCAAATATCCGCGCGTTGTGCGCGAAGTCCGGGGTTTAGGGTTGATGATTGGCATCGAATTCCAGCCGGACCTTCGGGCCTTTGCCCGAGAACAAAAATCGCCTGCAATTCAAGTTGTGGACCGATTGCATGAAAAAGGTGTCTTGACCGTTCCCGCGGCGACTTCCGTGATTCGCTTGTTGCCACCGCTAAATTTGAGCGAAAGCGAAGCCGATGAGGGATTGCACGCCATCGAAGAGGTGATCGCTGCTTTCGCCGAGCAAGAGCAAGAGAAAGAGTAAGAATACGGAGTTGAATGAAACACTTACTTAGTATCGAACAGACCTCGCGAGAAGAGATCGACCGTATATTGCGACGAACGGCCGAATTCAAAACGAATCGCGGGAGGATTTCGTCCAGACCGTTGGCTGGCCAGACGTGGGCGCTGATCTTTTCCAAGCCATCAACACGAACGCGGGTTTCCTTTGAAGTCGGGATCCGCGAGCTCGGCGGGGAATCGATTTACATGACGGCTGCGGATGCGCAACTGGGGCGCGGCGAGTTGATCAAAGACACCGCGCGAGTGCTGGCGCGGATGACCCATGGCGCGATAATCCGAACCTATGCGCAAACGGACATCGAAGAGTTCGCGGAGTTTTCCGGTGTGCCTACGGTCAACGCGCTGACAGATGACGAACATCCCTGCCAGATCCTGGGTGACATTTTTACCATCCAGGAAAAACGCGGCAGGATCGAGGACAACGTCGTCACGTTTGTCGGTGACGGCTCGGCCAACACAGCGCAATCATGGCTCTTCGCCGCCGGCAAGCTCGGCTTTGAATTGCGTATCGCGTCACCCAAACGCTATCAACCGAACGCGAACCTGCTGAAGCGCGCGGGAGGACGCGTGATTTGCACGGAAAATCTACAGGAAGCGGCGCGCGACGCCGACGTGCTCTACACCGATATCTGGGTGTCGATGGGACGCGAGGGCGAGGAGGCACGGCGTGAGGCGGAGCTTGGCCCCTATTGGATCAATGAATCATTGGTGAAACTGGCCAAACCAAACGCGCTGGTGATGCATTGTCTGCCGGCGCACCGCGGCCAGGAGATTGACGAGAAAACTTTCGAGGCTCACGCCCAGACTATTTTCGATGAGGCGGAAAACAGGTTGCACGTTCAGAAGGCGATTCTCGCGGAATTAGTGAAAATGGAGTGACGCTTCGCAGGCCGTCCCCGTTATTCACCTTTCGCACACTGATTTTTGCTCCGCTTCACTTGGATTACAGCGTGGATGACTGGGGTTCACGAAGTGGGACGCATTTAGGCGCACAAAACGGCGCAGTCGCGTTTGCGACGACGCACTGGAGCATTGTGCTGGAGGCCCAGAGTCAATCGCCGGCGGCACAGGAAGCGCTGGAGAAACTTTGCCGAACTTACTGGCGACCTGTCTACAGTTTCATCAGGCGACAAGGGACCGGATCAGAGGAAGCAGAGGACCTCACTCAGGGTTTTTTGCACTGCTGCTGGAGCGGCGAGATCTGGAGACTGTTCGCAGGGAGAAAGGTCGTTTGCGCTCTTATTTGCTTGTATCGCTAAAACATTTTCTGACGTATGAGCGACATCGCGCCATGACAATTAAGCGTGGCGAGGGCCGTCGACTGGTTCCACTAGACGCGCTGGGCGACCACGAAGGCACGGATCTGGTCCCGGTGGACACATTGAGTGCGGATCAAATTTACGAGCGTCGCTGGGCTCTGACTGTCTTGGAGGAAGTACTCGCTCGCCTGAGCGACGAATATCGTGCGGTTGGCAAAGCAGCGTTGTTTGACCGGTTGAAGAAATTGCTCACGGATGAGCCCGATCGCCCTTCCCAAGCCGAGATTGCCGATGAATTTGGGATGACAGAAAACGCGGTGAAACAAGCTTTCCATCGGGTGGTGGTGAATCCGAATGGCACCCGCGCCTATGTCGCCAACGCCTTCAGTAGCGACGTTTCGGTCATCGACACCTCCACTAATACAGTCGTGGCCACCGTCGCGTTGGAAAACTCCTCTTACGGCGTCGCAATAACTCCGGATGGTGGCCACGCCTATTTCACCAACCCTACCGGCAATAGCGTCTCGGTCATTGACACCTCAAGTAATACCGTGGTGGCCATCGTAGCGGTAGGAACGTCCCTTACGGCATAGCGATAAGTCCAGACGGCAGCCGTGCCTATGTCACCAATAATCAGGACGACAGCGTCTCGGTCATCGACACCTCCACCAATACGGTTGTGGCCACCGTCACGGTAGGGAGTGCCCCTTACGGTGTGGCGATAACCCCGGACGGCACTCGTGTCTACGTCGCCAACACTCTTAGTAACAACGTCTCGGTCATCGACACTTCTACCAATACGGTCGTGGCTACCGTCCCGGTAGAAAATGGGCCCCGGCCGTTGGGCAATTTCATCGGCGCTTTGCAACAGTGCTCTGCTCCTAGCCCAACACCTACCCCTACGGTAACGCCTACTCCTACTCCCGCTCCTACGGCTACCCCGACGCCCACGCCTACAGCGACACCAGTTTCGACTCCGACGCCGACGGCTACTCCTAGTGTGTCCCCTAGTGCGACGCCGACACCCACTCCAACTGCGACACCAAGGTCACACCCAACTCCACGGCCACATTCAACACCGCGACCCCGCCCCACTCCCCCGCGCTAGGGCGCGAGCAGATGAATACAAACTCTGCGCGTCGCTTCCGGTACAATCGACCAAAGCTCATGCCTCCAACAGAGACCCCGAGCGCTGTCATCCCGAGCGAAGTGAGGGACCCCACAATTGAAGGTTTGACCCTACAAACTAATGAGCGTGATCAATCGAGTCTATCCGAGATCCTTCACTCCGTTCAGGATGACAGCCGGAAATCGCTTCGACTTGCTGTCTGGACATCCGTCGCTTGCAAGGCGAGCCGTTCGAGGCAAAGTCAGGCTCGTGCGTCTCGACGGCTGGCAATTTCATTGGAAGGCGCCCTGCTCAGTCGGGGGTGGCGAGTTTAAATCACTAACAATCCGGAGGTAACTTATGTCGAGGCTTAAACCAATTCATCTCGCATTCTTATTCATTTCCCTTTCCAATTTAAGCGTTTTTGGGCAATGGTCTCCGGTTGATTCGGGGACGACTAGCAATTTGAACGGCGCTATTCTCCTTGATTCTGGAACAGGTTTCGTTGTGGGAGATACCGGCACGATTCTGAAGAGCACCGACGCCGGAGCGACTTGGGCGCCGCTTGCATCGGGGACAAGCACCACGTTGCACGGCATTTATTTTCTGGATCCCAATGACGGGATCGCCGTCGGCGATAGTGGCACAATTCTTCGCACGACTGATGGAGGCGCTGCCTGGCAAAACGTTGCCAGCGGCGTGGTAGATGGTCTCAGATCGGTCTCGTTTAACGGGGTAAACGGAATTTGCGGAGGCGACTCGCAAACTATTCTTTACTCCACTGACTCAGGAGCATCGTGGCAGGTTGCTCAGGGTGGATTCTTTGGCGGCGGATTTCCCGGCGCTCAGATGCTGAGTGGGACTACTGGGTTTGTCGCGGGACAAAATTCGATTTTTCAAGCGTTGGTCGGCAAGACGACTGATGGCGGAGCCAGTTGGTCTTTTCTGAACTTCTATTTCGACGGAAACGAGGGCGGCGCGAATGACGTGTTTTTCTTCGATCTAAATACTATCGGTCTGGTCTCGGGAAGCGTTTTTGACGGGAGAGGCGCAATTGCAAGGACCACCGACGCCGGGATGAGTTGGTCGACGTTATTCTTCGATCAGGCGATAGAAGGCCTTGGTTTCCCGACGGCGGCTAGTGGATTTGCTGTTGGGTCGGGCGGCAGAATCCTGCACACCACGGACACTGGAAGTACATGGAGCGATCAAACAAGTGGAAGCTCTGCAAACCTGCATGACGTCGCCTTTGCCAGCGACGCATTGAGAGGCATCGCAGTCGGCGATGGCGGCGTTATTCTTCGGACCACAGATGGCGGTGAACCTTTGCCGACGCCGAGTCCAACCCCGCCGGAGGTTACACCGACGCCAACTGTGACCCCCTCTGTAACTCCAACCCCCACAGCTACACCAACTCCTACACCAAGTGTAACACCGACTCCAAGGGTTACGCCGACTCCAAGGTCTCGTCCAACCCCGAGACCTCGCCCGACTCCTCCTCGGGTGGCACGCTAACAGGTCATCAACCACAAACTAACCAATGAAATGCAAAACCAGTTCTCAATACGCCTTTTCTAACCTCCGTCTTTTGATCGGCCTGTTCGTTGTTTCACTGAGCGCCTCTCTTACGCTCGTTGGCTCGGGCGCCATCTCAAACGGATTTGGGGACACAAAGGAATCAATGGGCTCGCGGCAGATAGCGATGGCTACCCCAAACCCCCAGCCACACGCAAAGGGTGCGGCGCTCAGGGACAACCCACGCCGCTATCTCGACGAAAAGGGAAATCGCGCCAGCGGCATCAAGCCAGGTACCGCTGTGGGCACGAAATATCGTGGCGAAAGACCTGTTGGCGCCAGCGCTTGGACCTCACTTGGCCCACCGGGTGGCGACGTATTCGATGTCGCAGCCTCCACTGTGGATGCCAACATAGTACTAGCTGGCCTCGCGCCAGGTGGCAGCTTCGGTGGTACACTTTACCGTTCTAGCGACGGCGGTAACACGTGGTCGGAGGTGCCTGCTCTGGACGGCACCAGTGTCTTCGACATCGAGTTCGCACCCGCACCTGACGGCATTACCTACCTGGGCACTCAAGACAGTGTCCGGAAAAGCACCGACGGCGGTCTAAGCTGGGTAACGCTGAACCTTGGGATTGGCGCTAACGACCAAGTGTTCGATGTTGCACTCGACCCATCCGATTCCTCGATAATCTGGGCTGGGATAGCCGATGCTAGTGGCTCTCAACCGGTCAACGTCATGCGCTCGACCGATGGCGGTGCAACGTGGACAGATCGCACGCCACCGCATGCACCGATGTCGGGCAGAGCTATTGCGGTTGATCCTAACGATTCGAACACGGTAATTGCCGTTTTCGGCGGCGACTTCGGAGGCGGCGAGGTCTGGGTTACCACTGATGGCGGGGACTCGTGGATGGATCGTTCGGTAGGTCTCCCCGGCAATCCTTTGAACGCGGTGGTTTATGACGGCACACGTCTGCTCGTTGGCGGTGGCTTGCTATTCGGCTCGCAGTTCGTCGGCCTGTACGAGTCGCCTGATTTAGGGGTTACCTGGACTCCGCTGCATGACGGAACCTGGCCGGTCCTGGTAGTCGAAGATATCGCCGTAGATCCCAGTGATGCTGCGACAATTTTTGTGGCAATCGATGGCGGCGGAGTTAACCGAACCACGGACGGCGGTGCTACCTGGCAGATCGGCATCGGAGGTAGCCAGGCGTTGGCTGGGCGCTCGATTCGGTTTCGGCCCGGGAACTCGCAAGAGCTATTTCTCGGCACCAGTTCGCTCGCAGTGTTTCATTCCACAAATGGCGGTGACACGTTCGTTCAGTCCTCGCAGGGTATTTCTCAACTGGATCTGTTCTCAATTGACGCTAACCCGCTCGACCCAGATGAAATCGCAGTTGCCTTCCAAGGCGCCAACAACGGAGGGGTATTCTCTTCCACGGACGGTGGCACTACGTGGTTGTTGGAGTCAGCACCGCCGACGCGGTATAGCAATGTGCACTTCGCGCCGGACGGAACGCTATATGCCATTTCCAGTGGGCCATCGTCTGTGGCCCAGGAGGGGTTATACCGGCGCGAGAACAACGGGAGCTGGACCCCACTTGGTCCGGACCAGGGTCCGTTGTATGAATCTGATCTCGACACAATGCGTTTTAGCGTCAACGACCCGAACCTGATTCTGCTTGGCGGTGCCGACTTCGGAGTAGCTGGGTTTGAAGGCACTATCTGGCGCACCAGTGACGCCGGCCAGACTTGGACCAAGGTCTACGAGGTTGGCGACTTTCAGCCGGTGACCGACATCGATATCGTCCAGGACGGGCTCGATCAGGTTATGATCGCGTCGCACGATGACACCAGTGGCGGTAATCAGGGCGGTCTGCTCCGCTCCACTGATGGCGGCCTGTCGTGGGCGCCATCGGGGACCGGCCTGCCAACTGCGTTCCTGCGTGCGCCTCGGCTGTGCGCGTCGCCCAGCGATCCGCAGGCATTCTATCTTTCGGCGTGGCTCAGCTTCAGCTCCAGCGGCTTGTTTCGGACAAGTGATAGTGGCGTCAATTGGGCATCCACGGGCTGGACCGGAAACGCACTGGCGGCCGACGTCGCGTGTCACCCCGCCGACGACCAAATGCTATTCATCAGTCTGCCGAGCGGGGGATCGCAAGTAGTGCGCTCGCAAGATGGAGGCGCCACCTTCCTGCCATTTGCCAGCGGCCTCGAGGGCGTTACCGCTCCTCGCGATCTTGCTTTTGCTGGCCCCTCTCGACTGCTGTTAGCGAGTAGCACGGGAAGTTATGCCACCCCTCTGGCGGGCCAGCCAACACCAACTCCTACAGCTACAGCAACGCCCAGTTCTACTCCTACGCCGACAGTGACTCCGACACCAACCGCCACACCAAGCTCTACTCCGAGAGCTACGCCAAGGCCCCGCCCGACGCCAAGACCTCGTCCAACGCCACCGGGATAGTGCGGGGCGACAGCTTTATGTTACTAGGTGATAGATATCAGGGTGGAACGCGTTGTCCTCAACGCGTTGGCGAGACCGATGCAGCTCTGCTGCCAGTTATTTGTGCCTTTGGCGAATCTTTTGCCATCGTTTTCGGAGAAGCCGATCCAGCTTCCAGATGTGCGAGGCGTTTCGCTCTCAACTACTTAACGACAATCTAATATGACTAAACAGCAAGGCCGTATCATCATAACCTTTCTTCTTCGAAGTGGATTCCTTCTCGCTCTGCTTCTATTCGCCGCTTCTCTGTTGCCACGCGCGGTCGGTCAGCCACAAATCGGCCGGAAACGTTTGATCGACGCCCAGGCACGCTGGGTCTGGCAGAACCCTCTCCCTCAGGGTAACACGCTTTACGGCGTGTCCTTCACCGACGGCAACACGGGAACTCTCACCGGCGACGACGGAACCATCATCCAGACGACCGACGGTGGTAACAGTTGGGTCATTCAATCAAGTGGTACCACAAACACGTTGTACGGGGTTTCGTTTACCGACGTAAATCACGGGACAGCCGTTGGTGCTGCCGGCACGGTGGTTAGGACGACAAATGGCGGTAACACCTGGTTCGGTCAGACCAGCGGAACTAGCAATGGCCTCCTGGCGGTTTCGTTTACTGATACCAATACCGGAACTGCCGTCGGCGAGAATGGAACAATCATCAGGACGACAGACGGAGGAA
>QHOS01000080.1 GCA_003219415.1 Verrucomicrobiota bacterium | reverse complement strand
AGGATTTCGAGGAACGCGACGGCTCCAACATTAGCTGGATCAAGGTCGATCCACTGCTCGATCCGTTGCACGGCGATCCGCGTTTTGAAGCGCTCGTACAAAAAGTCGTTGCGCCAAAAACACAATAGTGAAGGTCGATAATTTTTTCGCCGAGCTGAAACGGCGCAACGTTCTGCGCGCGGCGATCTTCTATGCCGGCGCCGTTTGGGCGCTCGCGCAGGGAATCTCTCAACTGGGCCCGTCGCTCGGTGCGCCTGAATGGGCAACGCGCTGGTTCTTGGTCGCTGCAGGGATCGGTTTTCCGTTCTGGATCGCGTTCGCCTGGTTCTACGAATTCACGCCGGAAGGTTTGAAGCGCGAAAGTGAGATCGATCCGGCCGAGTCGATCACGCACCACACCGGGCGCAAACTCGACTTTGCGATCATCGGCGTGCTCGCGGTCGCGGTGGTGCTGCTGCTGACAGATCGGTTCGTTTTGCGCCACGGCGTCAACCAGGCCACGGGAATACCGATCCCGGAAAAGTCGATCGCCGTGCTGCCGTTCGAGAATCTGAGCGAGGAAAAGCAGAACGAATATTTCACTGACGGTGTGCAGGATGAAATTCTAACTGACCTGGCAAGGATCGCGGAGCTGAAAGTCATCAGCCGCACTTCCGTGATGCAGTATAAGAGCGGACTTGCACGTAACCTGCGCAAGATTGGTGAGGAGCTAGGCGTCGCGCATTTGCTGGAAGGCAGCGTGCAACGCGCGGCTAACAAAGTGCGGGTGAATGCGCAGTTGATCGACGCCCGCAATGATGCGCATCTCTGGGCGCAAACCTACGATCGCGATCTGGCCGATGTGTTCGCCATCCAAAGCGAGATCGCCAAGGCGATAGCCGACCAGTTACAGGCCAAGCTCTCGCCTAACGAGAAGAAAGCCATCGAGCAGCCGCCCACCACTGATCTGGCGGCTTTCGACCTTTACAGCCGGGCGAAGTCACTTCTCCTCACGACAGGTTTCAGCGCGTCGAGGGATCCAGACCTGCGGAAGGCAATTGAACTTCTGGATGAAGCGGTCAAGCGCGATCCCTCATTTTTCGACGCTTACTGCCAGCTCGCCTATGCGCACGAATACCTTTATGCAGTAAGGGGGTTTGATCACACTCCCGCCCGGCTTGCCCTGGCTGAAGCTGCGGTCCAATCCGCGACCCGGCTGCGGCCGGATGCAGCGGAAACGCATTTGGCGCGCGCACAATATCTCTACTACGGGCTGCGCGACTATGCTGCTGCCCTCGCCGAATTGGAGATCGCGCGGCGAGGGTTACCCAATGATCCGCGTCTCTTCGAATTCACCGGCTACATTCTGCGGCGGCGCGGCCAGCAGGAGGAAGGTCTGCGTAATCTGCAGCGCGCGGTGGAGCTGGACCCGCGCAACTTTTTTACTCTGCAACAGATCGCGCTCAGTTACCAATTCCTGGGGCGCCATGCCGAGGAAATCGCTGCGCTGGATCGCGCGTTAGCGATCGTGCCAGACAACGTCGAAACGCGGGCCAATCGTGGACTATTTTATCTCTGCTGGAAAGCAGACACCCGGCCGCTGCGCCAGACGATCGATGCAATCCTCGCGCAAGGACCGGGCGCCATCGCCAGCGCCGCGGATAACTGGTTCTTTTGCGGTCTGGCCGAACGCGATCCGGCTGCGGCCGAACGAGCACTCGTCGCGGTGGGCGACAATCCCTGTTGGAACGAAGGGGTGATTAATCTGAGCCGCAGCTTTGGGGAAGGTCTGCTGGCGCGCATGACCAAAGATGAGGCAAGAGCGCACACTGCGTTTGAAGCGGCTCGCGCCCAGCAGGAGAAGATCGCGCAGGCGCAGCCGGACTACGGACCGGCGCTCTGCGTCCTCGGCTTAATCGATGCTGCACTTGGGCGGAAAGACCTGGCCTTGGACGAAGGCCGTCGGGCGATCGCGCTCATGCCGGTGGAAAAAGATGTCAACAACGGCAGCCGCGTGCTTCAATATTTCGCCATTACGGCAGCGTGGGCGGGCGACAAGGAGTTTGCCTTGCAGCAACTGGAAGCTGGGCTGCGTGCTCCCGCCGCATCGCTCATGCTGAGCTACGGCGCCTTGAAACTGTTCCCGGTCTGGGACCCGCTCCGCGGCGATCCGCGCTTCGAAAAAATCGTCGCCTCGCTTGCCCCAAAGGACAATTAAACCACGGATCACGCGGATAACACGGATGAAGAAATGAGATGATTCAGAAGGAGCAAAGCGGCGCAATTTTTACTCTAGCCGATTCGGTAAGATTGACATGTCTATTGTTTTACTCGACGATAAATGTATGAAAACAACCTTGTCAGCAAAGCGACAAGTCTCGATACCAAAACGACTCTGTGACGAGCTGGAACTCGAGCCCGGAGCGCAGATCGCGTGGGAAGTGCAGGATAGCAAACTCGTGGGTCGTCCTCTGCCGAAAGAAGGCTGGCGTTCCCTCATCGGCAAATACAAGGGCGGCCCCGACCTGGTCGCGGCTTTGCTCAAGCAGCGGCGCGAAGACCGTGAGAGAGAAGACCGTAAGCTGGCTCGATAGCAGCGCCGTTCTCACGCTGCTCTACGGAGAAGCGGGGATGGATATCGTGCGCGAGCTTTTGGAGCAATCGGAGCGCGATCGCGGCGCGGTCTATCTCTCCGCCGTTACGTTAACAGAAGTCGTCTCCAGTTTGAGCAGGACGCACGGCGAAAGCGTGGCACGGGACGAGTTGCAAGTCGTGCTCAGCCTGCCGGCGCAAATTGAATCTGCCTCCCTCTCGCAATGCGCGGAGGCAGGTTGGTTACGCAGCCGTCACCGGCTTTCGACCGCCGACGCAATTATTGCGGCCCAGGCGATGGCGGCAGGCGCGGAGCTGGTGCACAAGGATCCGGAGTTTGAGTCGGTGCTGGGTCTAAGGCAACGCGCTCTGCCTTATAAGACTCGCCGCGCGTTGAAGCGCTAGTTGGTTATGTAGCGAGCGATGAACAATTTTTTTTCCGAACTGAAGCGGCGCAACGTTTACAAGGTGGCAGTTGCGTATGCGGTCGTTGGTTGGCTGCTGGTCCAAGTTACCACACAGGTTTTCCCAATCTTTGAAATTCCAAATTGGGCTTCCAGATTAATCGTGCTCGCGATCTTCATTGGATTTCCAATCGCGCTCGTCATCGCGTGGGCGTTTGAATTGACTCCGCAAGGATTGAAACGCACGGAAGATGTCGACCTTGCGGCGCAAGGAAACAGAAAATCTCACGCCTGGATTTATATCGTGATCGTTGGCGCGGCGTTTTCGATCGGATTGATTTTTGTCGGTCGCTACACGGCCCGAAATACCGCCGGTGCGGCTCGCACCGAGGCGGCTACAGGTTCATCCATCCCGCAAAAATCGATCGCGGTGTTGCCATTCGAAAATCTCAGCGACGACAAGGGTGCCGCTTATTTCGCCGACGGCATTCAGGATGAAATCCTGACGAAGCTCGCGAGCATCGCGGATTTGAAAGTGATCTCGCGCACTTCTACCGCGAGATACAAAAGCAAGCCCGAAGATCTGCGAACCGTTTCGCAGCAGCTCGGTGTAGCTACGGTTCTCGAAGGCAGCGTTCAAAAAGCGGACGACAAGGTTCGCGTCAACGTTCAGCTCATCGATGCCAAGGCAGACTCACACTTATGGGCGAAGACATACGATCGCGACATCAAGGATGTCTTTGCGGTCGAGAGCGAAGTAGCGCAGGAAATCGCCGATGCGCTTCAGGCGAAGCTCTCCCCGGCCGAAGCTAGCACGCTCGCCGCCGCACCAACCAAGGACACCGCAGCGTATGATCTGTTTCTGAAAGGCGAGTCCCAGCTCCGTGCGGCGAATGCTTCCTTGAGGCCGGAGTCATTCGACCAAGCTATCGCGTGGTATCAGCAAGCCATTGCGCGCGACCCAAATTTTGCGCTCGCCATGGCTCGCCTTGCTGAGTGTCGTTTGGGTCAACACTGGTTCGTGGAAACGTTCACCGAAGCGGAGCTGGCGGAAGTTAAAAAAACGGTAGAGCACGCGCTGGCTCTGGCTCCAGACCTGGCGCAAGCGCACGTCGCGCACGGCCTTTTTTATTACTACGGCTATCGGCAGTACGAACAGGCATTGGCCGAGTTTGGGCGCGCGCTTCAGTTACAGCCTAACAACGCGCAAGCGCTCGAATATTCGGGTTATGTCTATCGCCGGCAGGGGCAATGGCAACGCTGTTTGGACACGCTCAAGAAGTCTCTCGAGCAGGATCCGCGCAATGCCGATGTAGCCGGAAATCTTAGTCAGACTTATTGTATCTTGCGCATGTGGCAAGACGCCGAGCGCGTCGGCAAGTATGCACTTAGCATCGACCCGGCCGACGTGATCGGTATGCGCGCGTTGCTCCTCGCAATTTTGAACGGGAGCGGTGACATAAAAAAAGCGCAAGGCGTGCTGGCGACCTTTCCCTCCACGAATGATCTCATCTCGTCGTCCGCTTCCGGTATCGTTGCGAGCGTGACCGGTGATCGCGCGTATACCTTTGTTTTCGCCCGCGATTTCGAAGCGGCCCTGAAGGTTTGGGAGACGAGTGCCGATACCGCGGCAGATCAACGCAGACGGCTCTCCGCCAAAGCTACTATTCGCGCTCTGGCCGGCGATTTCACCGGCGCACAAGCCGACGCAGAAAAAGCGAGGCAACTGCTCGAGGAAAGATTACGCGAGCGGCCAGACGAGCGCGTTTCAATGAGAGAATTGATCTGGGTCTATGTCGCCCTCAAACGTGACGCCGACGCTCTCAAACTCGCGCGGCAGGCTGTGGACTTACTCCCGCCGGAGAAAGATGCGCTTCTCGGTAATTCCAATCTGGCCGGCCTTGCCGAAGTCGAAGCTCGCACCGGAGCCGCATCCGGCGCGATCGCAATTCTCCGCCGGTTACTTACCATCCCCGCGGGCGAGACCGTTTCCATTGCGCGACTAAAAATTGATCCTGTTTGGGACCCGATTCGCAATGATCCCGGGTTTCAACAACTCCTCATAATGAAAGAGCATGAGGGACCTTAGCCGTCGCACCTAAGCTAATGTTTCAACACGTCAGCGTCCTTGTATCCTTTATCTTCGCCATCGCGTTGACACATGTTTTCTCGAGCGCGTCGCAATTGCTGCTGGCTCGCGACCGAGTGCGCTTCTCCGCCCTGCTTACGGTGTCGATGATCAACGCTGCCCTCGGTGTGATCATCAATTGGCTCGGTCTTTGGGAGCTCCAGCATATCAGGCATTGGTCGCTTGCTGAAGTGCTGCTTCAGCTCGGCTGGGTAGTCCCGAATTATTTTAGCTGTTCACTCGTGGCGATGCCTTATGGCGAAAGCGGATTACTCGATATGTCAGCCTTCTTTGAACGACAGCGCGGGATTATTTTTTCTGCTACCCTGGCGTTGGCCGTGATGGGCGGGCTCGCGACCTACGCCGACCGGAACAACGTTCCAGGATGGAAGCCTAACGAGTGGATCGGGGCAGAGTTGGTTGGGTTGGCTCTCGGCGTTTTTGCAGTGCTCGCTGGTTGGGGAAGGCCGCGTTGGCTGCAATGGATCGGCGTGGGCGGGATGTTAGTCCAAAACATTTGGTTTTTTGTCTTCTATACGCTTGGCGCCTAACAGCCCCGATGAGCAATCGCAATTTCTTCGCCGAGCTGAAACGGCGCAACGTTTACAAAGTCGCGGTCGCCTACGCTGTCGTTTCCTGGCTCTTGATTCAAGTCGCAACACAGGTTTTCCCGTTCTTCGAAATTCCGAACTGGGCGGTCCAGATGGTGGTGGTCGCGTTGGTAATCGGATTTCCCATTGCG
>QHOS01000206.1 GCA_003219415.1 Verrucomicrobiota bacterium | reverse complement strand
GCATCGACCAGATTTTGAAAGCAGCCAGAGCTACTAAAGGTTCGTTTCATCATCATTTCGGCTCGAAAAAGGAGATCGCTCTCGCCGTCATCAAAGAAATCGTCGCCCCGAAATTCAATCGCCGGATGATCGATCCCGTTGTCGATGCGCCAAAGCCACTTGACGCAATTCGTCAAGTCATTCGAAATCTTCGCACGCAAGGATCAACCGATGACCTGCTCACCGGTTGCCCAATTAACAATCTTTCCAGCGAGCTGGCTCTGCAAGATCGACAAATCCAGAGCTCCTTATCCGCACTCTTCGATCGCTGGCAGGATGAATGGGCAAAGGCAATGCGTTCCCAATCTGATCTGGAAGCGCAGACCGGGTTCAAAAGCGCGCGACAATTGGCCTTGTACATCGTCGCAGCGATTGAAGGTGCGCAAGCCATGGCCAAAGCGCAGCAATCACGCGAACCGCTGGACGCGGTACTCAAGCATTTGGAGACCACCCTGAGGAGATCTCATGATTAACAAAAAGTCTGAACAACTACGCACGCTGATGAGATTGTCGGCATTTTTTTATTTTAACCGCAGCCGGGCGCTACTGTTCGTGTTCGGGCTGTTTTTTGTGGCTGTTTCTGCACACGCGGAGACGAAAATCCATGCGCTCACTAAAGTGATTGAGGGCCACAGCACTGGAGGCGTAACGGTCGATGCGCTCGGGAATATCTATGTCGCTGACTTCGGCGAGATCGTTTGGAAAATTACGCCCGAAGGCAAGCGTGACATATTTGCATCAGGCCTTTACGGCGCGTCCGGCAACGCGATCGACCATGAAGGCAATCTCTTGCAATCGAATTTCTACGGCGACTCGATCACTAAAATCGATCGAAAAGGTCAAGCGCAGCCATTCGCGACCACCGGCCTGAGCGGCCCGGTCGGAATCGCAATCAACAAGCAGACGGGTGATGTCTTCGTCGCGAATTGCCGCGGAAATTCGATTTCAAAGATTGCGAAGGACGGGACCGTTTCGTCATTCGCAAAGAGCGATCTTTTCAACTGCCCAAACGGAATTTCGTTCGATCGGGAGGGAAATCTTTATGTCGTCAACTATAGAGACAACAAGATGCTGAAGATCGATTCGCAAGGTGCTGTCGCGCTCTTCACGACGGTATCCGCGAAGGGCCTGGGGCATCTATGCTTCAATCAAAAGGATCGGTTTTACGTCACCGCGTCTCAATCGCACGAAATTTACGAGGTCATGCTCGATGGCACAGCCAGGCGGATCCTCGGCAATGGCGAGCGCGGGATCGTGGATGGAGCAGATACAAAGGCCCGGCTGTCTTTTCCCAATGGGATCGTTAGTCATCCGTGGGCGCAACGGCTCTACATTAACGAGTTTGTCAACGAGACACCCTCTTCATTGCCGCGTCGTGCGATCGTGCGCGAAATAATTCTTGGCGCAGACCAACCCTGAACACGAGGAGCAATCAAATCATGCAACGACTGACGCCAGCTCTTCTCATTTCGTTACTATGCAACGCAGGCGCGTTCGCGATTGAGAATCCTGTGAAATCGAGTGCGGAGATTCCGCGAAACGCGTTGTTCGATCAACTCATCGGCACGTGGGACGTGCGCTATGAATACTCCGACAAAAAGGGAAACCCAAAGACCAATCAAGGCCAGGTGCACTACGCCTGGATCCTCGGCGGCAAAGCTCTTCAAGAGATCTGGAGTTCGAACTCGGACAGAAAGGACTTACGGCCCTTCGGTACCACGATTAATTTTTACGACCTCAAGCATCAGCGTTGGACGGCAGTTTGGATATATCCGGCGGAAGGCATGACGATGATCATGACCGGTGGCGAAGTGAATGGCAGCTTTGTGCTGAGCGGGCACGATCAATCCGGTGCGCTTCAGCGTTGGTCGACAACAAGCGCTGGCCAACGCGACTCCATTGTTGTCCGCGCTGAAATTTCCAATGACGACGACAAGACGTGGCTACCGATGGGAGTGAGCTATCTGCGACGTCATCAAGAGTGAGCCAGGCGCGAAGCAAGGACATCGGAATGAGCAAAGGCTTCACCATGTTTCTAGGCGCGGCCGAAGTCGCCGGAAGTCTCGCAGTAATTTTTGGCGTTCTCACGCAGCTCGCTGCGGCGGGTTTGATCTTGCTAATGCTCGGCGCGATTCAGAAAAAGATTTTCGTCTGGCGCACAGGGTTCTGGGGTGACTCAGGAACAGATGGATGGAGCTACGACACGATGCTTGTCGCAATGAATCTCGTCATTGTCACCACCGGAGGTGGGAATCTTTCTCTGATGAAATGATCTACAATGCGCGTGCACAATTTCGAGTCGCAGCTTTGGTTGCCCCAACCTCCCGAAAAAGTTTTCGCGTTTTTTTCCGATGCGCAGAACCTCGATCTAATCACACCGCCGTGGCTGCACTTTCGAACGCTCACGCTGGACCGGATCGCGATGCGGCCAGGCGCGATGATCGATCATCGCTTGCGTATTCATGGATTTCCGTTGCGCTGGCGCAGTAAGATCACCGAGTGGCGCCCGCCTACGCGTTTTGTGGACGAACAAGTCCGTGGCCCCTACCGGTTATGGATTCACGAGCATCGATTTGAGGAAGGGGACGGCGGCACGCTGGTGCACGATCATGTTCGTTACGCCGTGCCTTTAGATTTATTGATCCACCGATTCTTTATCCGGCGCGGTATCGAGCGGATCTTCGCCTGGCGCGAAAAGAAGCTGCGCAAGATTTTTGCGGCCGGTTAGGACGAGGCGATCGCGCGGAAAGAACAGTTAAATCGTAGCTGGATCCATGACGACGGCGGGAACATTATGCAACGCGCTTCTTATACACGAGAAGGAATACGCGTTTGCGATGCGTGTGATCGCAACAACTTCTCGTGGTCGAGGTACCATATCATTCTTCACTCAGTGGAAAAGGTGAACGAATAGAAGCTTGCTGAGGTGTTTACCAGACCGCGGGAGCTTTTCATCGATTAAAAATAATGAATCTTGAAACCGCGCTGCGATACTATCCGATCTCAGAGAAGTTTTACCCGTCGCGGCGCACTTTCTGAACAGAGCGACCAGGATGAGCGACATGCCGGCGACACCGCGAGGATAACGCGAGCGCAGAGCACGGGAAGCCCAGTTTTACGCGAAGGCGTTGCGCTGCTTCTGTGGGTCGCGTTGCCCTTTGAGCCCACCTGCAACCGACCTGCGCTATCCCTTCAGCGCGGTTTCGTCTTTACCCGCACGACGTTGGAATTGGGACTGGTGCCACCTCCATTGTAAGCTCGTAACCGGTAGTAATAAAACGTATTGGCACTCAAGCCGGTAACATTGTAGCTAGTCGTGTTGCCGACATTCAAGTTCTGATACCCCGGGACATAACTAGTAAACGAACTGTTCGTCGATACATCCAACCGGTAACCGGTCGCCCCGCTTACACTCGTCCAGTTCGCAGTGAAACTGCTGGCAGTCTCGTTGGTCGCCTTCAATGCAGTGGGAGCAGCGGGCGTTTGTCCTGGTGTCGCCGTAGGTGTCGGTGTTACCGTAGCTGTTGGCGTAGCTGTCGGTGTGGCTGTCGCGGTCGGTGTTGGTGTAGGCGTGCTGATCGGAAACTGGAACTTGCCGATGCGCGTAAACCAGTTAGCGCTGCTAGTGACAGGATAATATTCGTTGGTGTGCCAGAAAGTGAGATTGTCGGCGGGATCGATGGTCGTCATGCTGTAATCTCCCCAGCGTCCGCTGGAATGGGTCTGATGACCACCACCCACAGTCATGATGCCTTCGCCCTGCCCGAGATTATTCGATGGATCTGAAGCCAGTCTGCCAGCGTAGCGGATGGATGGTTCCTGTATCGCGCTGGAGGTGGAATATCCGATGGCCATGTTCCCGTTTTGGTCCACGGCGATGCTAGGCATCCAGCGCCATAGACCATCGTTGCCGTTGTTCCAGCTTTGTTGCTGCACCGGTGTGGCTGGAAAATTCCCGCCACTTACATTGAATTGATACCAGCGGACGGTGGTCGGCCCATTAGGGTAATTCAGGAGCACCGTCTGGCTGGCCCAGAGCGATTCCGCCCCTGAGCGATTTTGATATACCGCGGGCGTCATGATTTTATCGCCCAGGGTATCCAATTTTGCCGTTGTCCCATTCTGCGGCACAAGGAGCGTAGTCGTGGTGAAGGCATCCACGAAGCCGTTGACTGTAATATTGGCGTTCGGGGTGTGATTGGCACCGACACCAAGGGTGGAATTTCCCGGAACGGCAAAATCGACGTGAAATTTCCAGCCGTGTACTTGGGTGAGAGTCACACCGCCGGTAGCCGGGCTATCCACAGACAACAAGAATTCGTCTCTGCCCGCAGGTGGCGAATTACCGGTACGAAAACCAGCAGGAACCAGACTATACGAATCGCCTAAACCAGCCGGAGTGATGTTGAAAGCGATCGTGTTAGCAGGACCACCAGCGAGCATTGAGGCGCGGTCAAGCGCGAACGCGCGCACGCCTTGGAAGCCAAGACTAACACCATCGAACAAGTTAACCGTGAGATAGTAGGCGTTGGGCCACAGGGCCAACTTTGGGTAATCGCCGATCCACGTCGGGTTAGCCGGATCATGCTGGATGGCATAAAGGAACCAGCCACCGCTGACCGGGTCGCCGGTTTGGGAAACGCCGATGCATTGGTAGAACGGTCCTGCGCCTGGAAGCGATCCGGGAAAGGCAAAATCGCTTACGACCCAGCGATTAGCGACGTGATCGTAGAATACAAACCCGTCGCCGTTGTTGAAGCCCGAACAAGGCGTACCTGCCAAGGTTAGGAAGAAAGAGTTATAGGTCGTCCCGTTGGGGCCGTTGAGCGGATTGCCATTTTTATCGAAAATCTTGATCGAGCTATTGACCGATTGCACGTAATGATTCGGGCCGACATCACCATCAGTATCGGGCGGCAAACACAGACACCCGCTTTGGGCGGAATTCATGCCATCAAAAGTCAAAATCGGCCCCGGCATCATTGGCGTGGGTGGTATGATTTGCTTCAGCAACGACTTGAACCGCTCGAACTCCGAGGGATTTGGCCCGGCAGGTAATGGAATTTCCGGGTGCGGATAGCGCGTCAGCCGCTTCTCTTCGACTTCTGGATTCGGCGCGATGTAGGGGAGATCTCGCAAATCTCTATTTAGAATGACCGGCCCGACTAGCGGCGCAACCGCCGGTCCACCAGGCTGGTTCGCTGCAGCTGGCGCGGCTGGTCCATGTTGCGTCTGCGTCGCAGTTTGGGCCTTGGACGGATTTGAATTAATACTGGTTGCGCCAAGCGCCACAAAGACGCCCGTCAGACAAAGGAGAGAAGCAACCAGGACGCGTAGATTAAAAAAGGCAGATTGAGAGGTGGAGTTCTTTTTCATAGGTGGAGCTTCGTTGTCCTGGGAGGGAAGGAGAGGAGGTTAATGAGTGGAGCTCCGGACCGTTCCCGGGAATTTTGGTCTTCTGAAGCGCTTTTATTCGAAGTGTCATGACTCCGTCAATACTTTTTTCTAGTAATTTCTCGGCAATGGGCGCTTGCGGTGGCAGGCGTCCCTGGCTCTTCCGTTGCCTCTGGCGCAAGGTGCGCTTGCCTACGGCCATTTGGCGATTGCAGCCGACACGGCTACCTCTACAGATGAAGGAAAAACGACCGGTCTCCACGCAGCTAGGGCGCGGCAGATGAAGCGAAAATGTTGACTAACGAAATGAAACTTGGCTGAACGGTTTTTCCGAACTCGAATTCCGCGACGGTGTCAGTTCGAACGTCCATGATCAGCGCGACTCGAAAACCA
>QHOS01000205.1 GCA_003219415.1 Verrucomicrobiota bacterium | reverse complement strand
CTGCGCATGTCAAAGCCTTGCCCAATCGCCACGAGCCGATGCAATACGCTCGCGCAAATCTGCGCTGTTTCGCTTAGCAGCATTCCAGGCCGTGAGACCAATTCCGGCTCTGAGACAAGCCGCTCGCTCGCTTTCACCGCGCGCCAGCATCTGGCAAAAATCAATTGCACACGTTCCGGCGTGACAACGGCTTTTCGGCCTCGCTTAAGTGTTTGCTGTCGGGTTTTCTGGCACACCTCTCGTCCGCGCGCGATGCGCTATCATTTCTTTTCGCCTTCGGCGTAAATTTCGCTTCTGCAGCTGCAACCATCAATTCACAGGTCGAGCTGATGGAAGGATTCGCGGCAACCAGCCGCGCCTTATCTGGCGGATCATATTTACCACTCATTATCTTTCTTCTGCTCTACCCACTTTGCAAACGTTCCAGCGTCCCATTCCCTCGTAAAACGGTGTTTTCGCATCCGTCCCGTTTTCAGTTTTGGCAGGGACAGGAAAATCCTTCGAACCTACCTAACGAGTTGTTGTCCCTCGTGCATTTGCGAACACTGGCGACACAAAACGACCCTTTTAGCTGCGGATTTTCTTCCTTATCACATTGTTACTTTTCCTGCATCTGTCGAGGGAAAACGCCCTCAGTTTTATCTCTTCACTGTTTCACCGCTTTGCATGCGTTTATGAAAATTTATAATGGTGGCTGTGAACAAACGGTGAAAAATCTCGGTTCGTAATAAAGAACCTTTGACCTAAGGCTGTCTGGTTGACTTTGGCTTAAAGAATTGATGCCAAAAGCTAGGCGTCGGTGTCGGGCGCCTACGTCGGGTGCGTCCGATTTTTTTCTTCTGTGTTGTCGGTGTTCGTGTCCTCACGACAGACATCGTCGGCGAGGCTGCCGGCGCTGATGTGGTCGTCGCTAATGCTGCAGGCATTGGTGTGGTCGTTGCTAACGCTGTAGGCGTTGGAAGAATTATGGCTGGAATTTCTGTATCTTCTGTAGCAGCAGCGGGCACACGCTCGGGAGTCGGCCTGTTTGCGATTCCAAACACGATTGCAACAACTGCGGAAAGAATTACAACTGCGGAAAGAATTCCACCTCGAATCGCCCAGCGTAAGAGGCGCTGAGTTTGCCGGTTCCGAGCGTCGCTACGCCTTAGGTCGATCTCACCTCGTAGCAGAATCAATCGCAGCGATGCGGTTACGCTCTCATACGCAGGAAGCGTTGAGTCAAGAATTTCTAAGAAATAGTTCTGAGAATCTCGGATTTCTTCATCCGAAAGAGCACGAAGCTTCTCTGGCTTGGTCCTATCAACTATTTTCCAGAATTCAGATCGGTCCACTTCCGAATCAGTTCGGGAGAGTTCCTTGGGGTCTTTTGACATGGGCACGACAATCGCTTCCCCCTAGTTATTGTTTCGCTTGCAATGAGCGGTGCGGTCGCACGAGTTTCTGCAACGATGAGGGAGATCGGCGTTCCTGACAATCGCGAACCGAAGATAAATGAACCTTGCTGAGTTTAACGAGCTAGACGAAACGAAGGCACTTCTACCGGTGCAAGCAATACGGGGAATGTTCGATATGCGGCAAATTGGACGATGTTCTCTGTCACGAAGATCATGTCCCGAGACCATACATGGCAGCATATGCGAAGAAAGCAGGCAGGCTCAAGAATGCTCGACGGTAGTCGGTAATTCCTCTCGGTGCACTTCCTCGTGGTCGCGTCGGGCAAATGATCTAGCACTGCGCGAGCGCTCTTTACGGTGGAACGTCCGATAAAGCACTGGAAGGACGAGCAGGGTCAGCGCAGTCGATGAAATGATTCCGCCAATCACAACGGTGGCGAGCGGACGCTGCACCTCCGCACCGCGACCATGCGCGAGAGCCATTGGCAGAAAGCCGAGGGACGCAACGAGTGCCGTCATGAGCACGGGACGAAGCCGAGTAATCGTGCCGAGGCGAATCGCTTCTTCGAGTGGATGGCCTTCGTCACGAAGCCGCGAGATGAAAGAAACCATGACCACGCCGTTGAGGACGGCGACACCGGAAAGCGCAATGAAACCAACGCCAGCGGAAATAGAAAAGGGCAGACCGCGAAGCCAAAGCGAGAGAATTCCGCCGGTCAGCGCGAGCGGGACGCCAGTGTAAACGAGAAGCGAGTCCTTGACGTTACCGAAGGCCATGAAGAGAAGCGCGAAAATCAAAGCCAGTGCGAGGGGCACGACGACTTCCAAACGCGCCGTGGCGGATTGCAGTTGTTCGAACTGTCCTCCCCAGCCGAGCCAGTAACCAGGTAGGATTTGCACTTTGTCGCGCACGGCACGCTGCGCGTCCGCAACAAACGAGCTGAGATCGCGACCGCGCACGTTGCTCGTGACCGTTACGACGCGCTTGCCATTTTCACGCCCGATCTCGTTAGGCATCAAAAACTTCGCCTGCGCTCTTGCCGCCAATCGCCATCTCCACGACGTCCTGCACTTCGCCCACGCTTAGTCCGTAGCGCGCGAGCGCTTCGCGCTTCAGTTGGATGCTGAGCAACGGCAGGCCATCCACTTGCTGTACCTTCGGCGCGGTCGCGCCCCGAATTTTGGCGAGGACAGCTCTAATGTTTTCCGCTGTTTCTTTAAGCACATCGACGTCATCGCCAAAAATTTTCACTGCCATGTCGCTCTTCACTCCAGCGATCAGCTCGTTAGCGCGCAACTGAACTGGCTGCTCGATTTCGACACCCGTGCCGACGACTTGTTTGACCCGAGCGTCCACCTCCTCGATCAACTGCGCTTTCGGTTTTTTCGGATTTGGCCATTCCTTCTCCGGTTTCAGAATCACAAATTCGTCGCCTTGATTCGGTGACATTGGGTCGGTTGCTACTTCCGCAGTTCCCAGACGACCAAAGGTGAGTTTGACCTCGGGAAGTTCGAGTAACGCCTTCTCAAATGGCTCCTGCATCTTGACCGCCTGATCCATCCCTGTTCCGACAACCCGATAGATTTCGAGACCGAGGTCTCCTTCATCGAGGGTCGGAATGAATTCGCCGCCCAGCCGTGTAAACAAAGCGAGGCTAAGCGCGAGCGCCACGACGGCACCGGTCAAAACAAGGCCGCGTTTTTGCAAGGCCCAATCAAGCAGCGGCACGTAGAAGCGTTTCGCGCTTCGCATCAACACGTTTTCTTTTTCCGTCAGTCGTCTGCCGATCCAAATCGCGATCGCGGCCGGAACAAACGTGAGGGAAAAAATCATCGCGCCCAGTAGCGCGAGCAAGACCGTCGCTGCCATCGGCACGAACATTTTTCCCTCGACGCCCTGGAGCGTGAGGATTGGCAGATAGACCACCATAATGATGATCGCTCCAAAAATACTTGGCGTGATTACTTCCTTGGTGGCCTCGCGCACCGTGAGAAGGCGTTCCTCGTGGGCGAGAAGCCGACCGAGCCTCGCCTGCTCATTCGTTAGGCGACGCATGCAATTTTCGACAATGATTACGGCGCCATCGACAATCAGACCAAAGTCGAGTGCGCCGAGACTCATCAGGTTCGCGCTCACTTTGTTGGTTACCATGCCGGTGATTGCAAACATCATTGAAAGCGGAATGACAAAAGTGGTAATGACTGCGGCACGCCAGTTGCCGAGCAACGCGAAGAGGATCGCCATCACGAGCAGCGCGCCTTCAAAAAGATTTTTCTTCACCGTGTCGATGGTCGCGTCGACGAGTTTGGTGCGGGTGTAGAGCGTCCGCGCGGTTACGCCCGGTGGCAGTGAACGGTTTACTTCCTTCATCTTCATATCGACGCGGTCTGCCACCGCGCGCGAGTTTTCTCCCATTAGCATCAAAGCTACGCCGACAACGGTTTCCTTGCCGTTAAGTGTCGCCGCACCGGTTCGTAGTTCCTTCCCGAGCCCGACATCCGCGACATCGCGGATGCGGATCGGAACACCTTCGCCGCCGCCCACAATGATCTGCTCGATATCTTCAATCCCGAGCACCTGACCTGGCACTCGAATCAGATATTGTTCGCCGTTCCGCTCGATGTAACCGGCGCTGACGTTGGCATTGTTGCGCATCAACGCGTCCATCACATCGCGAAAACTCAATCCATAACTAACGAGACGCTCTGGTCGCGGCGTGACGTCGTACTGCTTTTCGTAGCCACCGATCGAATTGATTTCGATTACGCCCGGGACATTGCGCAGTTGCGGTTTGATGATCCATTCCTGAATGGTGCGCAGATCCGTGCTGGTGTAGGGCTGTCCCTGTTCGTTCTTCGCGTCCTCCTTCGCTTCGACTGACCACATGTAAATCTCGCCGAGCGCCGTACTGATCGGTCCCATTTCCACGGTGACTCCCGGCGGGAGCTGGTCTTTGACCTGCGTGATCCGTTCACTAATGAGCTGGCGCGCGAAGTAGATGTCAGTCCCGTCTTTGAAAATAACGGTGACTTGCGACAATCCATAGCGGGAAAGCGAGCGGGTAAAGTCGAGATGTGGAAGTCCCGCCATCGCCGTCTCGACTGGAAAGGTGATGCGCTGTTCGGTTTCGAGCGGCGAGAAACCGGGCGCAGCGGTGTTGATTTGCACCTGCACGTTGGTGACATCTGGCACAGCGTCGATTGGCAGGCGACCGTAGTTCCAAAGACCGAGCGCTGCGACAGCAAGGACCGCCACGAGTACGAGCCAGCGCCGCCGAATCGAGAAATCGATTAATCTTTCAATCATCGGGCGGCCCCTATTCCTCTCCCGGCTCAGGTCGGGCGAGTTCTGATTTGAGAAGGAAACTATTTCCCGCAGCGTACTTTTCGCCAGCCACGACTCCGGATTTTATCTGGATGCACTCGTCATCGCGCTCGCCAACCTCGACCTCGCGAGCCTCAAAGCCTTTTGCAACTTCGATGAAGACGACCGGTTTTTCATCCACGGTCTGAAGCGCGCTTGCTTTCACAGCGACCGGCATCGGCACTTCCTCAAGAACGACGGTGCCTTCCACAAATAGACCAGGACGTAATTGTCCCTTGTCATTTGGAACAACAGCGCGTGCCAGCGTCGTTTGCGTGTTCTCCAGTCCGAATGGCGAAATGTACGAGATCGTGCTTTCGATTTTGTCAGCGCTCTCACTTGGCTGAATAAGAACCTTCTGTCCTACACCTAAACTTTCTGATTCGTGGCGGTAAACACTGAAATCCACCCAGACGTTGCTCAGATCAGCGACGATGAACATGGTCTTGTTCGTATCGACGAACTCGCCGAGCGCGATGTCCCTCTTAATAATTGTTCCGTCGATCTCCGACTTCACTTCGTACGGCTGCAAGCTTTCATTGCTTTCAATCACAGCGAGTGCCTCGCCTGTTTTCACAACATCGCCTAACCGCTTGGCAATCGACTTAACGATGCCGGGAAACCGTGGACTAACATGCACCATGCGTTCCTCGTTGGGGCCGATTTTCCCGTTCAGTTTCAGCGTTTTTTTTAGAACTGCCGGTCCGGCAACTTCGATAGCAATCCCGGATTTCTTGCGCGCCTCTTCGGTAACTTCGATCCGTTTCTTTTCCGGCTGCTCTGCGGCGTGTTCGTTAGCTTCTTTTTTCGATTTGGAACACGACACTAACAAAAGCAGGCTGACGAAAAGGGCCGCACTGAGAGCGCGCAGAATGTATTGTCTTTTCATTTCGAAAAACCAGAATTCGCGTCGAACGGTCGTACGGTCAGCGCTTCGATTTCAGCCACGCTTTTATGATAGTCGCTCAATGCCTGCAAATATTGCAGCCGCGCCGCCGTCAGTGTTCGTCTACCTTCGTTTACGTCGAGATAACTAAAGCGTCCGGCTTCGTAGCCTTGTCGAATAGCTTCAACTGCTTTTTCAGCTCCAGGAAGCACTGACTCCTTTAAAACATGAATCTCATTGGACGTTCTCGCGACCGTTTGATACGCGTCATTCAACTCCGAGGAAAGACGCGTCACTGCGCTGCGTTTCTCGTCGTCGGCTTTGGCAAGCTGATGCCTTGCCTCGAGAATTGCTCCCTGGTTTCGGTTCCAGAACGGCAGCGGCAACGAAAAGCCGATCACCGGCGTCCATTCACCGGTTTCGACAATGTAACGCGGGCCGGCTGACAACGTCAGGTTCGGCACCGCATCCGCTTGTTGCAGACGGAGCGTGGCCTGCCGCTTGGCTGTTTCCGGTTCCCATCGCGCGATTTCAGGGTTGCGGTAAAGATTTAACGAAAGATTTTCCAAGTCCGGCAAATAAGTAATCCGTTCCAAGTCGCCAACGACACGAGTGAATTTCGGCTGCGCGCTGCCCCATTGCGCCGCCAAATGTTGGCGCGCAGTGATCAAGGATCTCTTCGCCTGATCGAGCTCAATCCGCGCCGAAGCCACTGCCACCTCACTGCGCGTTTGTTCAACAGCCGAGGCTTTGCCGGCTTCGATTCGTTTGCGAATATCGGGAATCAATCCGGAGGCAAGCTCCACGTTCTCCTGCGCCAGTCGCACCCGCTCCTGCGCGCTCAAAACCTCGACGAATGCCTGTGCGGTCTTCTTCAAAGTGTCCAGCCGTTTCGTTTCATAATCCAACCTTGCAAGCTCGTGTCCAAACGTCGCTTCGCGCACGCGCGCGCTCCGCTTGCCGCCTAGCTCGATAAGTTGACTCAATTGAAGGGTCGTCTGCGAAAGGCTAAAACCGATGTCTTCGCTTTGCGTGCCGAGTTCCGGGTTCGGCCACAATCGCGCCTGCAAGATCCGCGCCTCCGCGCTGCGCACATCCCACGAGAACGCCGCCAGATCGGGATTCTGTTTCAGCGTAAGCGCCAACGCTTGAGCGAGCGTTACCTGTCCGGTCAGATCCGCGGCTGAGACAAAATGTGAGAAGGCTGCCAACCCGCCAAAAGCAACCAACCGAAGGATGATCCGATTACACATTGCCGCCAATTGCGAATGAGAGTGCGACCCAGACTGATGCAGAACGAGCGCGACGAGAGAGAGACAACTGAGGGTCAATCAGGCAAAAGCTGCAGTCTCTATCCGACTTACCGAAGCGAGTGTCATACCCGTTTCCTTGAGCAGCCGATACACCGTCGTGAGTGGAGTAGGAGAGTGGCAAAACACTGAAATTACGCGCATCTCTCATGTCGGAAGCTAAACGGATCAAGCTGTCGAACAAGGCCGCGCGCGGCTTACATTTTTGTTATCTTCATTCCCAGCCTCGCGCCGCGTGGCGCTTTCGCCTAAATTTTGGGGGATGCGAGTACTGGTCGTCGAAGACGAAAAGAAACTCGGAAGCTTTCTGCGCAACGGTCTCGCACAGGAGAATCTTGTGGTTGATCTCGTGCATGACGGGGGCACGGCGCTCACTCAAATTCTCACTCAAGCATACGACGCGATCGTACTCGACATCATGCTGCCAGGACGCGACGGGCTCAGTATCTTGCGCGAGATGCGGCGACAGCGCGTGAATACGCCCGTGCTCCTTCTCTCCGCGCGTGGGAATGTAAACGAACGAATTGAAGGCCTGAACCTTGGCGCCGATGACTACCTGCCGAAGCCGTTCTCGATCCACGAAGTCATCGCGCGGGTGCGGGCGCTGCTGCGTCGAGCTTCGGGCGAGCATGGCACAATCATGCAAGTCGCAGACCTTTCTTTGAACGTGGTCAACCGCGAGGCCATGCGAGGCGGCGCGAAAATAGAATTAACGAATCGTGAGTTCGCCCTGCTGGAGTATTTGATGGCTCACGCGGGGCGTGTCATCACAAAGACCGCGCTTTGCGAGCACGTGTGGGAACACCATTTCGATACTGGTACTAACGTCGTCGAGGTTTGCATCCAGCGGTTGCGACGCAAGATCGATGACGGTCGTTCGCCCAAATTGCTCCACACGATTAGGGGCGCGGGGTATGTAATGCGGGAGCACCGATGAAGCTGGCAACGCTGCGCGCCCGAGTGACACTTTGGTCGGTCGGCGTCGTTACCATTGCTCTCGCGTTATTCGCCGCTGGTGCAGCTTGGAGTTTGAGGCAGGAACTGATCGAAAACCTCGACAAGGATATCAAAGCGGAGGCGCAAGGTTTCTTCAGCGCGCTGCAACAACAGCGCGTGGACTGGGGAAATCGCAGAAGAGTCGAAGCGTTCTTCGATCAGTCAAAGCGATTGCGCTATATCGAGATCCGCAACGATGCCGGCCAGGTGCTCTATCGCTCGCGAGACCTCGAGAAAGGACCGGCGTTTCTCATGCGAGGGACGCCCAAGCTGCAAAATATTGCCTGGAATGGGCGTGCCCTTCGGTTTGGCGTGTTTCATCAGGACGG
>QHOS01000204.1 GCA_003219415.1 Verrucomicrobiota bacterium | reverse complement strand
CCGCCGGACCGACATCGGCGACTGTTTAACTACTTCGTCGAGCTGGCCGCCTTCGATAAACTTCATGCTGAAGTAGCAGGAGCCATCGCCCTCGCCGACTTCGTGAATTGGAACGATACCGGGATGCTCCAATCTCGCCGCGGCTTCGGCTTCGAGGCGAAAGCGCTTTAGGTGCGCTTTGTTCGCCCACTGACCAAGGCTAATGACTTTTAATGCGACGATGCGATTGAGATTCTTTTGTCTTGCGCGGAATACCACGCCCTGGCCGCCGCGACCGATTTCTTCTAGCAACTCGTAATCACCTAATTCTCCCAGCATGGTTGCGGCGCGCACGGGCTCTTTTAAGTCCGAAGTAGCCCTCGCATTCTCGCGTGAAAGCTCGTCCACGTTGCCGGAGTCACCGACTCCGGGTACAGGTACATCCGGCAAAATCCCGAGCGCGGTTTCCAGCACGCACGCGGTGCAAAGCCCTCTCGGCGCGTCAGAAAAGATTTTCGCGCCGCATTTGCGGCAAATTCTGAATACTCTGATCATTGCCTGAGAGTCGGCGTGCGTTCTCATCTTGTACTGCGTAAAATTCTGTCCGGCCTTATGCGCGAATCACAGCAATCAGATAACGCAACTCATTTTCGATGTCGCCGGGAGTCGCAACGGTATGAGCAATTTCCTCGCGCAACAACGATTGATAGCTTTGCCGAAACCGATGAAAGGCCTGCGACACTGCGTTTTCGGTCATCCCAAGTTGCGCCGCAATATCCGCCTGCGACGGCGCCCCCGGCTCGTCTGCCAACAATTGATTGAAGAAATCGAACAACGCGGCGTTACCTCGCTTTCGGTAAGTATCCTCTAACCGGCTCAGAACGCGATCCAGCAACGTCGAAGCCCAACGGCGCTCGTAAATCCGCTCGGGAGTGAGCGGATCGGCTGGCTCCGTGCCGCTCCGTTCCTCGGCCTGCAGTTCTTCCATCGGAATGAGCCGCTCGCCTTTTCCGCGTTTGATCGCCATCGCGCGACGGTGTTCGTCGGCCAGAAAATGCTTCACTGCCGTGAGCAGATAAGAACGCAATCGCCCCTTCTCTTTGCGCACAGTCCGCAGGTCCCGGCGCTCCAACAAAAGAGCAAAAAAACCTTGCGTAAGATCCTGCGCTTCCTCCGGCCCAGCGCCCTGTCGCCGCACAAAGCTGTAAATGGGTCGCCAATAAACGCGGCAGAGTTTTTCAAGTGCCTCTTGTGCCGCTGGCGATTCGCCTTGTGCCTCTAGCACCACGCTCCAGTGCGTGGTGGTAAACGCGACCCGACCATTTTGCGCGCTTCCGCTGACCCCAGTCAGTGAGGTCACCTGATCATCAGCAGGCACGCTCCCATCCAAGTAAAAAGGCGCGTCAAAATCAAGTCTGCAACTACAGGGTTCCCGTCAATAGCGGCCACAATCTTTCCAAGGCTGCGAAATTGATTGAGCGAATCTGGTCGGCAGCCGGCAACTGGGTCTTTGGATGATCGAATTCCGCGGCGAAACGCTGCTTGAAACGCGCGTAATTTGGCGGTGAATAGGCGCCACAAATATCGCCTCCAATAATCTGCGACGACTCGCGCAATTTCCCGACCGCCCATTCAAGATCTGCAATTGTGAAGCGGCCCGCCTCCCAATTCGTCACCGCCTCGCTCGCATTGAGGCAATCAAGATCGATTGTGACGTAAACATTTTTTCTGCCCACCGTCTCAAAAAGCTGCTCAAAGTGCTCGCGCCAATTATCACGCAGTATCGCGCCCCGTCGTTCTCGATCTTTCGCGGGGTGATCGTCTGCCCAGGGATGAACGTCGAGTGCGCCCGCGCGTTCGGCCCGACGGTTGCCGAAAATTTGGTGCGGCCACCAGCACTCGAAGTTTCCGCAACCCCAGACACTCACTCGACTTACGTTTGGTAGCTCCAAAGCGCGATTGACCCAGCCGCCGCATCCCCATTTCGGCGGCCGCAGATCCCAATCCGGATGATTATCAAATGAAACGAGAACGATCGGTCCCGCAATGCGACGCAGTCGCAGCGCAGTCAAAAAGTGGAAGTCACCAGATCCGTAGAGCAAAAACGGGGATGCGAGAATTGCCTCGTTCTCGCGATAAAACTCAGTAACCAAACGTGGAGGGGCCGAGAAGCGCAGCCGTGGTCCCCACGAGCGCGCATCAATCACAGAAAGACCCAACGGTTCCTGCCACGCGTCGTCCAGATTAAGATGAAGAGCACGGCCAACCAAAAATCAATTGTGCGTTTGCCGAAGAACTTGAGCGTCGCTTGCTCTGGCGACGCGCAGATTTTCCTCGGCTTCTTTGTAATCGGGATTCAGGCGCAACGCTTCACCGAATTGAACAATGGCCTGAGAGATTTGACCCTGAGTGAGGTAAAGCCTGCCTAAACTATTGTGAGCGACTGCCAGCTTCGGATCCGCACCAAGCGCCGAGACATAATGCATTCTAGCCTCCTCCAGATCGCCTTTTGCAAATAGCGCGTCCGCCAATTTAAGTTGAGCGTCGACATGATCGGGTTTGAGTTGAACCGCCCGCTGCAACTCCTTGATTGCATCATTTCCTTTTCCTCCTGAGGCAAGGAACAATGCATGATTGTAATGCGCCTCGGGCGAATCCGGCAGGAGACGCGCCGCTGCTTCGTAGTGAGGTCCGGCTTCGTCCCCGCGTCCCAGTCGCTGGAGCAAGCTGGCGTAATTGAAATGGAATTCGCCGTTATTTGGCTGAAGATGCAACGCCTCTTCCATATGCGGCGCGGCTGCATCAAATTTGGCTTGCGCCGTCAAGACAACGGCGAGGTCCATATGCGATTTTGGATCAGCAGGATTGAAGCGGAGTGCGCCTTTATATTGTTCTTCCGCGTCCTCCCATCGGCCCTCTTTTTGCAAAGCCACGCCGTAATCGAAATGTTGTTTGGCGCCGCCCGGCACGTCCGCTACAAGCCATGCTCGCCGTTGGAGCTCTGGAACCATCAGGTGCGTCTGCCAAAACCAGAGTGCGCTTAACGGCACAACAAACACCGCCACCCATTTGAAGCCGTGCCAGGCCCAGCTGGGAAGAATGCCGCCCAGCGATACGTCGGCTGTTCCACCCGCAAGTCCGAGCGACTGGCGCGTGGATCGCTCCCGTACTTTCCAAATAAATCCATCGTAATAAAAATGAAGCAGCGTAGACGCAGTGACGACGCCAGTGAGGACACGTTTAACGGTCTCTATTCCGAGATGGGCATTGAAATAACTGAGCGAGCCATATGCGAAAACCAGACCGACATAGAGCCCAATGAGCGAGCCGCTCCGGCGAAAGATAAAGCGCATGAATCCGCCGATGTTGGTATCCTTCTCCACGCGATTGCGGTTGTAGATCCAGACGAGTGAGAGGTATTGCACGTCGTGGAAGACCTCGAACAGCGCAATGCCGACAAGAATGTTCGCGACGAGATTATTGCAGTACCACCAAAAGGCGATGCTGGTGATGAGCAAGGCAAGCTTCACAGGGTTAGGTCGCTTGCCTATGATCCACAGGCGACCGAAATGCAGCAGAAAGAGGACCGAGACCGTGATGGCCGCAAAAAGAATCAGCTGTTGGACGTGTTGAATAAACGACGGCGCGATGAACGGTCCGCCACACATGTAGTACGTGTCGAGCGTATCGCTCAGGCGGTATGGTGAAAGTGCTACCGCCGTGGCGAACCAGATTACACACATTGCGAAATCGAGCCGGCGTGTGAGCGCGTCGAAGGTTCCTGCTTTCGCATCGTAGATGCGGCAGAACCCATAGGTTTGCATCAATCCGTGCCAGACGCCCCAGAAGAAAACGACCAGCAAAATTCCCTTGAGGTCCCACCAAAAAAACGCCACGCAAACCGCGAGAAGGAACAGTGGCGCGAGAATAAAGCGCCATTTGAAGCGCTCGAACAAAGCGCGATCCCCATAGGCACGGATCATCCCCGGGAGGTGATGCCCCATTGCGCCAAACGCTGCGACGAAAAGATAAATGTCCTGCGGACGCCAGCGCGTCTGGGCCAGGGCAAAGACCGGCACCAATAACAGCGGAGTGCCGACGTACAGAATCAGGTCACGCCATGAATCGAGTATCCACAACTTCGGCCTGGACGCGGCGGGAACTGCCGGAACGGTTTGAGGACGTGAAAATGCACTGATCTGCTGCATCAGTTCGGGAACCAAGTTTTCCTTAACTCACCGGAAAATCAATCCCGGAGTTCCAGGCAAAGCCGGCATCGATTCTATATCTTGTGCGCGCGTTCTCAGCCGTGGGTGCGAAGTTAATGTGAGACTGTGCAAGAGACTGAAGGTCAAAAAGTGAAAAAGAACAAACAAGAACGCGATTTATTTTGTGTCGTCAGTGACGCATTTCGTGTCTTCGCGCGGCGTTCGTCCATGATGCTCGGCAGCGCCTGGGCGTTTGCCGCGGCTGTACTTGCTATTCTCGTTTGGATTCTCACCGGTCCGACATTTCATTTCTCCGACACTTGGCAACTGATCATAAACACCACCACGACAATCATCACCTTCCTCATGGTATTTTTGATTCAGAATACCCAGAATCGTGACGCGAAAGCAGTGCACCTTAAATTGGACGAGATGATCCGCGCGCTTAAAGGCGCGCGAAATCAACTTGTCGATCTCGAAGATCTCTCCGACGAGGAACTAAAGAAACTCGAAGAACAGTTTCAACGACTGCGAAAAAAAGCAGAACACAACGGAACGCGCTCCCGCAACGCGGGATCCGCTAAGTCGCGCTAGAACCGACGCTTCAATCGGCTTCAGGCTTCTGAGCCTGGCCTCTTCGCAGGAAAACTTTGCCGCTTGGACATAGTCGGAAAACCTCGCACTGGCTGCAATCCGGCTTGCGCGCATAACAACGGCGGCGGCCGTGCCAGATGAGCCAGTGACTCCAGTCTGTCCAATGCTCGCCCGGTACAAGCTTCATCAAATCACGCTCGATCTTTTCCGGGTCCTTATGTTTCGTGAGGCCAAGCCGCTGGGACAGCCGGATCACATGCGTGTCCACTACGATCCCTTCGTTTTTTCCAAACGCGTTGCCCAGCACCACATTCGCCGTTTTTCGTCCGACACCCGGCAAGGCGTTTAATTCCTCCATCGTGTCGGGTACTTTTCCACCGTGTTCCTCTGCGATTGCGCGCATGGCCGCGCGAATGCTTTTCGTCTTGCTGCGATAAAACCCAGTCGATTTGATTGCATTCTCGAACTCAGTCTGCGGCGCATTCGCATAATCCTTCGCGGTGCGATATTTCCTGAACAGAAAAGGCGTGACCATATTGACGCGCTTGTCTGTGCATTGCGCTGAAAGAATCGTGGCTACGAGCAATTGAAGCGGATTCCGAAAATCCAACTCACAATGCGCAGTCGGGTAAACCTTCGGGAAGGCTTTGATTAATTGTTTCACCCGCTCGCGCGCCGTCATATGCTTGGGACTATCAACATCCTTCGCGTTGTCATCCTGAACGAAGTGAAGGACCTCTCACAACCAATGATCGATCACGCAAGGAAATTGTGTATTCAAAA
>QHOS01000203.1 GCA_003219415.1 Verrucomicrobiota bacterium | reverse complement strand
CCTGAGCTCGGCGGCAATGGGGCAGGACGTTTCTCCGACACGACGGCAATTTGTGCGCAGCCCGCAAAAAAGGTGAGACAAGTGCCGACTGCGATGGCGCGAATACGGATAGATGTTCTTGAACGTTTAGAATTCATGCGATTTAGGGTGTTGAGCAGAGTCGTCGGTACTCTTGTAAGCAATATTGCCATGCGTGTGGCGCCGTGCCTATAAGACTTTAGGCCTATAGCAGTGGTCGCCCTTTTCTAAAACCTATGCGCTTGGATCATCAGATTTCGGACTGGAATAAAGGGCGACCAAGCGTGCGATCAGGACCGCTACGTAGAGCAGTCCGGTCATCGCCTCCATGGCCGCAAGCCAGCGCGCAAGTCTTGAGACGGGCGTGATGTCGCCGTAGCCGACTGTGCTCAACGTAATGAAGCTAAAATAAAAGCCTGTGAAGCCGCTCATCGAGTGCGTTCCCGTGTTTGTGTTGAAAGAGAAGGCTCCTCCTGGCGTTAACTGATCCACGAGCCAGTAAGCCATCGTCCACATCAAACCCAGCATCAGGTAAGCCGAAATGCTCGCACAGAGCACTTCAGTATTTACCGATGGAGCGCGCAGGATGTAGCGCAGCAGGTGCCCGACGACAAAGGCAATCAGTATCAGCCCGCTAACGAGGAAAACCACAGGCGGAATCAGATCCGGCCGAAAATGATTTATCCACCTGCCGACGATCGCCGGGAAGGCAAGCACAATCGCGATGATCAGGGTGCGTTTGCGCTCCGCGACAGCAAGAACACCGGCAACGAGGACCAGCGAAAACAAAGCGGATACAATGAGATCGCCACCTTTGATTTCCTCAACGAAAGGCGCACAGATGAAAAAGGCCACGAGCGCAATCAGGAGTTGCACCGCGGAAAAGCGCCGGAATCTTAGTGGCCATCTCATAAATGATGTTGTCATGTTGAGCGAAGCGAAACATCTCTGTTCATGGTCTCTGGGGAACCGCCCGAAAAAACATTCAGAGATTCTTCGCTTCGCTCAGAATGACATAGCTTATAGTCGCCGCACTCGTTTCACTGACCGATTTCTTCCGTACGATTAACCGTTATTTTACAAAGCTGGGTTTCTCGATCGGTTCGGGGCGTTTGCCTGTCGGGTAGAGCAGCGTCAAAGCGAAGCGGACGCCCCAATTAGCGCCGTAACGCGGAGTGTCGGCGTAGTATTTGCCGCCGATTTGGAGGCTGATTGGCTGCTTCCCAATTTTCAGAATCTGGCTGATTTGAAAAATGAGCGGCACGGTCCATTTCCCGTCGTCAGACGTGGCGTTCCAGTTTGCCGTAGATTCCGAACTGAGGGTGAACGTGGTATGGGTCTTGGTTGTGTAGGCTATAAACGGCTGAACGAACATCTGGTTGAGGCTGCTGCGGTGTTCCTCGATTACGACTGACCAGAGCTGGTTCATTAGCGCGCCTGCAGTCCAGGGGCCCGCCTGCTTCAATACCACTAGCGTGGGTCCGATGGAGAATGTGCCCGTGCCGAGAAATGGATGCGTTCCGGTCGGATAAAGAAACACCGGGCCAAGACCCCAGATCAGTCCGAATGGACCCGGATTCTTAGGCGAGAAAAAGAAGCTTTGGGTTGTGTCGCTAAGACCATCCTGCGAACGGTTTTGCGGTTGCAGTGGCGAATTCTTCGGCAGGTTCGCGAAGTAGAAGAGATCGTGTTGTGAAACAATCGGAAAGATTGTGCGCAAAATCAGATTCCAGTCTTTGCTAATTGAGATTGGAATGACCGGCTGAATGTTAACCGTAAACTTATAGCCATTACCCGTAGGGCCGTAGCCCCAGTCCTCGTTTGCCTGAAAAGGCACGCTGATGAGCGAGGCGATGGGATTGGCGAGCTCCTTGGCCAACTTATCGGCCTCAGAGGCCTCTGCGGAGGATTCGGTGACCGCGCCCAAGCTAAGATTCTGAGTTGTCGTAACAGGCAAGCTAAGCACAACACGCTCGCCCGGAGCAGCAGGTTCGCCCATCACGTTACCGGTGGTATCGACTTTCGAAGATTCGGTCGCGCGAATCCCGGGGGCCACTGAGAGAATTCCAAGTGTCAGGACCGTGACTCCTACAACTAGTTTCATAGGCCCGATCGACGCTCACCCGGGTCTCTTCCTGCCAAGGAGAGGCGATCGCTTCTCCCTGGGGGAGAAGGTGAGGATGAGGGCGCCTGGAATAAACAGCGTGAGCGATTTCACTTTTGAAACCGATTGTAAAGGGATTTCGGGCGGCTTCACATGGTCTCCTTTATCTTTTCGGCGGGTTATCAACGAGGACAGCAGCCATCAGACTGCTGCCCTCGGTTAACTGCGACTGTTGTTACCAATCTCCCAGGGACGCCGTGCCCATCGGACCAAAACCATCGAACTGATCAACCTCGATGTGCTGGGGACCCGCCGTCTCGAATTGCATCGTAGGCGCCGGGTTCATCAGCTGTTGGCCCGGCTGAGCCTGCTGGCTGGCCTGCTGCGCGGCAAGCGCCCGTTTATAGGCGTTGAATTGCTTTTGTCTGCCGACATAGATCCGGTCCTTCGTACCAGTCGGATACACATAATACAACTTCCCGTTGTACTTCACGGCCGAGCATCTGCCCTGGGCAAGTCCACTCACCGCCTGTTGCTGCTTCGGGGTCGTGACCGTGATGACCTTAAAGCCCGACTGCGAGAGCAAGGACTCTTTCTGGGCGGTTTGGCCGGTGCCCGTGGTCTGACACGCTAGCAATAACGCCAGGACTGCCCCGATACTGGCGATACCTGTTAGTGTTAATAGTTTTTTCATATGTTTTGTTTTGGGTGTTTTTGTTTGTGTTTAACTTTTATGGAAACGAAACGACGAAGTTCCAAGCATTGATTTTCAGCGTCGGGGCAAATCAGGCCGCTGTTTACGCGTCTTCTGTCACTAGCTACCAATCTCCCAAGGATGCCGTGCCCATCGGACCAAAGCCATCGAACTGATCAACTTCGATGTGGTTCGGCCCCGCAGTCTCGTATGTCATCGTCGGGGCTGGGTTCATCAGTTGTTGACCAGGTTGACCCGCCTGGCTCGCTGGCTGGCCGGTCTGCTGCGCTGCGAGCGCCGTCTTATAGGCGTTGAATTGCTTTTGTTTTCCGACGTAGATCTTGTCCTTTGTTGCGGTGGGAAACACGTAATACAACTTTCCGTTATACTTCACCGCCGAGACCCTGTACTGGGCGAGTCCATTGATCGCCTGTTGCTGCTTGGGGGTCGCGACCGTTACGACCTTAAAACCTGACTGCGCAAGCAAGAACTCCTTCTTGGATGCGGTGAGCTCGGCCTGGTTAGTGGTGGCGGTCTGGCACGCTGTAATTAGCGCAAGGACCGCCAAGGCACTGACAGTACTTGTTAGTGTTAATAGTTTTTTCATGTGTTTGTCACTTAAGAGTGTTGTTTGTGTTCTTAATCCTAGTAGAAAATTAGAGCTGAGTTCAAGATATTAATTCTCATCGTCGGCCCCTGAAACCTCCGCCCCCACCGCGACCGCCCCATCCTCCGCCGCCACCGAAGCGATCACCGCCGCCGCGTTGGAAGTCCTGGAAGTGTTGGCTCTCTTGCCCGCCTCGCTGCCGATTCTGGGCCTCGCGTTGCATATTTTGCATTTCGGAGGACGAACCTCCGCCAGATCGATTGTAGCTATCGCCGCCTGAACGGTTGTAGCTGCTCTGACTGGAACGGTTGTAGCTGCTCGACGCTGACGATCGTTGCTGGGAACTTTCCGTTGACGACCGTTGTTGGCTACTTTCCGCCTGCTGCCAGTTTGGCTTTGCACTACTCATGGAATTCCAGCTCCCATTGTCGTACTTCTGCCAACCATTACCGGTGTTCTTGTAAACATTACCATCGTGCCCGGCATACATATTGCCGCTGGAGGTCTTTGCCGCTGCACTGTTCCCCCAGGCCGTGCTAGAAGCAGCCACTTTTCCTCCCTGTGAATCCTCGGCGCCTGCTACCGTTCCATTAGCGGTGGAGTAATGGCCCATGGTAGCGCTTTGGTTTCCACGCGACACATAGGAGCTGCCCCATTGAGCCGTCGGGCTGGAGCCTTGTCTGGTCTGAGCATAGGTTCCCGTATAGGGGTTATAGGCCTGTGCCGCACTTCGGCTGCCGTAAGGTGTTGACACCGTGGCGCCGCGTGCGGCGGTACCGGTGTACGGGTTATACGCGGCTCCCCTCGTCGCCGATCCGTACGGGCCGTAGGCGGTTTGCGACCAGCCATAAGCTCCCGTGGCGGAATTGTAGTGGGCTGTTCCCCAATACGCTCCGCCGTATGTCGCCGCATAAGGATAATATCCCCCATAGGTATATGGCGGCCACCAATATCCACTTCCATTGGCAATGATTGCTCCAGTTGCAGCACCCAGGACGAACGCACCTAAATATCCGGCTGTGTAGCTCGCTTGGACGGTGCCGTCTGAATTCGTGGTTTGCGTGACGTAGGTCACATTGTAAACCGGCGAGCTCGGCGGAATCGTATAGATCTCTTGCGGCACCGAGGTGGCTGTTGTCCATGGCCCCTGCGCGTTGGCAGACATGAACCACACGCCTTGAAGACAAAGGTAATAAACGTCTCCAACCTTGATGACCTTGTCTTGCGTGTTCGTGGCATAGGTCATCGATGTTCCTTTGATCGGTTCGAATTTTGGATCGCCGCCATACTCAACTTTAACCTTGGCCTGAGCCTCGGCGGGTTTAACAGTTATCGTGGTCGGGACCTGCGCCAACAACACTGCATCTTTGGCTTCGTCGGTTCCCGGAACGGAGGCGAGTATTGCCGAAGCCGGACTGTTGAGCGGAATTTTGGCAAAGTCAGCCGGGAGATCCGGCGTAGCATAAGTCCACGGCCCCTGCAGATCCATGGCGCTGAACCATCGGCCTGCAGTCAAATAGTAAAATTGTTGCGTCGGCGTGAAGACAAAGACGACACTGTTTGTGTTAGTCGCGTACTCAAGCTGCGTGTCCGGAATCTGCGCGTAAACGGGCTGACCATCGAAAAGAATCACTTCCGAAGGCTTGTCACTATAAAAAACGGCTGGAGTAGCTCCTCCGGATTTAGCGGGCGGCGGTATCATTTTCTTGAGGTCGCTCCACTGTTTGTCCTGTGCCACCTTGCTCATTTCCTGCGGTAGCTTCTTCGTGGGCGACCATCGACCGTCAAGATTGTTGGTCGTCAACCATTGTTGACCAACAGCGAGGTAATAAGAAGAATTCGTGTTATCGAAAAATAGCGGCCATTGCGTGTTGACGACGAACTTTAAATTCGTATTCGGGACTTCCGATAGTGAAGGCTCACCGTCTACGCTTAACAGGATTGATGGGCGGTAACCGACAAAAATCTTCGGCGGCTCGTTATTCAGTTGCACGCCAGCCGGGGCCTCCTGTTTCGGGACGGAAGCGATTAAGCGATGCAAAGAGATCGAGACAGTCGATGGGACAAAGCTCTTGAACAATTGCTCCATCTTTTCCTTGGTCGCCTGATCCAATGACGGAAAATACGTGCCTGTAACCTGCGGATTGGTGATGACGGCAACCTTCGCGACGTTATCGATGTCCGTGTTGCCCTTCATTTCGACTACGCCCACTACTTCCTTGCCGCTTTTTGGCGTAAGCGAAACCGCCATTCGCCAGCTCAAATCCTGGAAGTTTTTCCAGTCGTCCACCTGTGGCTGGTAGATAATGAGTCGCGTGCCATTCTGGTAACGTTCGCGCGGCCAGCCTGGATCGCTCGACTGATCGGACCCTGTTGTGGTTGTGGCGGCAGATCTTTCAACGGGCGACGCAAGAAGCGCCGCGATGGTGATCACACATTGGAGCAAAGAAGTCTTTAGCAATTTCATAGTAGACAGTTCGGTTCGGACTTAACGATGGTGCGCCGTCGGCATCCCTGTCTATAGGACTTTAGGGCAATGCTGTGCCGAACAGATCTTTTGCCGCGAGTCGGGATTTTCGCCAGCGATGGCCCCCCGCCCCCCCTTCGAGTATCTGTTTTAGCGCCAACGGCGCAGGATTCACCGTCAGCCTGGGGCAACGCCCCAGGGATTCATGCCACCCAAGAATCGCCAGCGCTGAAAGCGCGATTCATTCCCGGGCGTCCTCAGTCGATTATTGCCCGTGCCGCATTGAGTCGCGCTTTCAGCGCTCGTTACGCGGACAATCGAATCCCTGGGACGATGTCCCGGGCTACGGATGAGACAGCGCCTTTGGCGCTACAAGGCGCAGTTTTCTTATTTACGGATTCCTTACCAGAACCAAACGCTGCCCCGACCAGGCTGCTGTGTACGAGTAGGTCTGCCCAGCTTGTACAGTTAGGGTTTTTCGCGCCGGACCCGTACCGGTGCGATTGGGATCAACTCGGGCGGTAAGGCGGTGCTGGCCTGCCGACAAATAGCCACTGTACTGTGCGCCCTCGGTAAAGCTTCCCACGTCTTTGCCATCGACTGACAAGACAAGGCCGAGATCGGCCCCAAAATTTGCGACCCGAGTAACGAGCACATGACCTGCATTCGCAGGCATGGGCCCGGCACCTGGACCGGTCTGGCACCCGGTGAAGATCAGGCACGCACAGGCCACACCAACGATGTGAATAAGTGAGCTATATCTTTTCATGTATTGGACTCCTTTTTGTTTGTATGAGCGCATCATGCGCCTCGACGATTCCTAGCGTCTAGGTTGTAGACCTTGCCAGTGGCAGAGATCTTTTGGCCGCCCATCCCACCAGCACCGAGACCGGAGATGGTGAAATGGTGCCGCCGGCCGTTGTAATACAGAGTGCCCTTTCCGGCGGCAGCTGAACCGTAATAGGCAGCTGACCACTCCCGAATGCTCACAGTCGCCGAGGACGGCCCACTCGGGGCAGTAGTCGTTGACGCGCACGCGGCGAGGAGGAGGATTGTGATACCGGTTAAAGCGGAATTGATGAAGTTGGTTTTCATGATTTTGAGGTTTTTGGTTGGTTTACAGGACGGGGATTAACAGTTGTTATGAGTTCCGTCTATAGGACTTTAGGGCAATAGGCAGAGGTAAAGTCGCGTCGAAGCAGCGCACTCGTTTTTCTCAAAAGGAAAAAATCACTTTCCAATCGTCCTTCATGCTGATGACCGTCCAGCCCTGCTTCTTTGCCTCGTCGTAGAGCGCCTGAGTGAAGGTGCCGACTTTCGTGTCGGGCAAGCCTTGCGCCGGGCCGTAGGCGTATTCGCGCTTCGGATCGTCGTGCAACACCAGCATGCAGAGCCGCGCGCCGTCGCCGGCTTTGGTGTATTCGAGCATCTGCTGATCGCCCGTGGAGTTGCCGAACGCCGCGTACGGGCGGCGACCGATCATCAGGTGGATGCCCTCAGGCTTGCCTGCGTTGTTGTCGTTGAGCAGCAGCTTGGGCTCCTTGGTTAGGAAGGGCTTGCCATCCTTGTCGTAGCCATACTTCGTGCCGCTCATGGTGCCGACGACCTGCTCGGGTGGGATGCCATAGGTCTGCTCGGCGTAAACGCGCACGAAGTCCTGGCCGCCGCCGGTGACGATGTAAGTCTTGTAACCATTGGCCCGGAGATACTTCAGCACCTCCTGCATCGGCTGATAGGTCAGTTCGGTGTAAGGCTTCTTCCAGCGCGGGTCTTTGGCCTCTCCGAGCCACTGCTTCACTTCGGCCTGGAACTCATCCGTCGACATGCCGGTGAGTGTAGCAGCGAGGATTTTCTCGAGGTCTTTCATCGGGAGTTTCGCAATCGCCTCACGATTGCCCGAGAGCACGGTCTTGAACGGCTCGACCTTCTTGAGTTCCGGATTCTTTTCTGCGAGTGCCGGCACGCGTTCGAGGCAGTACATCACCTGCGAGTACATCGGGTGCGAAACCCAGAGCGTGCCGTCCTGATCGAAGGTGGCGATGCGTTCCTCCAGTGGGACCAACTTCGCGCCGCCGGCTTCCGTGGTCACGCGAACAAAGTCCACGATGGCTTGTTTCGCCGGGCCGTCATTCCACGAAGGGAGCGGGTCACTGGCGCGAGCGATGGTTGTGGCTAAGGACAGCGCGCCAACGAGCGCGGTAGCGAGTAGGTTTCGTGTGCGTATCGTTTTCATTGTTGTGTCCTTTCGAACGCTGATCGGTTTTTCAAATTAAACCTGAGCTAACATCGCCTTTCATCTCAGTTCTCGCATTTCTCCTGTTGAAATTGGTTTATTTGTTTTCGGGCAGGAAAGATGGTCTCGCAGTCGTCCTTCATGCTGATGACGATCCAACTATCTCCTTCGCCTCGGCCACGAGCGCCTCGCTCAAACTTGCGGCGCGGGCATTGGGCCGAAGAATATCCGCAGCACCTTTTCCTTCCCAATCACGCGCACCAGTTCGTGCATCGTGCAGTACATAACAATCAGCACGAGTAGAATGATCTGGATAGCCCAGAAATGCGGCCAGATGATTTCCGAGAGCAACTTTTGATTGCCGGCGACAAAGCCGCCAGTTTGCCGCCAGAAATCGATAAGACGCTCCAGATAGTGAATGAGCGTGGCCATCACCAGGTAGATTAAGGTCTTCCAGGCTACGTTGTAGATTAGCGGCTTATTCGGAAACCGATTAATCATCGGCAGCAGGTCCGCGAGTAACACTGCCTTGCCTAGAATGAGGGCGGCGACGGCAATTGAAATCGAAGACGTTGGTGAAATCCCTGTTCCCTTCAGCATCAACACGCGAACAAACGCCACGATATGCAAAGCCACGAAAAAAAAGATCGTCGGTGGGAGCAGCTCAAAGAACTCCTTCTTGAGAGTGGCGGATAGTTTGGTCATAGAGTTAAATAGCGATGAGTCTTATCGGTTTCATGGTTTGTTCCCGCACTCGGTTAGGATGGTGCGGCCCGCGTTTCATGATCGAAAGGGTTAGGTAACTGAAAAAAAGCGGGCGGCCTTGCGAGCCGCCCGCCGTGAAGGTCATTTATGTTACTGGCCGGTGCCTTTGGCGGCCGCCTGCGCCTGTTCCATCTTTTTCGCCATCTCCGCCTTGACGGCATCAAGGTTGAAACTCGCGCCTCTCTGCATCGGTGGGAATTCGAGGAAGGTCTGGAGTTCCTTGCCCATCACCTGCTGGACGAACACAAAGCGCCAGAATTGGAACTTGAACCAGTCGAAGTATTGCTGTCCGCCTTCTTTTGTCCCATCGTTTGGCCAGGCTGTGCGCTCGAACGGATCGAGGCGAAGGTTGATTAGGACGGGCACGTCAAGGTGCGGCTTGGCACCAAGCCAGCCTTGGGGCTGGTCAATAAAACGATACTTGTAATCGTCAATGCGCACTGCGCCGACTGTGCTTTCCCCGAGGTAGAAGATTTCGTGACGCGTAGACGGACCTTTGCCGGTAATGGCGGCCATCTGGTCATAGCCGTCCAAATGGTTCTTGTAAGTCCGGTCGCCGAGTTTCACACCCTTGAGTAACTGGTCGGTGACGTTCGGGTTGCCGGCGGCATCGAGGAAGGTCGGGAACCAGTCCATGCCGGAGAAGATGCCGTTCTGCACTGAGTCCGCCGGGACGTGACCGGGCCAGCGCAAGATGCATGGCACGCGGAAACCGCCTTCCATCACCGTCCCCTTGGACTGGGCGAAGGGTGTCTGACCGCCATCGGGCCAGGTGAACACTTCGGTGCCGTTGTCGGTGGTGAAAACGACAATCGTGTTGTCGTCTACGCCCATGTCCTTCAGCTTCTGCATCACCAAGCCAATGTCGTCATCGAGCTGGGCCATGCCGGCTTCTTCTTCCGACCAGCCATTCTCCGAGTTACGCATCTTCTCGTACTTGTCCGAGAGATGCGTGACGATGTGCATGCGCGTCGGATTGAGCCAGCAGAAGAACGGCTTGCCATCCTTTTGGGCCTTGTCGATGAAACTCAAGGCAAAGTCGCGGATCTCGTTATCCACCGTCTTCATTCGCTCAGGATAAAGCGTGCCGGCATCCTCGATCTTCTGTTTGCCTATTTTGCCCCAGCGCGGCATGTCAGTGGTGTCATCCGTAGTGGTCGCCCAGGAATGAACCATGTTGCGTGGGCCGACCTGGTTCAACAAATTCTGCGGGTAGTTAGGATGCGCCGGGTCTTCCATTGCATCGAGGTGATAGAGGTAGCCAAAGAATTCGTCGAAGCCGTGAACGGTCGGCAAAAACTCGTTCTTGTCGCCAAGGTGGTTCTTGCCGAACTGGCCGGTGGCGTAGCCCTGCGCTTTGAGCGCAGTCGCGATGGTGCAAGCCTCTGCGGGCAGTCCGACCGACGCGCCGGCCTGGCCGACCGTCGTCATGCCCGTTCGAATTGGAAGTTCGCCAGTGATGAAGTTTGCCCGACCCGCCGTGCAACTCGCCTCAGCGTAGTAGTCGGTGAACAGCATGCCTTCCTTGGCGAGCTTGTCGAGATTTGGTGTCCGTCCCGCCATCATGCCGCGATGGTAGGCGCCGATGTTCCACATGCCGATATCATCGCCCATGATAAAGACGATGTTGGGTTTCTTGTCTTGCGCCTGCGCTGCCGTCGCGATGATCGCGATCAACAGGGCCACGGCCCATTGTTTTACTATTTTTTGTTTTGGTTTCATTGTTTTTTGTTTATCGAATTGACGTAAGTGTGTTTTGAGTTGTGCAGGCTCGTTGACGTGAGCTCTAAGTAAGTGGTCACTTAGGAAATGGAACGAGTTTTCGCGTTCTAATATGCCCCTATGGCCATCCCGGGCCCCATCCCCATCGGTCCCCAGCCTGCTCCCCAGCCACCCCATCCACCCCAGTCCATCTCCGAATCCTGGTACATCTGAGCGGTTTCGAGATCCTCCTTGGCAAGTTTGTTTTCCATGCGGAGTTGTTGGTATTCCTGGTACTGCTTCGGTCCACCGACATAGGCCAGGTTCCGAGCTGGGTCCGGAAAGATGTAATAAGTTTTGCCCTTTTTGTTGATCATCGTCACCTTACCTGGCGGAAGCTTTTGGAGCTTTTGCTGCTGCGCGGCGGTCTTGGGAGTGACCGTCTTAAAGCCCGAGGCCACCAGCATGGTCTCTCTGTTCTGCGTGCCGGTCTGTGTCGTAGCGCATCCGACTGCCAGCGCGAATAGCGCTGTGATGCCGCTCATTTTCAATGAGAGTCGTATCTGTTTCACGGAGGGATTTTGGCAGTTTTCGTGCTCTCTGCGTATGAGACCTTAGTCCCATACATCCGGCTGGCGTAGCGCACTGCGGATGCCCAGTTTTGCTTGAGTTGGGCGACAGCCAGGCTTTTTAAAGGACTACTGCTGTGCCAGGAACGTCTAGATGCGAGGCAGCATGAGCAATTGCAAAAGTGGCAGGCAAAGCAGCAGGCAGGCGAGAATCATAAAAACGACACGCACGGTCTTGAAATGAAAGCGCTGTCCAATCGCCGTGATTAAAAGCACGGTAGCCAGGAGAACCGTGATCCGCACGTACTGGTCTCCGGTCTCTCCGGATTTTGTACCTTGGTCGGCCATCTCCGCAGCTTGCTTATTCAAACCAAGGAACTGTTCGTGCTTCGCATTGTGATAGTCGGGCATGAAAATCGGGCCGGGTGGCGCTTCCGCGTTGTTGAAAGGATCGGCGCCCAACCAGGCTGTGAAAGCGGGTCGGTACTCGTCGCGAAACCGTCGCTCAAAAAACTCCGCCGCCTTCTCCTTCCCATCGAGCTTGGCAGCGAGCCAACTATTGAAGGTATCGCTGTCGTAGATCCGCTCCTGCCCTGCCATTGTGGCAAGGCCTTCAGCAGTAACTCGGAGCTGACTCGCTTCGGCATATTTTTCTGCGCGCTTTCCGGCCCACTGTGCCGCCTGGTACCCGCTCCATGCGGTCGCCACGGCAACCAGGGCGAGTATCACCGCTTCGATAATTTCAATCGCTTCAAAACGGGACTGAGAAGGAAGGACGTTCTCGCGCACTTGATTTAGTTTTCTAATTACGTAGCCAACTGCTCCTACCGCTGACTCTAGCATAGCTAAACTTCCGTCTCGAGATTACAACTGACTCGGCCCCGTTGAAGAGGCAAACCAGCACCGCCGCGGATCCAAGCGCCCGTTAGGCGCGACATGTCTATAGCAAAATCCATCTCCCAACCCCGCCGAGCTCCGTTAGGAGCGGCATGAAAAGGCGGTTGGTTCCCATGCCGCTCCTACGGAGCTTGGATTAATTTTGGCCAAAATCCTATAAACATGTCGCGCCTAACGGCGCTTCAGCAGAGGCTTTTCAACAGAGCTGCTATTGATCGACATGCAGCGCCATCACGGGATGAATTTCCCAAACTGAGTATTTCTTTGGTTTAGTTCGTCGGTTGGAACGATCCGCAGACGCGTGATCGACATCGAAGAGAGCTTTGCCTGTGACGGTGATGACGTGCTGCTCGCGAAGTTCGAGCCTTTGGGATGCTTTGAAACTGAAAGGAAAGCTCTGTGTCGTCCAACCGAAAACAACCTTCCGAAGCTCACACCATTCGGGGCCAACAGGAATTTCGGCATTAACACTTCCCGCTTTCTTGCTGTCGGCATCTTGGAGCACAAGAGTAATATCACCATCTGCTTCGACTTTCACGCTAACGAGGCGGGCTGTGAGGTTATACCATTTTTGTTCAGCTGCGATTCTCGTATCCGTCTTGGGCGTCAAAGGCACATTCGGCTCCGGCCCTTTCCACTCGTAAATCTGCGATGGCGTAACTGATTGAATGGTCGACTTGTCCAAAGGCACAGACGACGGATCTGTCTTGGCCGGCCAGCGACTACCGCTCTTTTGGCCCTGACACTCGCAAGGCGAGACGAAAGTCACTGTTCCCGCTGTCACGGATTTAGCGAACGCCGAGCCGATAACAAAGGCCACCACAAGAGCGGGGAATAGGGCGCGGTTCACAAAACCGCATCCTACCAGCCTCTCGGCTCATCGGAAAGATTTTAAATCTTCGTTGCTGTCTCGCATTGCGACGGCATTCGGTGCTGCTTTTGATTGATTCCATTTTTGGCTCGAAATGGATCTTCCGATTTGGTTCAAAAGCGCGATGTTGGTTAGCTGAGCGTAACGAGCACATATATGGCCCGGACTGAAACAAAAACTCTGCTGCTCGCTTCATTGCTGGCCGCGTCGTTGACCTCGGGCAATGCCCAGGCCGAGCCCGGCCAGGAAATTGCGCCGGGTATCCGGCTGGTCGCCCGAATAAGCGATCTGCGCATCAAGGAAAGCTCCGGCGTCGTCGCCAGCCGCCGGTACACCAATGTGTACTGGACGCACAACGACGGTGGCGGGCCGAAGAAACAAGTGCTTTACGCCATCGACCGTGAGGGTAACACGCGCGCATTCTTCTCCGTTATCGGCGCGACGTTGCACGATTGGGAAGACATCGCGATCGATGACGGTGGACACATCTACATCGGCGACATCGGGAACAACGAAAACAAGCGGGACACGCTGGCCGTTTATGAAATCGACGAACCGAATCCGCAGGCCCGCACTGGAAATGTCTTCCCGAAACACGCCTGGAACCTCAAGTTTCCCAAGGCCCCGTTCGACTGCGAGAGCCTCTTCGTCTGGAAAGACTACGGCTATGTCGTCTCGAAGGTGTTCGATAAGGCGCGCGCACAGATTTTCCGCTTTCCCCTCAAGGATACTAACGCAGCGCTGAGGCTTGAACTTGTCGCGACGACGAAAATCGAATCACCAGTCACAGGGGCGGACATTTCCGCCGATGGGACGCTGCTGGGACTCGTGGCGAAGAACGGCGCCTACGTCTTTCGTATCGACGGCGACGTAGCACGCGTCATCAACGCCAAGCCACACCATACGAAGTTAAAGAACGAGCACATCGAAGGGTGCTGCTTCGTGCCCGGGGGGCTGCTGGCGACGAGCGAGCGGCGTAACATTTTTTTGTTCACCGACCCGGCGTTTCGCGGGCAGTGAGTGGATTCTTACACCACGTCAACATCGATCTTGGAGACCTCGGACTTCCGCAGCTTTGCCCGCACCTCTGCTTCCAATTTCCTTGGATCGATTTTCGCCGGGATGTAGAGGAGGAACACCATCTGTCCCTTGTCCTCGTACAGCGCGGAACTTTGAAGTCGACAGTTGTGGGAAACAAGCAACGACTGCATCATACCAAAGATCGGGTTCGGATCTACGTTGTCATCGAGTCGGATCCTGATCCGGCAGCTCGCGTGGGAATCAAGCCAGTAGACGAGTAGCCAGGTGAAGCCAGTAACAAACACAGCCATCGCCCACGATCCCATGCCACAGGCGAGACCGACCACCACCACTGTGATGGCTTTCCCAGTGAGTTTCGGATTGTCGAGCAAAGTTCGAAATCGCAGTAACGCGCCGATACCGAAAATAACAAAGGCGAGCGTCTGGCTGCTCCCACTCAGCTCGGCGACAACTGCCCCGACCATGCCCAGGAGGATGAGCGCTTTGCGCTCCTCGAGGTCGGCCAGCGGGTTCGCGAGCGACGAGCGGCGCGGATGCCACGCGATTGCCCATGCACAGCCCACAGCCAGACTAAGGCTGACGAAGAGCCGCAGAATAAATTCCGGATGCCCGAACTGTTCGATGCTGTTTTGAATCGACAGCCACGAATTGCCCTTGGGGTCAGTGGTCCCCACCTTGGCCATTTCTTCCGCCGGGTTAGCGCCCAGCGCTGCCGACGATAGGACACTCACAAGAGCAATGACAGCTAAGGCGCCGACGGCCGATCGAACTAATAGGTTTCGTTTCATGGTTTGTCTTTGCTTTTGGTTATACAGCTTCCACGTTGGCTCAACAACACTTTAAGTACGTCCCCATAATGATTCCGGGCCATCTCCATCCTGCCACTGTGGGATTCGATCGCCTATAGGACTTTAGGGCTATATCCGTGGAACAAAGGCCACGCTAAACTCTAAACTGGAAGATAGACATGGCTGCCTCCAACTTCTCCCGCAGCTTCCTGATTCCGTTACGGCCAATTTTTCCTTCGGGCCATGATGTCAAAGGATGATCAAACCGGCGCCGTTACGATACCAACGGAGGTCTCACAAGACGAGACCTTTTACATGACCCGAAGGGACTACGCGCTAATGATCAATGGCATCGATCGGCTCGGGCATCATTGATATCGAGCAGCACCAAGTCCGGCGGTGTGCGGGCGGCAATTTGCAGGGCCATCTCGCCGTTTAGCGCAAGGCTGAGTTTGTGATCCGGCTTCAAGCCCTCAACCAGAATGTCGAGGTTCGCCTTGGCATCGTCCACGAGCAAAACTCGGCAGTCAGAAAGTTTTTTCATGGGGTTGGTGCGCCCAGAAAATAAGTGTTCATCGGGCCTCGACCCTTGAGTTCAATCGTTCCTCGCGCCTCCAAAGCAAAGCGTCCTTGCAGTCTCTCGAACACTATTTCACTGACGTGAGTACGACCGGGCGCGCCATGCGATTCAAGCCGGCTTGCGGTGTTCACCGTGTCACCCCAGACGTCGTAAATGAATTTGCGGATGCCGATGACGCCGGCAATGACGCTGCCGACGTGCAAACCGATGCGCAAACTGAGGTTGCCGAACTCGCTGTCCAACTTGCGGACGTTTTCGTGCATCGCGAGCGCCATCGTGGCCATAGCGGCGAGATGATCCGCATTCTGCTCGATTAGACCGCCGGCCACCATGTAGCTGTCGCCGATGGTCTTGATCTTTTCCAAATTGTGGTAGTCGGCGAGTTCATCAAATCCGGAGAAAACACGGTTCAGCGACTCAACCAATTCAGTGGGCGAAAGCCGCGCCGACAGGGGCGTAAATGCGACAATGTCGGCGAAGAGAACCGAGGCGTCGTCGAAGCGGTCCGCGATGATCCCGACCTGCTGTTTGAGTTTGTTGGCGATGGAAGCCGGCAGCACGTTGAGGAGCAGGCGCTCGTTCTCCCGGTGGAGGTGAGCGAGGGTGAGATGGGTGTTCACGCGGGCCAGCAGTTCGTGCGCGTTAAACGGCTTGGCGACGTAATCCACGGCGCCCAACTCAAAAGCGCGCACAATGTCTCCCGTATCGGTTTTTGCGGTGAGAAAAACTATCGGAATTTCCCTCCAAGTGGTTGAGGCCTTGATGCGCCGGCAGGTTTCAAAGCCGTCCATCTCGGGCATCATAATGTCGAGGAGGATCAAATCGGGCCGAATCCGTTCCAGAAGTTCGAGCCCCTGCCGGCCATCGGTGGCGATGTTAATGTCATAACCTCGCTCCTTAAGAATGGTGGAGAGGGTCTGGATGTTCGCCGGCGCGTCGTCGATGATTAGAATGCGAGAAGGCATAAGCAGGTTTCCTTAGCCGTGGGGCCCCCCGACCGCTTGTTCCAACTGGGCCAGCGCTGCACTGAAAGCGTAGCCCTGGACCTGTTGCTCAAATTTTCCAAACTCCTCGGCAGAGAAGAGGGAAGCAAACACACCGCGATTGGCTTCAAGGCAATCGGATGCCGCGGCGTCGAACTCGGCCAGGTACCTGGTCATTTGCTCAACCACCAGCTTCAATTGCGCGGGATCAACAACCATGGCTTTGGGCGCGGCGGGGGACGCCGGTTCTTCGCCCAGCGCGGCGCGGAGACGGCCGACGAACGGGGTGAGTACGGTCGCGAACTGCTGGCGCAGCGATTCCAACCGCGCAGCATCGGCGCCATCATGAATGGCCTTCTCCAATTCACCCGCCGCCAGCTGCAGTGTCTTCACGCCAAGATTCGCAGCAACCCCTTTAACTGTGTGCGCTGTCCGCTCAGCCGCGGGCCGATCACCGGCCTTGAGCAGTTCGGTGATTTGCACAGGCGCGTCCGATTGCTGCACGGAGAACTGGCGGAGCAGTTTCAAATAAAGTTTCCGGTTGCCGGCGACGCGGAGCAGGCCTTCGGCGGAATCGAGCCCTTCCACGGTCGGTATTTCCATATTGTCAGCGCGCGACTCCACCATGGGAATGCCGGCCGTCTTGACAACCGGGTCCGAGGTTTTGGCGTTTGGTGGAACAGATGCCGACGTTCCCGGGGCGGACCGATAATACCGCGCCACGGTTTCAAACAGCGCACTGGGATCGATTGGTTTCGAGATATGATCATTCATGCCGGCGGCCAGACAACGCTGCTTCTCCTCAATCGTCGCGTGCGCCGTCATGGCGATGATAGGCAGTGCTGCGAAACGCGCGTCGGAACGCAGTTTGGCGGTCGCCTGATAACCATCCATCTCCGGCATCTGTAGGTCCATCAGCACCACATCGAACCGGGATGGCTGCGGTCCGTTCGACAGGAGATCCAACGCCTCGCGTCCATTGTTGGCGACCGTCACCGTCGCGCCTGTCCCTTCGAGCAATTCGATGGCGATCTGTTGATTGATGTCGTTGTCCTCGGTCAAAAGAATCCGTGCGCCGCGCAATCGCATGGCCTGTTCGCCATTCGCTGTGACAGTGGCAGCTTCGCCCTCGTGCGCGAACACGTTAACGAGCGTGTCCACGATCATGGACTTGGTCACGGGCTTGACAAGGAAACCCTCCAATTGCAATCGCTCGGCTTCCTCGCGGACTTCTTCGCGCCCGAATGCGGTGACTAGCACAATGGCCGGCGGATGCTTCAACGTTTCATCGCTCTTGATGTGGCGGCTCGTCTGCAATCCATCCATGCCCGGCATGCGCCAATCCATGAACACGATGTCGTACGGAACGGTCGCATCGTTTTGCTGGACGGTGGCTATGGCTTCCTTGCCGGTGGCGACGGTGTCCACCCGCGCGGTTAGCGTGCTCAACGGTTCCTGCAGGATTTCGCGCGCAACGGGGTTGTCGTCCACAACGAGCACGCGAAGCTGCGCTAGTCTTTCGGGAACCACCTTTCCCGTGCCCGTGGCCGAACCGACGTCGAGCCAGACGGTGAAATTAAACGTGCTGCCGCTGCCCGGTTCGCTTTCGAGCCAGACGCGCCCGCCCATCAATTCGGCGAGCTTGCGCGAGATCGAGAGCCCAAGACCGGTACCCCCATGTTTGCGCGTCGTGGACATGTCCGCCTGGGAAAAAGGCTGGAACAGCTTCGCCGCCTGCTCGCGCGTCATGCCGATGCCGGTGTCGCGCACTGAGAACTTAAGTTGAACTTTGTCGCCGGTGCGTTCGAGCAGCTCGATGTTCAAGCCGATCTCACCGCGTTCCGTGAACTTGATGGCGTTGTTGACGAAGTTGGTCAGGATCTGACCGAGGCGAAGCGGGTCACCTAACAGTTGTTCGGGAATCGCGGGAGCGACTTGGATCAGGAACTCGAGCCCCTTATCGTGTGCCTTCTGAGCCGTGAGCGTGGTGACCGTGCTGATCACCTCGTCGAGCTCGAAATCGGTGGTCTCGATGTCGAGCTTATCGGCCTCAATCTTTGAGAAATCGAGGATGTCATTGATGATGCTGAGGAGCGACGTGCCCGCGTTGTGGACCTTGCTCACGTAGTCCCGCTGCTTGGGATTGAGGGGTGTCTTGAGGGCAAGGTGCGACAGACCGATGATGGCGTTCATGGGAGTGCGAATCTCGTGGCTCATGTTGGCTAGGAACGCGCTCTTGGCCTTGGTGGCATCGTCTGATTTTTGCACGGCTAGACGCAGATCCGTCTCCAACTGCTTGAACGCGGTGATGTCCTGAACCACGCCGTACATGTCGGTCGGTTTTCCGTTGGCATCCTTCACCACGTGTCCCAGAGCGTGGATCCAGACCACGCGTCCATCGATCGGCCGCTTGCACGCGTATGTCACGTCATACACCGGGATGGTGCCGGCGATCGCGGCGGCAAAGTTCTCCGCCGTGACCTTGGCGATGGCTTCGTCGCCTTCTCGAACATGCTCGGCCCATTCGTCTAACCGGTAGCGGTGACCCGGGCTCGGTAGGTCTCCCAATATCCTCGCTGCGCGCTCAGAGGAGTTGTACCAGCCGGAGTTGTCCAGCGGCAAGTGCCAGTATCCGGCGTTGGCTAGGTCGAGGGCGCTGTCGGTGAGAAGGTTGATGCGGTTGAGCTCTTCGGCCTGACGCTGCGTCTGCTCAAGCTGGC
>QHOS01000202.1 GCA_003219415.1 Verrucomicrobiota bacterium | reverse complement strand
GGCGAGGGCGGCAATCCATGCGTCGTTGGGGAATTGGGGAGCCGCTTGCCTTCAATTCTGATTGGATTGAAGGCGTAATAAACGGATGTCTGCTTGGCGGACGCGGGAGTCGTTTCTTCATAGATCGCCGACGTGAGTTATTGTTGGTTCACTGTCATTCTTGGAATGGTTTGCCCGACCAGTTCCAGCCGGCTGGGAGTGTTGGGCCATAGACGCCGAAGATGTAGACATTATTGTTCATATACCAGATTGCTGTTTGTCGACTGGCCGGATTGTAAAGCAGATAATCTGGATGTCCGTTACTGTTAAAGTCGGCCGTACCCACTAACGCCCACCCACTGGGAATGGTCGGCCCATAGGCGCCTCTGAGGAATGTTCGTCCTGATAGATACCAGATTGCCGTTTGGTGATTGCTGGAATTGAACAACAAATAATCTTGATGACCTTCGCGATCAAAATCTGCTGCTCCCACCAAGCTCCAGTCGACCGGAAGAGTTGGCCCGTAGCCGCCGCCGACATAGGCGTTGTTGTTCAGATACCAGATCGCTGTTTGATCAGTCGTCGCATTGAACAGTACATAATCCTGGAAACCGTCGCCGTTAAAGTCGGCTGTCTCAATCAATTCCCAGCCACTGGGAAGAGTTGGCCCGTAGCGGCCGCCGACGTAAACGTTGTTGTTCAGATACCAGATCGCTGTTTGATCGGTACCGGGATTAAATAGCGCGTAATCTGGATGCAGGTCGCGATTGAAGTCCGCCACACCGTCCAGGCTCCAGCCAGCTCTAATGCTTGGACCTAGTGCGCCACGAATAAAAACGTTGTTATTTAGATACCAGATCGCTGTTTGGAGGGTACTGCCGTTTTGAAGCACATAGTCCGGGTATCGATCGCCGTTAAAGTCGCCTACGGTAGCCCGGCGAGCCAATGGAGGTGTTGGCGTGGGCGTAGGCGTAGGCACCGTGCAGGTCGGGCAGTTGAATTGAATCCGATCGAAATCAGGGGCCCAGTCACCAACGATCGGATTGTAGAACTCAAGCGTGTTGCAGCCGGTGTTCAAAGTGACCGTTATCTGTTTTGACCCCAGAGTCTGAAACGAGCCAGTGGACGGAAAGCTCACCGGCATTCCTGGACCGCCGTTCACGCTCAGAAGGGCGTAGCGCACCGCGTCTCCGTTGAGGTAGCAGATCGTCACGGTGTAATTGTCCGTTGCGACAACACCAACATCGTTGAACTGGAGAGTACCATCGTTGCTGCCCACGTAGCCTACCTTCAATCCATCGGAGCATGTCGGGCAGCTTAGAATAAAGGCGCTTCCACCCAGCGTGTTGTTGTCCGACTCCGCTTCATACGATACACACACTCCCGGGGTCGGCCTCGCGCACGTCGCACTGGGACTTGCCGTCGCCGTCGCCGTTGGAGTCGGGGTCTGACAGAAGATGTCCTGGTTGAAAATCACTAGTGAAAGCAGAATGAGCGCGCTCCGGAGAAGATGCGCCTTAGTAGAAGGATTAATTTGTTTTTTCACTTTGGTGCCCGCGTGACTTTTGGGAATTTCCAACAATTCGTTGCGTGTACGGGTGTGCACACATCATCGGCGGAACCCCCTTTTACCGCAAAACGCAAAATTGCATCAAGACTTTCTTGAAAATTTTTCCCCGGGCGATGGGTTCCATGATTCGTCCCGAAAAAAAATGAAGTTAAATGGCACAATTTTGCGCGAATTCTCTGGTTTTATCGCCGAAAGCTCAAGACGGCTCGCTCCGTATTGGACGGCACGGAAAAGATATGCGCCCATCTTGCGCCTCGTATCTCCGCTGGCACCATGCGCCATGGGCATGTCTCACGTTCGATGTTCAACGTCCGCCTGACTTTTTTGTCGGGGCGCACGCTGAGCTTATGGGTTGGAAGCAGACCACTCGGATGTCGAGCGCTACTGCATTTATTTTTCGGGGGTGGAACTAATCGCGCCCTCCCGGCAGATGCCCTGACCTCGTGCCTATTGTGTCGATTCGCCTGACACGCCGGTTGCTCGCCTCTATTCGTGTGTTTTTATTGGGCACCTTCTTCCTTTGTCGTTCGAAATTCGGGGTTTCGTCCTTGCGAACATCCGCGCTATGGGCGGTGTCCGTGGGCGTCTGCTTCCACTACGATTGGTGTCCGCTCCTCGATTGTTGTGGCACCAAACCTAAGGTGCTCTGTAATCTCGGAAGAAATTTTTGAGAACTTTGCTCCGCCGTTTCCGGAGAAGGAGCCAAGAGATGGAACGCAAAAAAAAGTCAAAAAATAAACATTGACTTAATCTGTGAACAATGAGATAACCCGCGCCACTCAGAACAAACCCCTATGAAAATAAATAAAACAAATAAAACCTCCTCAGCATTTACCCTTATCGAATTATTGGTCGTGATTGCGATTATCGCAATCCTGGCCGCACTGGCAGTGCCCGCGTTAACGTCGGCGCTGAAAAAGGCCCAGATGAGCGGCACCATGAACAACGCGCGCCAGCTTTATTTGGCACAATTCCAAATGTCGAATGACGGCGCGGCGACAGGCGACGCCAGTTCAGCATGGCCTGGTGATCTCATTACCAGTGGCCAGCTTGTCGCGGGAGACTTGGGATCAGACCTTACTTCTTACATCAACAAGTTTTTGCTGGCAAAAGGTTATCTGAAAGCCGGCGACTTCCTGAAGCTCTTGAACGCGCCTGCCTGTTCTCTTACCGCTAACATAGTTGGTGGGACTCCGGACACGATCGTGTTGAACACTGGGATAGCCGCTCTAAAGGTTTATCCTGTCAGTGACGCGGCTCCGTCCTCTGCGATCTTTTGCGTGAGCCATAACTACGACTATGATACTGCGCTGGCCACCGCGGCATCGCAGATTCCGTACGGCACAAACGGCTTCGTTGTGGTCCACAAGGGTGGCGACGCAGCTACGTTTAAGGAAGGCCAGGCGACAGCCGCTGGCTGGCCAACTGGTACAGCGTTTCAGACCGCAGTCGGAGTAAAGTGTGACGAAGCCGGCGTCTGCGATCCGACGAACGGTCCGACTGTGGGCGATCCCGTTAGCACGTTGAAGTTTAACTGAGAAAAGCAGCTGGCTCGTTTAGTTTAGTTCAATTCAAAGCGCCCTGCCGGAAGAATCCGGCAGGGCGTTTTTGTTTGCTGTAGTGGCAGGCGTGTCGCCTGCATTCGTCGCAAAGCGTTTCTATTTCTCAAGCCTGAAGCTGAGCGCCCGAACGGGCGCGGCAGCAAAGCTCTGCCATCTTCGTCGCTGTCGTCTTTACCTGACGGGTATCGGCTGATCTACAGCTGCTCCATACGAACCTTTACGCTAGATGGCGGTGCGATCACTCGCTTTTTATGGGGAATATCGGGGATCGGCTCAACCGTCCACTTCCAGCCAAAGTGGCCATTCTTGTCGACAGTCCAAGCCGCGCCACCACGTTTCCAGATTTCCATCCGCCAGTAATCGCTGTTGGCCGGAATTGTGAAAGCAATTGCAACCGCAGCCGCCATAATCACTCCGCACAAATTTCCAATGAGGAATGTGCGTATCAGTTTATATCCCTTCATTTCCCTTTCTCTATAATCGAAGCTCGGCGTCATGCCGATTGTTTATTTGGCCGCTATCAATCTGAAGCACTTAGTTTAGTTTAATTCAAAGCGCCGTGCCTGGAAAATTCCGGCAGGGCGTTTTGCTTTTGTGCTAACCACGAATGGACACGAATAATGCGGCCATTGCTGCCTGTCCGCAGCGTGCTGCAGCAACAGATCAAAGCTTAAAATTATTGTAATCGTCATGCGTGCCGATCCAGAACCAGTAGTAATGGCCCTTCCGCTCGCGGGCGAGAGCGCGATAAGCGCGACCGATCTCAGCGGTGTAAACGCTGCCTTTCTAGCGAAAGCCTAGAGAAGGGTGTCGCGGATTCCTCTTGAACAACCCGAAATTTTTATCGGCAAGCTTCTGAATAGGTTTTGGAAGCCGCTCATAGCATTTCCAGAAAGACGGCAGCGCATGAGAGGTCACGGAAGCGGCGTGAAATTGCCTGCGTCGATTTCAGCATCGATTTTCTCGAGTGCTTTTTTGTGCTTGCCCCCTGGGGAGAAGTCGTCTTCAATCTCCCGGTCCCAGGCAATCTTGTCGCGCCGCGCGATGTGCGCAGCCAATTTCGCTAACTCCGCCGGCGACAACTTATCAACGGCCTCTTCAATTTCCGCGAGACTCATAACCAAACACTAGCCGTGCGGGTTTCATTTTCAATCACCGGCGATCACGAGTTGAGCGATCCGACCTCTAATCATTGCGAGAGAATTCAAGAACAAGGTTTCGCTCAGTTCAAAGCGCCGTGGGGCTGCAACCTTTTCACATTTGCATTGATTGGCGTGTTTTACAGACCAATTTTAGCCTCGATGTTCGCGCTAAATCTTCAGTCCGCGGCGCGCCCGGCGGTCGCGCCCTACCAGCTTGGAGCACGCGCGATCAAAATGCAGGCTTCGAATCATACGATGAATAAACCGCGAGGCAGTGAAGTCGAATCCCCTGATTTCTCATTCTTATGAAAAAAATTCTGTTTACATTAGCTATGCTTGTTTTTGGTGCGTCTGCTCTTCAGCAGGCGAGAGCCGATGTATCGATTGATGTCTTTTACGATAACCTCTCAGGCGGAAACTGGATTGACGTTGAAGGTTACGGATACGGCTGGCAGCCCGACCTAGCCGTAAACGATCAGAACTGGCGCCCGTACGCGGACGGCTACTGGGCTTACACGGACGACGGATGGACATGGGTCTCTTACGAGGATTTCGGCTGGGCCACTTATCATTATGGCCGCTGGGCGAATCTTACTGATTATGGCTGGGTCTGGTTTCCCGGAGAGGATCTGGACTGGGGTCCCGCATGGGTCTCGTGGCGGACCGGCGGCGATTATGTCGGCTGGGCGCCTTTGCCTCCGCGCGGTCCGGGCGTCGTTTACGAAGGAAGACCTATTGGTCCTCAGGTAGACATCGAGTTCGATATCGGTCCGGAATATTACAATTTCTGCGAAGTCCGCTACATCGGTGAACCGGTCTTGCGCAGTTACATCGCTCCGCGAGTGCAGAATGTTACCTATATTAACAACACGGTGAACGTCACGAACATCTCCGTTCAAAATAATGTGGTCTACAATTATGGGCCGAATTACGAGGTGCTAAGCGCGCACTCGAACCGGCCGATTCAACGGCTTAGCATCGAGCGTCAGTCGGCGGCCAATCTTTCTGCAGCCGCCAAATCCGGCGCGCTGACCAAAGTGCAGGGGAACAAACTGGTGGTGGCCGCTCCGGTAAAGCTCGCCAAGGCACCTCCTACCGCCAAGCCTCCGACTGTGAAGACCAGAGTTGCGCAGCCGAAGATCAACCGCGGCTGGGCCGGAGTTCAAAACGAAGCGCAGCTAAAACAGAAAATTAAGACTGAAAATCCGAAGAACGTTCCGCCGCCCACGGCAGCTGCAGCACGCGCGCCCGGTGGCCCGTCACCCGCAGTTGGAGCGAGTCCAGCGTCGCCTGGCGCGGCTGCGCCGCCAATTTCGCCAGGTCCAAGAGGCAAACCCAGTCGCGTGCCACCGGCCGCAACGGGAGCACCGGCAAGATCTCCGGCAGCTGGTTCACCTTCACCAT
>QHOS01000201.1 GCA_003219415.1 Verrucomicrobiota bacterium | reverse complement strand
ACGGACGCTCAATGTAGCGCGCCGGCGCGTTTCGATTCCATTTCGGCTGGCCACAAATTTGATTTCGCCAGAGCCGAGCACGTCGTTGACATGGAAGCGCAGCTTCACGCTCTGCTCGCGCCCTTCGGCAATTCGCAATTTTTGGGTCGCCGTGCCCAGGATCGACAGTTGCGGGGACGTCTCGGCGCGCAGCACAATCTCCGCGTCTGCGCCGGAACCTTCAACGTTATTCGCCACCGTCACACCGGCCTCAAACTCGTCGCCAGGAGCGGCCAGCACCGGCACGCTTGGCGTAATGACGAACGGTCCGCGAATGAGCGCGTCGCGGTCGGCCGATCCAGCGGTTTCATTGGAAACACCGACCGCCATCACTTTTAGCGTACCGTCGAAAAAGTCGGGCACATCATAGACAACTTCACGAGTGGTCGCGTCCGCGTCGACGATGCCGGACCAAAAGACAACTGGTTTTTCCGTGACGCGCTTGAACGGATTCAATCGTTGCGCCCCTTCGCCGTCTCCTCCAAACGCGGAGAGAGAACGCAGCAAAGAAAATTCCGGAATGATAAGATCGACAATCTGCGCCGTCTCCACACCGAGAGCGCATTTGCGAAAGAGATACGAGAGCGGATTGGGCGTCTTGTAATCAGTGATCTGCAGAATTCCTTGATCAACCGCGAAAATGACGATCTTGCTTGGACGATCGGTTTTATAGCCGATGTGCAACGGTTCGCCCGGCTTGGCTTTTGCCGCCGTTTGGAGATCGATCTTGAGCCTGCGCTTTTCGATGTTGGCCGTGAACGGGACAACGCCGTAGCTGAGCGGGCTGACAAAAATTTCCTTGGAATCGAGCGCCCGGACAAACGCGACATTCACATAACCGCTACCCTCAAAACCTTGAGGTAAACGAATGTGCTGGATGCTGCTCGCGGTGTTCGTTTGAAACCAACTGTACCCGTAGACTTTTTCCCGTTCGATCGTGATGAGGCCGTACCCGCTGTAAGGTGCTGTCACGCTGACTGCAATTTCATCACCAGCGTTGTACTCTTTGGCATTTAGTTTGATCTCCAACTCGGCGTTTTTCTCCAACGTAGCGGCAACTGCGGCGTGGCCCACCACTGAGAAGCGCAACTTGCTTAACGTGCGATTCTGATCGTCGCGCAGTTCGAGCACATAATTACCCGGCTCATCGGTCGGAAGCGCGTAGTGATTACCGCTGGCGGCGACCGAGATTTTTTCCGATTTCGCGGGGCGCTCTTTGAGCACCGACTCGTAAACGTAATTGCCATTCTCCTGTTTCTTCAGCACGGAAACGTATTCCTGCGCGATGACGTTGGCCGTGACGTTCTCGACGGCGATGCGATTCAGTTGTGGATCGATTGCGACCAGGTCGATTACGCGTGGCTTGTTCATGTCGATGTAGCGAAGGTCGCCGTCGGCTTTGTAGCCGATCACATAAGGCAGAGCAGAGACCAGCGCCCCGACGTCGCCCATCACGCTTCTCCCGCCTTCGCCTTCAAAGCCTTCGGCGATGAATCGCATGGCGTAAGTCGCATCGGCGAAGCGTTCCAGTTGCAAGTCAAAAGCGGCGTGGCCTTCGCCATCGGTTTTCTGCTCACCGAGATCGACTGTTTGCTCTTGCTGATTTTTGTTTTCGTCAAAGAACGGGTCGAAAAACGTGAAGTCGCGAAATTCCGGAAATGAAAATGCCGCAGGCGTGAGCTCAACCTTGCCGGTCACACGCCGATCGGTTGCAGGTGTGCCATAAAGATTGGCCAGGGTAACGAACGCCTGCATTTCCCTGGGATGAATCCAACCGTGTGGCGCGCCTTTGGAAAGCCGCGTCTCGATTTTCATGCGGTCGGGCAGGAACTCTTTCACTTGCGCGGTGGCGGAACCCAGCAAACTCGAGCGCTTATTATTTTTGATCAGGTAAACGTTGATCGTGTAAAGGCCGGTTGGTGATTCATTGGCCGTTTGGTAGCTCAATTCCGTGAATCCCGTTTCCGGCAAAGTGAGTTTCTTGGTTTGGACTCGCAGATCGCGCGCATCGACCACTTCGGTCTCAATCGGCAAACCGTTGAGATTGCCGCTCCAGTTGCGCTGTTTCACTACCAGCCCGATGTGAATTTCATCCCCAGGCCGGTAAATGCCGCGTTCGGTAAAAACGAACGCGTCGAGACCTTCCGGCGCGATGTTTTCCGCGCCTTCAATCTCAAAGCGCGAGAAATTCAAGATGCGGTCTTCGCGCCCAAAAGGCATGAAAGCGATGTCTTCGCCACTGCGCGCGACGTACGCCACCGGGGTTTTTTCGCACTCCGATTTTTCAACCGATGGAAAAGAACAATGACCATCCGCCGCTGTTTTGGCCGTCTGGATTGGCACACCGTTCTTGCCCAGAATGTCAACAGTGGCGCCGTTGATCGGCTGGCCGTTCTTGATCGACATCAAGAAGACGTCGCTGCTGCCATCCGTATTTTTCTTCGTTAAGATTCCAATGTCTGTGACGAGAAGAAACCTGCTGTCGTTAACCGACGTTATCGGTTTCTTTTTCGCCGGATCCCAACCGCGCGCAGTGAGAAAGAAAAGACCGCGCTCGCTCCCGCCGTCTGCCGGTTTGCGAAGATGCTCGGAAAAATCGAAGGCCGAATAATTCGATTTCCATTTGTTTTCGAGTGCAATCGGCTGCTGCTCGACAGCGATCCGCGAGATATTTTCCTGATTGAATAGATGGGAATCGCGAAATTCTGGGTCTTCGAATCTACCCTGGGTCTGACTAACGAGGTGGTTGATTTGAGTCGTAGCAACACGCGCAACCTCGAATTCGATCCCTGCCAGAGCGCGTGACCGGATCGACAATTTCCGGTCGCCGTTCAGCGCCAGCAAACCGCCTTGACCTTCGATCTGCACTTCACGTGGAAGTTGCGGCACTGCAACGATCGCGTTGTAGTCCTCCGCAAGAGGATAATCACCAGAGGCGCGCACTCCTTTTGCGACCCGCACATAAAGCTCACCCTTTGATTCGACCCGTATCTTAAAAGCGTGTTGCCGATCTTGTGCCTTTTCCGAGGGCACAACCGTGAATTCGATTCGCTTGGCTTGCTCGAGGACATCGTCTGGCACATCAGTGGGACTTTGCCATTTTGAGGCTTGATCTGATTCTGTCGTCTCACTTGATTCGTCCTCCTCCGATTCGGCGCTCTGCGCGTTTTCGTCGCTCGTATTACTTTGGTCAGTCGTTTCCGAATCGGAACTTTGCGAGTCGGTTTCTTCGGTTGTTTCGGCTTCGCGTTTCGGCAGAAGCCGGATCTGAATAGCTTTCGCCAGCTCGCTACTGCTGATATCGGCAGTCGTGTTTAAAATGACAATCTGTTCCGGTTCGCCGTTCTTGCTCCGCGCGATGGTCCCCGCGATAGACTCGATCTGAAAAGCGGTCCCGTTCGAGGGAATGCGCAGCTTGTCCTCTGTTGCCTGGCTAGTTTTCGCTCCACCTTGCGCGGTTCGGACACCTTTGCTCAGCTCAAGTTTAAGGAAATCTTCCTTCTCCGGCAAAGTCACATTCGAACTGCGCAAATAGGCGATGCGCTTATGCAATCCGTAGGTGAGGGCAAAATGCGGCGCCGGATCGTTAGGCGGAAAAATTGTCGATCCGCCGATCATCAGAAGTTGGAGATGTCGATCTAGTTCACCAGGCTCGACCGCGTGCGTCAGCTCGAGTGTCGCGGTGATCTGCCGTTGCGTCGGATTGGCCGGATCCTGATAAAGCTGAAGATCTTTAATGGCGATTTCAAACGGCGGCGTCGTGAATTCGTACGACAGGCGCTCCACTAAAACCTGCGGCGGCAAAAATTTCTTGTCGAAGATGATTTTGAATTTTTGATCTGCCGGCCAGTCCTCGGCTGGTTTGAAAAACAGATGTTGATCATTGGCCCACATCCATTTGCCGGCCAATGGAGGATCGAGCCGGACCCCCGCCAACGACGTTTTTTTCAGGTCCTCCAAGCGCGCCGCCGACTCGCTGAATCGGAGATCAAGCGTGGGAAACGTTAAGTCTTTCTCCAGTTTCGTTACTGGAATCGGCTCGATCTTAACGCTGACATAGCGCGGCTTTGGCCGATGTTGATACCAGTGCCACGTCCAGGCACCCCCGCAGAAGAGCAGTAAGATCGCGAGAATTCCGGAAGCCGCGATAAGGGGATGAGCCCGATTGAAACGGGAGAAAACGGCGCGGCCTTGTGAAAGCCAGCGCGGCGGACTCCATTGCACCCGGCCGAAGACTGCGAGTGCGACCTTCTTCAGAAATCCCAGGAGAAGAACAAACGGTCGAGCGGCCAGGTGAAGTAATCGGGTGATTAGCGCGCTTGTATTCATAGGAGGGAATACGTGAGTTCAGCGCAAATCTTTCAGGAAATCGATAATAATTGTATCCCGGACAGATGGTTAGATAACCACAGGCGTTGCCGTGGCTACGGACTTGGCCGGGGTCAACGCCCTCAGCTACAATACAATCCAAATGAAGACTGCCGGATTACTAGCCACTCGTCGCAGCCTGGTGGATCGACTTGCGAACTGGGACGATCAACGGCGCTGGCAGGACTTTTTCGATACCTATTGGAAACTGATTTACTCGGCGGCACGAAAATCCGGTCTGACCGATTCCGAGGCGCAGGAAGTCGTGCAGGAAACCGTCATTACCGTGGCAAAGAAGATCGACAAATTGCATTATGATCCCGCGCTCGGCTCCTTCAAAGGCTGGCTATTGCAAATCACGCGCTGGCGTATCGCGGATCAATTTCGAAAGCGCGACAGTATGCAAACTCAGCGCGAACATCCAGAGGAGGATCGCAAGACGGCCACCATTGAACGCCTGCCCGACTTAAACGTTGTCGATCTTGACGTGCTCTGGGAACGGGAATGGCAGGAAAACTTGTTCGACGCTGCGATCGCCCGAGTGAAGAAGAAGGTCGATCCGAAACAGTTTCAGATATTCGATTGCTACGTGCGCAAAGAATGGCCAGCGCAAAAAGTGGCTGCACAATTGCGAGTGAGCGTAGGCCAGGTTTATCTCACGCGGCACCGCGTCTCGGCATTGATCAAAAAGGAAGTAAAAACCCTCGAACGATACGCTGCAACCTAAAGCCGCGATCCTCGCATCCTCCCTCGGAATTGCTTCGCACACGGCGTTTGTGTAAAATCGCGCTCATTCCCAACGAAGCTTCGGCCAAGGTTCCTGTTGTTCCCGACCACGAAGTGCTGCGCGTGATCGGCCGCGGCGCTTACGGAGAAATTTGGCTGGCGCGTACTCTCACCGGCGCATTACGGGCGGTCAAAATTGTTTACCGCAGCACGTTCGAAACCGAGCGCGCCTTTCGACGTGAATTCGAAGGCATGTCCAGCTTCGAACCGATCTCGCGTGCACACGCAGGCTTCATCGACATTCTGCATGTCGGTCGCACGAGCGACTACCTCTATTACATCATGGAACTGGCCGATGATCATCTGGCTGGCCGCAACATCGACATCGTCCATTACGAACCGCGCACGCTGAAAAGCGAACTGGAACGGCAGAAACATCTTTCGGCATCCGAATCGATTCGACTCGGGGTGTCGTTAACTGAAGCGCTTCAGGCGCTGCACGAGCATGAACTTATCCATCGAGATATCAAACCGTCGAATATTATTTTCATCGATGGCAAACCGAAGTTGGCCGACATCGGATTGGTGGCGGCGACCGGGCAACGCTCGTTCGTTGGCACGGAAGGTTATGTTCCGCCGGAAGGACCCGGCACGCCGCAGGCCGACATCTTCAGTCTCGGCAAAGTAATTTATGAAATCAGCACGGGAAAAGATCGGCTTGATTTTCCAGAGATCGATTCACGGCTAAGCGCGCGTCCGGATCGGGAAGAGCTGCTCCGGTTGAACGATGTGCTGCTGAAAGCATGCGCGAACGATCCGCGCAAGCGTTACGCGTCAGCCGCACAGATGCGCGATGACCTCGCAGCCCTGA
>QHOS01000176.1 GCA_003219415.1 Verrucomicrobiota bacterium | reverse complement strand
ATCTTGTCACCGGCGGTGGTAATGAAGTGTTTGCCGAAATCTCCAGCGAACCAGCGGGCTTGTAGCTCGAGCTCTGATGGAATCCGTGGCGAGACGAACAGGGCACGCTCGCGAACGCGATCCGTATCGCGCGATTCTGCGTAACGATCGGCAAGAAGCGTCACGCGCAGATTATGAGAATAGCGACGCCAAATGTCACGCGTGCTATCGTGCGCACACTGCGGGTCGCGCACCCGTCTCGCGTGACGGCGGAGCCGCCTCGAGTTCGCGGACTTTCCCTCAATCCGGGTGTGAAGGAGGCGCTCCAGAAAAAGATTGTTTCGGCGCGATGTCGAAACCAGACACGCGAGAACGCGTGCGCTACCCAACCGAGCTCACAGGTTCGTGGCCACGTGTTCCTGCAACACCGGTTCGCTCAGTCGCTCGTGCAAATCCTTCACGATCAGCTCGACCAAAGCCGCATGCGGTCGCGCGAAGACAAACATATACTTTGGGCCTTTTCCGCCAGCAGAAAAAATTACCAGATTTTCGGATAGAAATTTTGGCTCACGAGTGACATCGAAGCCCTCCAAATCGATCGTACGCGCAAACGGCCGCCCTGCCTTGCGCGCCACAAAAGTGATTCTGCGCGGCTCTTCACTCGTAGCGACGAGCGCGCCAAACAAATTCGCGGGAATTCGTCGGCCGCGACCGCTTACGCATGGCACGGCCCACAGGATGGTCTCGCCGAGAACGTTTTCCCTGCCGAAAATAGGCGCCAGCCGGGCTGGCAATGTCGATGGTAGATTTACCGGTACGTCGTGATCAGCTGGCCCATTCAGTTTCCTCCAGGCCAGCCAAATCTTCACCTTCATCGCGCGCAAAATTCTTGGCGCAAAGTAGAAGAATGCGCCGATGCAGATCAGAAAGATGACCAGGGCAAGGATGGGATTGAAATGCACAAGAGCGAGTCCACCGAGCACCGCCGCATCTTCACCGAGACTCAGTCCAATATTTGAAAATGGTTCCGGTGACGAGTTACTGGCGAGGCGCGTAGCCGCTTTTGCGGTATGGGCGACTAAGCTCGTGCCACCTGCCAGGAGGGCCACGATTATGGTGAAGGCGGGACTTGGATGGCCAAGCACCTGAATTGCAAGGAGCGCGCCGCCAATGGGCCGAATCACAGTGTGAACGGCATCCCACACCGAATCAACCCACGGGATTTTATCGGCAAAGAACTCCAGGAAATAGAGAACGCCAGCGATGGTGATGATCCACGGATTACCAAGGACCTCCAGCGATTGGTACTGCGGCGCCAGGGCGATCCAGTGAAAATGAATAGCCAGGCCGGTGGCGAAAACTGTCAGGTAAAGGTTGATCCCCGCAAGCGCGGCGAGACCGAGCGCGACGGCAAGCAGATCCAGTCTCTCCACGAGAAAAATATCGGCAGGAACAAGTCAATGTCACGCGCAAGCTTGGGCTCGAAGCAAATGACGAATAACGAATGACGGAATCCCAACGCCGGAAAGGGGGCCGGAGCGCTCCTTGTGTTCTTCGCCATTCGTTATTACAACTCATTTTATCAGTGGGCTGTCATGTTGAGCGAAGCGAGACATCTCTGTTTATCTTCGTTCGTGGGTCGGTCCGGATTTGATCTGAGATTCTTCGCTTCGCTCAGAATGACATGATTAGATGGCTCCTAGTCATTCTTTCGAGGTTCGACATTCAACGTCCCTCATTCATACTGCGCCATGCTCGATATTCGCCTGATTCGGGAGAAACCCGATTTTGTTTGCGAGCGCCTTGCCACGCGGAGTGGGGGAGACGATGCCAAGATTGACGACGTGTTGCGCGTGGACGTCGAGCGCCGGAAAGCGGAAACGGCGCTGCAGCAATTAAACGCCGATCGAAAACGATTGAGTAAAGAGGTTGGTGGCAAAAAATCGCGCGGCGAAGAGACGGGCGAACTGGAACAACGCGTGCGGCAAATCGGCGAACAGATTGCTGACCTGACCACGCGGGCAATGGCTGCCGAAGAAGAGCAAAATGATTTGCTTCTTCGGATCGCGAACCTGCCGCATGAAACCGTTCCCATTGGCAAAGACGCAGTCGCCAATCGTGTGATGCGCATGTGGGGCGAGAAACCGCAACTAAGCAAACCCGACGATCATGTCACGCTCGGCACGAAACTGAATCTCTTAGACATGGAAAGGGCCGCAAAATTGAGTGGCAGCGGTTTTATTTGTTTCACCGGTACGGGCGCAAGGCTGGAGCGCGCGTTGATCAATTTCATGATCGATTTGCATACGCGGGAGCATGGTTACAACGAAATCAGCCCGCCGTTCCTGGTCCGGCGCGATTGCATGATCGGTACGTCGCAGCTGCCGAAGTTTGAAGCGGACATGTACGGTTTGGAGGAGAACCAGGTCTTTCTTGCACCGACTGCGGAGGTTCAACTGACAAACCTTCATCGCGAAGAAATTGTGAGCGTCGCCGATCTTCCAAGGAAATTAGTTGCCTGCACGCCGTGTTTCCGGCGCGAAGCCGGCGCGGCAGGTCGCGAAACCCGGGGCATTCTCCGCGTGCATCAATTCGACAAGGTGGAGCTGGTCAAAGTCACAACGCCGGAAAAATCGTACGACGAATTGGAATCGCTTACGGAAAATGCGGAACGCGTGTTGCAACTGCTCGGCCTGCATTATCGAGTCGTCGAGCTTTGCACCGGCGATCTGGGTTTTGCCGCGGCTAAGAGCTACGACATCGAAGTCTGGTCGCCGGGACAAGATGGTTATTTGGAAGTATCAAGTTGCTCAAACTGCGAAGACTTCCAGGCGCGCCGGATGCAGCTTCGATTCAAAGACAGCGAAGGGAAAAACCGGTTCTGCCACACATTGAATGGTTCTGGCGTGGCGTTGCCCAGATTGTTTGCAGCCTTAATCGAGAGCTATCAGCAGCCGGATGGTTCGGTGCAGATTCCGGAAAAATTACAGCCCTATTTTGGCGCCGAGAAGATTAACCACGAATGGGCGCAGTCGGGCCCCGCGTAATTTGTTAAATCGTTACATCGTTAAATCGGATTACGATTCGACGATTTAACGATTCAATGGTCGAACGTGGCGAAAAGCGATTCGCCCATTCGGATTTCGTCATTATTGCAATCCAGGTAAGCCGAGCCCGCCCGTGATTCTCGTCATCTCTGATTGCGCGAGCGCTTTGCCTTGTTCCACGGCCTGCTGAACTGCGCTAAGAACCATTTCTTCGAGAAATTCTACATCGTTTGGGTCGACGACTTCTTTGTCGATCTTGATGGCGAGAACGTCACCTGCGCCGTTTGCTGTCACTTTCACTTTGCCGCCAGCCGCGCTTACTTCGACCGTCTTGTTCTCGAGCTCGGCCTGAGTTTTAGCCATTTGCTCCTGCATCTTTTGCGCCTGCTTCATTAATTTGTTTAGATTCATAGGATTTGGATCAGCCTTTTGTCATTCCGAGCGAAGTCGAGGAATCTCTGATTTCGAATGCAATTCCAGAGATGTTTCGACTCCGCTTCGCTTCGCTCAACATGACAAAGGTCGCAACGTCGGATTCAGGATTTTATTTGAGCATTGAACAGCCCGATGGCTTCTTGAATAAGCGGATCCTCTTTGAAATTTTCGGACTGAGAATGCTGCGAAACCGATTCCTGCCTGCTCGGAAGATCCTCCTTTAGGGTGAGCCTCACACTCCAGTCTTTTCCGGTGATCTCGTGCAGCAATGTTTCAAGAAATTTGCGATTAGCTTGTGTAGCCAAAATATCCATCATCGCTTTGTCGCCGGGCGCAAAACCGATCTGGAAATTGCGCCCGTCGATTCCGAGAACATGTGCGGCCGAAGCAGAATTGCGCACGAAAGCTTTTTGCCCCGGAATTTTTGCAAGAATCTTTTGCCACAGTTCATTCGCATCAGGTGAAGTTTCGGCTACGCGCGGCGGAGTTTCGCTGTAGCCGGGGTCGCTGACCTCGGTGTTAGCAGTGCGCGATTCCTCACGACCGCGATCCGCGCGCGCGGCTACAGGTTGCGCGGACGGCGCCGGCGGGCGCGCGCCGCCACCATTGCGAAGCTCGCTAAGTTTTTCGATTACTTCATCCAATGTTGCCTGTCCCAGGCTTTGGATAGCCTTGATAATTGCCACTTCGAGATGCAGCTTTTTGTTTGGAGCCCACTTCATGCGGCCTTCGGCGGCGGCAAATTGGTCCAGCAATTCAAGCAAATGGCCCGTCGTGACCAGCTCGGCATGCCTCGCGAGTGACGTTTGCACATCAGGCTCGACATCTTCCTTAAGCGCATCAGGCTTTGCCTTGAATACGAGGAGATCACGCAGGTAAGCGATCAAGTCCGACATGAGCCGCATCATGTCCTTGCCGGCGTCGCTCTGCTGATGCAGCAGATCGATCGCGCCCGGAGTTTCGCCCTGCAAAATCCGTCCTGTCAGATCGGCAACCGTTTGTTCGCTTGTGAATCCGAAAACATCGAGCACATCGTTCTCACTGATTTTCTCCCCGCAAAATGCAACCAGCTGATCGAGCATCGATTCCGCATCGCGCAAGCCACCCTCTGCGCCGCGTGCAATCGCATGCGCAGCCGCAGACTCCAGCGCGATTTTCTCCTTTCCCGCAATGAATTGCAGATGTTTCGCGATCAGGTTTGCCGGAATGCGATGGAGATCAAACCGCTGGCACCGGCTCAGAATGGTTGGGAGAACTTTCTGCGGCTCAGTGGTCGCGAAGATGAACTTCACATGCTCGGGCGGCTCCTCGAGAGTCTTTAGAAGCGCATTGAACGCCGCTGAGGAAAGCATGTGCACTTCATCAATCAGATAAATCTTGTAACGGCCCTTAGCCGGCGCGTATCGAACGTTCTCGCGCAGTTGTCGTACATCTTCCACGCTGTTGTTGCTGGCACCGTCAATCTCGATCACGTCGAGGCTATTGCCGCCGGCAATCTCGCGGCAATTGTCGCATTCGCCACATGGCGTGATGGTGGGTCCTTTCACGCAATTGAGAGACTTCGCCAGAATCCGTGCCGTCGATGTCTTGCCGACACCGCGCGGGCCAACAAAGAGATATGCATGGGCGAGGCGGTTTTGCGCAACCGCATTCTTCAATGTACGCGAGACATGCGCCTGCCCGACCAGATCGTCGAACGTTTGGGGCCGATATTTTCTGGCGAAAACCTCGTAACTCACACGCTTAACCTAATAGAAAAGTTGATGGTTGGTAGCTGATAGTTGATGGATCGAAAATGAAATCGAAAAGCTTTACCCGCGTCGTGCTCCTGCTCGTGCTCGCAATCGTGCTCGATTCCTCAGCGCGTGAGCCGCAGAAATCTCCGCCGCCGAGACCAGCAATCGTAAGCAAGATCGTTCGCGCTCGCGATCTGGGAATTCCGTTTGAAGGAACCCCTGGAAAGTTCAATGCGATCACCGACGTCCCTGGTGTCGAAGTCGGCTACACAACCCTGATCAGCGGCGAAGGAAAACTTGAAGTTGGTAAAGGGCCGGTGCGCACCGGTGTTACTGCGATCCTTCCGCGCGGGCATGCTTCGCTGAATGATCCGGTCTACGCCGGGTTCTTTAGCTTAAATGGCAACGGCGAAATGACTGGCACAGCGTGGGTTGATGAGAGCGGATTTCTCGAAGGGCCGATCGTCATCACAAACACACATAGCGTTGGAGTGGCGCGCGACGCAGTCATTGCCTGGCGGATTAATCACGGCGCAGCCGATAAGACCGGCTACTGGTGGAGTCTGCCTGTAGTTGCTGAGACGTGGGACGGCTGGCTTAACGACATCAATGGCTTTCATGTTAAGCCGGAGAATGTCTGGCATGCTCTCGACAGCGCGCATGGCGGCGCGCTGGAGGAGGGGAGCGTGGGCGGCGGAACAGGAATGATCTGTTACGAGTTCAAAGGCGGCAACGGTACTGCCTCGCGTAAGGTCGAGATTCGGCCAGAAGGCGCCGACAAAAACAGATCACCGCAAAGTTTTATCGTCGGCGTGTTTCTACAGGCAAATTTCGGTCGGCGTTCACAACTCATGATCGCTGGCGTCCCGGTCGGCAAAGAAATTCCCGGCGACGTTTATAAACAAGAAAGCGGCTCGTGCATCGCTGTAGTTGCAACTGACGCACCGCTACTGCCAAACCAGTTGAAGCGGCTTGCACGCCGGGTGTCGCTCGGCCTCGCTCGGACCGGAACGATTTCTGGGAACGGCTCCGGTGATTTGTTCATCGCGTTTTCAACAGCGAATCCGAACGTCGTAAATCCGGATCAAGTTACACATCAAGTGCAAACAGTTCCCAATGACCTGATGGATCCGATTTTTGCCGGAGTTGTTCAGGCGACTGAAGAAGCGGCCGTGAACGCGTTAGTTGATAACGACTCGATGACTGGCCGCGACAATCATCGCGTCGAAGCGATTCCGCATGATCGCCTTCGCCAAATTATGAAGCACTTTCGCTAACCCTGCCATTTCTCGCCTCTCCCCTAGGGCAAGGGGAGAGGACTAAGGTGAGGGGTCTTTGAGCTTTCATGCGGGTGTTGCCACTTTTCAACCCTCACCCTCCCCTCTCCCTGCAAGGGCTAGGCGACCCTTGCTTGTTTCGATCGCCTATCCGGACTGGTAAATTGATGTGCTGCGGGGCGCTGCGACTAGATCATCATGATCAATACTGGCACAACCTTCGTCGCAGCTATCTCGAGAATATGGAGGGTTAACTTCTCAGCGCGTTCCTGCGACTGCGCTGGCTGGCTGTCGACGAAAACTCGGAGATCGCGTTTTTGATTTTCTACGAAGAAATTGAAGTCTTCCCTATCGATCTTTTTCTTCTTCAAAAGAACCAGGCGCTCTTCAAGTTCCTGCGCGTTTTGGCGGATTAGCTCGCTCGTGTCGCCTTTCGCTTGCGCGAGTAAATCCTGAAATTCTTTCATCGAAGCCGCGACCGATTCATCAGTGACCTGATCGAGCGCTGAGTCGAGTTCTGATCTCTTCCTGGAAGATTTCTTGCGCTTAGTTTTACCGGCCGAGGGCATGATCGTAGATCTTGTTGACGTCCTTTTTCATCTCGCTTGCCAGCGCCGGAGTGACTTTGCCGCGGCTTGCTTTGCTTCGCAGATGCGCGGCATCCGCATCGAATTGTCCTTTAAGATCGACTAATACTGGGCGGCGCGCTGTGAATTTTTCATCGGTAATGGCCTGCTGAAATTTCGCGTTGCCTTGGTTTACCTTGGCGTCGAACGCTGCAGCATTGAAGCGTTTGCCGGGTACGGCGAACTCGTCGATGAATGCGAGTTCAAAATTCCGCAGGCTTTCGATTTGCGCGTTGCTTCCGGTCTTGCTGAAAGTCGCAGTGCCGCAGCTCGTAATGACTATCGCCGCGGCACAGAAGAACGCATTTCGAACAATGAGGGTCTTCGCGGTATTCGGATTCATAGGGCGCGAGTCGTTAGGTTCACGATCTTGCTCCTACCGGCTTTTGCATGTCAAGACCCGAACGCGCTTTGTTTGATCGACTTGGGTTGCCTCTCCATTGCAGGGAGAGGGTGAGGGGGAAGGTTATTCGGGCGGACTGGTGTTTAACCTGCTCAAAACCCCTCACCTCAATTCTCTCCCCTTGCAAAAGGGAGAGGCGAGCTCAACTAACCCGACGGTCCGAATGTGAGCTTATTTCGCTACTTGTTGGAGCGAGCTCGGATCATCTAACAAGATCCATTCGACTACCGAGACTGGCAGGCTACCGTTCTTGATCAGGTCATCGTGGAATTGACCGAGCCGGAAATTATCGCCTTGTTGGTCTTTGTAGCCGCCGAGCAGATTCATGATCTGCCATTTGCCGGTGATGTAGCTGATCTTCTGCGTTGGGCTGGAAGCTGCTCCTGCTGCTTCGCCCTCCGCTGCCTCACGATCCAATCCGCCTGCGTCCATGAAATATTTGACGGCTTGCTCAAAACTCCATCGGCCGGTGTGCAGATTCACATCAACTCCAATGCGAGCTGCGCGATAGCGGGACAGGCGCAGGATTTGTCCCTGTGCCGGTGAGTTGTTCGGATAAAGGCCAGTGCGCACCAACATCTCTTCGCCGTAAAGAGCCCAGCCTTCGATGAACACGGAGTCGTCATGTTGGCGACGGATCTCGTCGCCTAAATGATTGGCGATTGAGAGTTGAAGAAAATGTCCGGGAATACCTTCGTGCCCAAGAATCGGTCGTGGATCTTCAATCGCTGCACGAATATAAAAATTCTTCGATTCCGGATTGTAGGTGGGAATGAAAAAGAACCCAGTTGGGTCCTTGTCGTAAACACCGGGAGGATTCATGAAACCGCCAGGGCTGGTCGGCTTAAAAGCTTCGGGCAATTGTCGAATTTGAAACGGCCCGAGATAGTCCGGCAGGGATACAAGATTGTGTTCCTTCAAGAAACTGATCATTTCTGCTTCGCGGCTTTCATACGCTTTCAGGAAAGATTCCTGATCCGGCGGAATGTGAGCAGCCCGTTTCGGATCTGGATCGGCTAATTTCGGATCAGGCAAGAGCGCCTCGAGGGCGCGATAACGCGCGAGCTCTGCTCGCCCAATCATCTCCACCTGTGTGGCGTCGAGCGGCAGAAGCAAAACATGCTTGAGATAATAATTATAGTTTGCTTCGCCCATGGGCGCGAAATCGACCATTTTCGGCAGGCGCTTCTCCAGCTCATCGGCGTAGCTGTGCACCGCAGTAAGGGCGGCGTCGCGTGCTTTGATCAAGTCATCGTGCTCGTTAGGCGCGAGCCCGACATCCAGCGCCATCAAACTTTTATTTAAAAGGGGATCGATTGATCGTGCCGATTGGATCGCCAGCTGCGCATAAAGTTTTACCGCACCTTGCAAATTACTCAGGCCTTGCTTCAACAGCGCAGGCATTTCTTTGAGACGCGCAGTGGCAGCAAGCGCGCGTTTTCTCGGCGTATCGTATTCCTTTTTTAGCAGGGAAAAGATTCCGTCCGTGCATTCGCGAACGTAAACCTGCGGATTTGTCCGCTCGAATTTCAGAATGCGATCTCCAAAATCGATATTCTCTAATTGGGCTCGGAACAGGATCCAGTCGATACGATCGTTCTTCGGCCAATTGTCTGTCTTCATTGCGCGCACCTTCTCCAGCAGCGAATGAACGTGTTGCGTGCGCTCTGCGATTTTTGCCGACGAATAATCGGTCAGCCGGTCGTCCCAGGTATGAAGTCCGGCTTCGCTACTGCGGACTGGATAATTTTCGTTCCGCCAGGCGTAATAATCGTCCGCCATCCTGCGCAGCGCGTCAGTTGTGTTCGCACTCTGATTTTTAAAAGCGTCGCTGCTTATACCGGGCGTTGACTTTGTTATCAGCGCCTTGTTGGAAACATCCGGTTTACGCTGGGACGGCGACTGAGCACTGCCATTCTTTGCGCTAACGGCCAGCAAGACAAAAGCGACAAAGGAAAAAATAAGGGACTTCACCGCCATGATTCTATTGCGCTCCGCAGAATGTAAAGCGGCAAAGCATTGCCGCACTCCAAAACGTAGCCGTGATTGCGAACGCATATTTGTCGCTTGCGTTTTGGAGTGCGGCGGCACTCCGCCGCTTTTGGACTCTCTTTCTCAACTAGCCTCTTCCATCTCTTCAAGCAATTGCCGTTTCAAATGGCGACGCGCTGCCTTTTTGATTGCGCGCCGCTCAGCTGCCACGGCTTCTTTCTCTGCACGGCGTTCTCTTCGCGTCCGGCGCTCTGCGGAACTTGGCAAGTGGGTAATCTTCGGTCGCTGCGCACCGATCTTGCGTTCCTTCGGTTTGGCGTAGGGATCCACGGGGAAACGCTAGCGCTTCTTGTTCGCGATAAAAAGAACGGGAATAGCAGCAAGTTGAAGAATGACTGAGAACAGTACCACAGCCAGGATCGATGTCTCGTATAGCAAGCCCATCGCTGCGCTTCCCAAAAACCATGCGATTCCGTATCCCGTATCAAACAAGCCAAAAGCAGTGCTTCGTTTGTGTGGCGGAATAACGCCGGTAAGCATCGCTTGAAACAGCGAACCCTGTGCGCTCATTCCAACTCCCCAAAAAATCATTCCGATCAATGCGAAGACCGATGTGCCGAGAAAAACGAATGGCGCAGCCGCGGCGGAAATCAAAAACGCGAACAACGACACATTCGGTCCAAACCTGTCAAATAACCGGCCCAGTGGAATGGAAGCAAGAGCACTGGCTGCCATTGCAACTGCATAAAACACGGGAATCACGTTTCCCCGCACGACGTTCGCCTTTTGAAAGTGAAAACCGATCAATGCGAAATCGGCGAACCCAGCGGCAAGCAATCCTCCAGCCGCGAGATAAATCCAGTAAGCTTGCGTCAGGTTAGGCGTCGTGAGGGTATGCCCAGCGCCTTTTTCCAATTCGTGCGGCCGCGGGTGAAGCAGCCGTGCCAGGACCAAAGTTCCGAGGCAAAGCAAAGCTGGAATGAGGAGCGTGGCAAAACCGGTTCGATATCCGCCGTTAAAATAAAGAATCAGCGCCATGAGTAACGGCCCGATCGTCGCGCCTGCCTGATCGAGTGCTTCATTCAGTCCAAATACCCAGCCGGCGCCAATTGATCTGCCGGCGTACGAAAGCATCGCTTCGACCGTTGGTTTGCGAATGCCTCGCCCGATACGTTCCGAAACCACGAGACTGGCTGCGAGCGGCCATTGTCCGGTAAGCGCTAGCGCGGGAACCGCAAGCATGTTGATCGTGTATCCCAGGAATGCGAACGTCCAGTGTCGATGCGATTTGTCCGCGAAATATCCTGAGACCGACCGCAACCCATAGCCCATCAGTTCGCCGAAGCCTGCGACCAACCCGACAATCGCCGCGCTCGCGCCTAACGAGCCAAGAAACGGACCGATAATTGCGCGCGCGCCTTCATAGGTGAAATCGGCGAAGAAATTGGCGATGCCGATGATGAGGACAAAATGCAGCGCCGATCTATTTTTCATCTAACCACTAATGAACACGAATGACACCAAGTGAAGCAAGAACCTCGAGTGAAGCAGCTGGAATAAGGAACGCGAGAATACACTGACGCCAGGCATTCGTTATTAGTTATCCTTCGATCCGCGTCACTCGCATTTCGTCATTTGATTAATTCGTGTTTATTCGTGTCCACATGTCACGCCGTAGCTTCAGCGAAGGCGGATTCGTGGTTAATAAATGAGAACTCTCGGAATAATTGGCGGCCTCGGCCCTGAAAGCACAATTGATTATTACGGTAGAATCATCGCGCTTTACCGGGAGCGGACGGCGGATGGCAGTTATCCGCAGTTCATCATCAACAGCATTGACATGAAAAAAGGACTCGATTTCATGGACGCAAACAATCTCGCCGGTATGGCTGAGTATTTGCTCGAGGAAATCGGCAGACTCGCGCAGGCTGGTGCAACCTTTGGCCTGATTTCAGCGAACACGCCGCATATTGTTTTCGATGAAGTTGCGTCCAAGTCGCCGATCCCGTTGATCAGTATCGTCGAAGCGACTTGCGCGGCAGCCAAAACGCGGAAGTTGAAGCGGCTCGCCTTGTTCGGGACGCGTTACACGATGCAGGCAACTTTCTATCCGAAGGTCTTCTCGCGGGAGGAAATCGAGCTTCTCTTACCCGACGCCAAGGATCAGGACTACATCCACGACAAATACTTCAAGGAGTTGGTCTCCGGGAAGTTCTTGCCCGAAACGCGCGCTGGTTTGCTGGCAATCGTTGGTCGCATGAAAGCAAACAGCGACATCGACGGTCTGATTCTCGCTGGCACAGAATTGCCCCTGATTCTGCGTGATTCAGAACACAACGGGATTCCGTTTCTCGATACTACAGAGATCCACTGTGAAGCGGCGGTGACTGAAATGTTACCCTAAACGACACCTCAGCTGCGTACGGTTATGAAGGATAATTCGAACAGGGTCCTCACCCTGGTTCTTCTTGCCTGGCTCTGCTTTGCGGTAGGACTGGCCAGCTGGTTTCAGAATGCAAGCGCATTAGCAGTGGCCGCGACAGTCTGGACATTGACCGCACTCGTCCTTCTAGCGTGTTGGAAAGTCAGGACAATCAGGGCGTGTGTGTTTGATATCGATCTCCGTTGGCTGGTATTACTTCACCTAACACGGTTATTTGCTGGCGCCGACTTTCTGGTGCTTTGTCAGCGCGGCCAATTACCTTGCGCGTTCGCAACACCAGCGGGCTGGGGCGACGTCGGAATTGGTGTCCTGGCAGTAGCTGTGGTCAGCGCTATGCGCCCCACTCAATTTGCGAAGCTGTTTCTGCTTAGCTGGAATACGTTAGGCCTTATCGACATCGTTTTTGTCGTCGCGAGCGCGCTCCGGTTTGGCTTACAAGACTGGCAGTCGATGCACGCGCTGCGTGAACTTCCGCTCAGTCTTCTCCCGACATTTCTGGTGCCACTTATTATCGCTTCACATGTACTGATCTTCGTCCGGCAGGTCCGAGCGCGAATTGGTTCGCAGTAACTGCCCGGCAAAGATTGCAATTGGGCGTTGGGGGGGAACTGCTGCGTGAAGGCGAGCTTTCTTCACAACCTCCGCGACGAGCGTTTCCCGACGATTTTCAACTTTGTACTGAACTTCGCTCGATGGCTTCCGTAGAAGGACATGGAGGAGGGTGGGGAACGATGCCGAATACATCGCGTCTGTTTTGAGCTTTTTCGACGTCACCACGAACCCCGCAGGCACTCCTGCTTGGGCACCGCCCCGAGGGGAGCCGATCCCGTGCGCAGAATGTGGGTCAAGATCGCGCGTTGGACGCGGCCTTTGTCTGAATTGTCTGCTCCGTCGAGGTTTGGGAGCCGATACTTCTAATAATGAAACGCTGGAAGATGTGCTCGCTGAGATCGATGTGCGCGATCCCGATCGGCGGCTTGGCAATTATCAAATCCTCGACGAGATCGCGCATGGCGGAATGGGAGTTATTTATCGCGCCCGCCAACGGCATTCGCGGCGTATCGTCGCGTTGAAACGGATTTTAGCGTACGAGGATTCGCGGGAAACGCTGATTCGCTTTCGGCGCGAAGCGCTAGCCGCGGCGAGCCTGGATCATCCGAACATCCTCCCTATTTACGAAGTTGGTGAGGACGAGGACGGGTTCCCGTTCTTCAGCATGAAATTCGCCGCCGGTGGCAGCTTGTGCGATGCCGCCCCCCATTTACGCAGCGAACCATTCCGCAGCGTGGAGCTAATGGCGAAGGTCGCACGAGCTGTCCAGTACGCGCACGCTCAAGGAATCCTTCATCGTGATCTAAAACCGGGAAACATTTTGCTTGATGGGCGTGGCGAACCATTGGTGAGCGATTTCGGATTGGCCAAATGGCTCGATACGGCAAGCGATCTTACCCGTACCCTGACGATTTTTGGCACACCGGGTTATGTTGCACCCGAACAAGCCAAGGGCTCAACACAGGGTTTGAGGCCGGGCACAGATGTTTATAGCCTCGGAGCAATTTTGTTCGATCTCTTGACGGGCCGGCCACCTTTCCTGGGTGACAACGTGCTCGCTGTTATCCAACAAGCTGCCGAAACGCCGGCGCCAAAACTGCGCTCTCTCGCGCCGGCGCTCGACCGCGATCTGGAAATCATTTGTGCAAAATGTCTGGAGCGCGAACCGAACGCGCGTTATTGCTCGGCCGGGGATCTGGCCGAAGACCTTGAACGCTGGCTGGCAGATCGCCCCATCGTCGCACGATCGGTTTCGATTCCGGTGCGCTTAAATCGTTGGTCGCGCCGCAATCCGGCTGCTGCGGGAATGGCCGTGCTGTTGTTTGCTTTCGGAATAGTCATCGGGGTAATGACTTGGGAAAATGGGTTACTTCGCCGCCCAGCGAATCTTGCAATAGCGGTACTGCCCTTTGAAAATCTCAGCCAAACTAAGGAGAGCGCTTTTTTTGCCGATGCTATCCAAGACGGCATCTTGACCAAACTAGGCCGGGTGGCGGATCTTAGAGTAATTAGCCGCACAAGCGTCATGGCATATCGTGGCGCACGTAATACCCGGCAAATCGGGCGGGCACTGAATGTTTCTCATGTGCTAAAGGGAAGCGTTCGCTGGGAGGCGGGCAGGATTCATTTGAAGGCCCAGTTAATAGATACTCGCACCGACAATCAAGTTTGGGCGGAAGAATACGATCAGGATTTGGCTAACGTGTTTCTAACCCAAAGCGAGATCGCAAAAAAAGTGGCAAATCAGCTTGAAGCCAAAGTCTCGGATGTCGAGAAAGCCGCTATTGAAGAGCCGCCCACCTCAGATTTTGCGGCCTATGATTTTTATCTGCGGGCGAGAGACCTTCTTTTAACTCTATTTAGCAGCAGGGCGAGGGCAGATCTGCTCCAGGCCGCCGATCTGCTGAACCAGGCTGTCACCCGAGATCCCTTTTTTTTCCAAGCCTATTGCCAGCTAGCCTACACCCATGACCAGCTTTACTTTCTTGGCTTCGACCATAGCCCTGCACGTCTGGCCCTAGCAGAAGCGGCGATCCAGGCGGCGTTTCGCATCCGACCTGAGGCTGGCGAAGCACATCTGGCACGCGCAGATAATCTTTATAGAGGATACCTCGATTACGAGGGAGCTTTGGCTGAACTCGACGCGGCGAGCCACACGCTTCCCAATTCTCCCCGTCTATTCGCCTTGAAGGGTTACATCGAGAGGCGTCAGGGGCGTTGGGAAGAATCGACGCGGAACCTGGAGCGTGCGATTGATCTCGACCCGCGCGACTTTTTTACGCTCCAGCAGGTTGCGATTAGTTATGGAGTTCTCCGGCGCTACGCTGAAGAAAAATCCGTGTTAGATCGCGCGTTATCCATCGCGCCGGGCGATGTCGATACGAAAGTAGCGCGCGCGTCCGTGGAATTTCACTGGAAAGCCGATACTCGATCCCTGCATCAAACAATTGATTCAATACGGGTGACGGATCCCGCTGCCTTGCCGAACATCGCCAATGATTGGCTGAGTTGTGCGCTGGCCGAGCGCGACGTTGCTGCAGCAAAAGATGCATTAAAGGCCTTCGGCGAAATGCCTCTGACTGACTATGCGGTTCACTTAAATCGCCCGCTAATGGAAGGCGTTATTGCTCGCCTGACGAATGATGATGAAAAGGCACGGGCGGCGTTCACCGTCGCACGTGCGGAGCAGGAGAAAGCGGTTCAAGCTCAACCAAATTATGGCCCGCCGCTGTGCGTGCTTGGTTTGATCGACGCTGGTCTCGGCCGTAAGGAAGAAGCGCTACGCGAAGGCCGACGCGCGGTCGAGCTTCTCCCGGTGGGAAAAGATGCAATCAACGGCCCACTTATGATCGAGTATTTGGCAATGATCGCTGCGTGGGTTGGCGAGAAGGATTTCGCCTGCGAACAGCTTGCAATCGCCATTCGTCCCCCGAGCACTGTCAGCTATGGCCAGCTTAAACTACTGCCGTTTTGGGATCCACTGCGGAAAGATCCGTGCTTCGAAAAAATCGTCGACTCGCTCGCGCCAAAATAAACAGCACCAGCGACACGCTACTAGTTTTCGAAGTCGCCGGCTGCTCATGGTCTTGAATCATGTTGCCCGCAGTATCCTGACCAAGCTATAGCCGCTCCTCATAGTCAAATAGGGTCGGCCCTCACTATTGACACAAGTTATTCCTTCCATCGATGTCCGGCGGTATTGCGCAGCCTATTTTTCTTTGACTCGGTAAAACGCTCCTGCTAGACAAGAAGGGTGACTTTTCGCTCCTTCGCGCTAATGGTAATCACGGCTTTTCTTGTCACGGGTTGTACTGAACTAGGCGATCTTTTTGGGGATTCGAGATTTGCCACAAGCTTCGGCCGGAGCGGCGACACGACGACATTGCACGAGCGTTTCGCATTGTGAGCCGCCCGTCGGCGTATTTCGCCGAAAATCAATACGAGCAGCGATCCGGGCTGATGCGAACCTCATGTGTTGAAAGGGGTAAAATTATGATCAGAAAGACAAGTTCGATAACAGGCTTTTTGAGAGCGGGTTCAATCATTTTCGCGAGTAGCTTTGCCCTCGGACTCTCTGCGCTCGCCGGTCACATGGATTTGCCGGAGCAAAACATGATTTCCAACAACGCGCTGCAACCCGGTGGGACAACAGAACAAACGCAGACAGACTCGCAAACCGCGCCCCAGCCTGCAGACCCAAGCGAAGCTGCGGTGGGTATCGGTGACGACGTGCTGACAGGGACCTGGGCTACCCTGGGTGATTTCAACAGTGACGGTCACCCGGACTACGTGCTTCGAAACGGCAGCACGCTTCAAACAGCGATCTGGTATCTCAACAATAATGTTTTTATCGGCGGCGCTCTCGGGCCAAGCATCAGAGTCGGCTGGAGCCTCGATGGTGTCGCGGATTTCAATCGAAACGCGCATCCGGATTACGCACTGTTCAATCCCGGTACTGATCAAACAGCGATTTGGTATATGTCAGGGCCAACACGCGTCTCAACCGCGTTTGGGCCAACCCTTCCCGATGGCTGGGAATTGAGGCAAACAGCTGACTTTAACGGCGACGGTTTTCCGGATTATGTACTGTTCAATTCGACCAGTAACCAAACGGCGATCTGGTATCTGAACAACAACGTTTACGTTAGTGGCGCCTTCGGACCAACCCTTCCAGTCAACTGGAGCCTGGTGGGGGTAGCGGATTTTGATGGCAACGGCCATAGAGATTATGTGTTGTTCAATGTCAGTAATCACCAAACAGCGATTTGGTACCTATCAGGATCGACATTCATCAGAGGCGCGTTTGGTCCGACCATCCCCAGTGGGTGGGCGTTAGTGGCTACTGCGGACTTCAACGGTGACGGGCATCCGGACTATGTGGTTTATAATCCCGCCACTCGTCAGACAGCTATCTGGTATCTTTTTAACAACATTTTCGTTAGTGCAGCATTAGGCCCATCCCTTCCAGCCGGTTGGAGCTTGGTCGGGCCGTGAAACCGGCTTTGCCTGCTTGATGTAATGAAGTTAGAACTGAACAACTAAAGCGCAGCGACCTAGCTGCTTTAGTGATTGTTTAGGACCGTTTGCGGTGCGGGTTTCGTTGTTTCAAGCTCTGCGCTCACTTTCTGCAGGCCCGTAGTAAGTGCTTTAATCTGCTTTTGCTGATGCGTGGCCGTCGCTTGCAACTCCTGCTTTAGGTGGGCGATGGTCGCTTCCTGTTCCTCCATTTTGCTGTGCGTTTTGAGGAATTCATTGAGCAACATCGCGTTCACCTGATCGTAGCGCACGCTGTAGGGCTTTCCTTCCGCGTCACGCACTACCAGGTCGGGACTCACCTTTTCTACCTGTTCGGCCACAAGTCCGAACTGCGTAGTGCCTGTCGGATCAATTTCTTCCTTGTAACGGAAGGTGACTGGCTTTAGCGCCAGGAGTGCGTCGCTCGCTTTGTCCATCGGTCTGATCTCTTTCTTAAAGCGCTTTGAGGACATGGTGGTTCCCAGCTTGTTGTTTGAGTTAATGAGGACTGGGATTCCGGTGGCAGAAGTCTGGCCAAAGATGCTCTTGATGTAACAGGCGTCGCTTTCGCCAGCAACGCCCTGCATCCCTGCGCCAACATAGACGTTATTTGAACCCGTTGTCGCACTGGCGCCGGCGCCGCTGCCTAATGCAACGTTGTTGCTGCCGTTAGTGTTGCTAAGGAGTGCAGCAATACCGATAGCCGTGTTGTCGCTGCCTTCTAAGTTGTAAAAAAGCGCGTATACTCCGTTGGCCGTGTTGTTCCCGCCGGTACCATTGTTGAAGAGAGCACCCGCGCCAGTGGCCGTATTTTGATTTGCCGTGTTACCGATGAGAGTCCCTGCGCCAATCGCCGTGTTCAGTTTGCCGGTGTCGAGGGTGTTGAGCGCAAGCCAACCAACTGCGGTGTTCGCAACACCGGTGGTGAGGCTAAAAAGAGCGGCCTGCCCTTCTGCCGTGTTGCCCTCGGGATAGCCTCCATCCGGTGGCGGATTTAACGCCTGCGCGTTTTGGATAAGCGCAAAGCAGACAATTGAAAATGAAATTAGAACTGGTGGAATGCTTGTTTTCATATCCGGAGAGTTTCGGAAATATCTCGCCAGGTTGTCGAGGCAATTCGCCGCAAGCTTACTACTCTTTGCACCGGCCTTTTTACTCGGGGCATCTCAATCAAATTGTCAGCCGCACCATAAACGCGAATCGCATCACAATGTGAGAAGATAGAGAATTTGACGTAGGCCCATTGCAGCTCCACGTCGTGCATTGCATACTCGACACGACGTATGCGAGGGGATTCCGATGAGCTCCTTCTTCAATGAGTTGAAACAACGGAAGGTCTATCGCGTCGCGGTGGGCTATGCCATAGTTGCCTGGCTCGTCGTCCAGATTAGCGCGACGGTCATGCCCGCTTACCACGCGCCGGAGTGGATTTTGCCGCTTTTCATCACTGCAGTGGCGCTTGGTTTTCCAGTGGCGCTCGTGCTCGCTTGGGTTTTTGACATAAAAGAAGGCGCGATTAAGAAGGCTCCCACTGTCGCGACCCTTTCCGGTGCCAACAAGCGTCGAGTCTGGCTGCTCGCCGTCGTGGGTTTAATCATCAGCTCGCTTCCAATCGGTGTTTACTGGCTGTGGCATCCGTGGCGCAAAGCTGTTTTACAACCAGCGCCTGCGGCAACGCCAGCAATCCTCGAAAAAAGCGTTGCCGTGCTGCCGTTTGAGAATCTAAGCAGCGATCCGGATAACGCCTATTTTGCGGACGGTATTCAGGAGGAAATCCGGACGCGCCTCGCCAGGATTGCGGATTTGAAAGTCATTTCGCGCAATTCCACACAGCGGTATCAAAGCAAGCCTGGCAACCTCGCGGAGATCGCGAAGCAGCTCCGTGTAGCGCACATCCTTGAGGGTAGCGTCCAGAAAGCGGCGGATCAGGTTCGAGTCAATGTTCAGTTAGTTAATGTTCAAACGGACTCTCAGCTCTGGGCCGAGACCTATGATCGAAAGTTGAATGACATCTTTAGCGTCGAGAGCGAAATCGCCAAAAGAATCGCAGAATCGTTGCAAGCGAAGCTGACCGGTCGTGAGGAGCAAGCGTTGGTTGCTAAACCCACAAACAATCCCGAAGCTTACGATGCCTATTTGCGCGGGTTGGTTTTTGAAGCACGTAGCAACTACTCGAGCGATGCCCTGCTGAAAGCCATCGGTCTTTATGAGCGGGCGGTACAGCTCGACTCGAATTTTGCCATCGCTTGGGCGCGGCTTTCTGGTGCGAATGCGCTTCTTTACTTTAACCGTAACGACACAACTGCCGCTCGCCGCGATTCAGCCAAAGTAGCTTTAGAAAATGCGCAGAAACTGCAGCCAAGCTCGCCCGAAACCCTGCTCTTCGTGGCTTATTATCAATATTGGGTGCAGCGCGATTACGAGCTGGCCAAGACCACCTTCGAGCGCGTCAGCAAAATGTTGCCAGGTAGCGGCGAGGTCTCATACGCCCTTGGCGCAGTTGCCCGACGCGAGGGACTTTGGGATGAAAGCGTTGCTTACTGGGAGCGGGGCCTCGCCCTCGATCCGCTGAACACCGCGTTACTGACTGAAGTGGCATGGACTTACGCCGCGCTCCGACAATTTCCGACAGCGCTAAAGCTCTACGATCGGGCACTGGATATCGTCCCTAATGAGTTATCTCTAATGGCGTTAAAAGCCAGCATCTACCAGGCCGAAGGTAACCTGCAAGAAGCCGCTAAATTACTGGTCCAGGTAAACGGACAAACGAATTCGGACGCGGCTGTTCGCATCAAGCTGGCCCAATTGAGACTTGAACGAAATCAAACTGAGGCCGCCCGGTTCGTGCAACCCCGACAAGCTCGACTCCACTTTGCTTCTGGCATCGACAAGGGTATCAAGCAGGGGGGGCTGGCGTTGATTCAACGCGTAGCCGGCGACACCACATCAGCAAAAGCTGCCGCTGAACAGGCGCGCAACACGCTTGAACCGCTCAGCAAGGATCAACCAGATAACGCCTTCGTTGCGTCGGCGCTGGCCGTGGCTTACGCCATACTCGACGAGAAGGGCTCAGCCATCAACGAAGCTGAGCGGGCAATCAGGCTTGTGCCGAGTAGCAAAGATCGGGTGTCCGGACCCGGGTTCGAAGAGAACCTGGCGCTTGTTGAGATGATTATTGGCGAGAATAGTCGTGCGATCTCAACTCTCACGCGGTTGTTACAAACGCCGTATGGTGGCTGGCTTTATAGCCCAGCGCCCATCACGCCAGCTCTTCTTAGGCTCGACCCACTCTGGGACCCTTTACGCGCCGATCCTGCTTTCCAAAAACTCTGCCAAGAAAAGCAACCGTGAACCTTCCAGCTTCTGCGAGGCTGGAGGCAGAGGCGGTCATTGGAGCGCCGTGCTGACTGATTGTTTCACCGCGCCAGGATAAGTCCCCGTAAATTCTGGCTGCTCCCTCGCAGCTTGTTGCACCGATTCCAGGTGACAAAACACCGCAGCATTTTTTCGAACGAGTCGCGCTGTTCTGACGTCGACGACACGCCCTAGTCACGATGCGATTGCCGCGCAGAAGTTGATTGGACAATCTTAAATGTTTAGTACGTCCGCGGAAAGTGACAGCAGCGTTACCTTTCCGGTGCAACACACCAACCCAAATGGTTGTCGATATTATCGTCATGAAAATCGTCATCTCAGTGCTGAAAGGACTTCCTGTAAACATGAAAACTACCAATTCCCTGCGCGCTCGCGCTTCTCGTTTCTTCAGTGATCGATACGCCTATAGGGCGCAGCCCAATTATTTATCTGAGCTCGTCGCCTTCGGAGTGATTGCAGCCACCGTCGTATGGCCGGTCCTTTTGTTGGCTCACGCAATGGCAACGACATTGAGATAAGTTCAACTAGGTCGTTTATGAGAAGCAAGATTAACTACATTTCAACATCCACTGCGACCCTTACTCAAAGCGGACTGCTGGCCGAGTTGCTGCAACACCAGCGCCGCAAAGTGATGGAGTTGACCCAGCGTCGCGCACAACGCGAACAGGTGTCGGGCTTCTTTGGGGCTAGTCTCACTTGGTTACTGACGCGCGCTCATGGCATCACCGCTGGTCGGCGATTCCGTCGTGGCTTTGGAGAAGACACTTTGCGGCAGCACATTTGAACCTTGCACTGAATCAACGGTCATGGCTCACCAAGTCGACACCTACGGAGGCCTGCTTCAACAAATTCACAATGACCTGCGGATCCAACATCCCGAGTGGATCCAGCCAAATGGGGAGTCCCCGATGTGTGATTCTTACGAGGGACGGCTGTTGGAATTGCTCGATACCTCGACACGAAAAAGATCTAATAAGACTACCGGGGTTTCAACCGGCATCCTGGAATGCGGACGAAGCCAAAATCGAAACCGCGGCAAAAGCGAATTGAAGCGCTTAGTGCGGCCCCACAAAGAGTGAGCGCACAGTTGCGTAATATAAAGTCACCGTTGCCGGTTAGACCCCAACAATGCATTGCCGACTGAATCGGAAGCCTTAGGGAATGAGTTCCCAAGTATCGTTGAAATATCCGTTGTTGTCTTGTCCGCCGAAGAGAATCGCACGGTGTAAGAAAGCGTCATAGGTCATACCGGCCCCTTCGCGTGCTGGAGGTGACTGCAGTGTAGGCAGGTGTGTCCAATTGGAACGACCCCGCCCCCCTACCCATGCGCTGGCGACCTCACGCCATTATTATAGCATGAGTCCTCCTCAGTATCGGACTCGTGATGAGTGCGTTCGCTGACTTATTGTTATCGTCGATTCTAGTCCTCAGTGATAATGCCAAAGAGACCGTGTTCTTCGTCGGCGATTCCAGCGGTGAAAAAGACTCCGTTGCCCAGAGGGAGAAGATCCCACAGGCCGTCAAATTGGAGGGGCGTTCCATCGGCGCGCATGAGCGTCTCGATAAAAGTGCCCGTGACTGGATCGTAATTGTTGATGAGGCCGTCACCGAAATTGCCGACCCAGAGTTCGCCATTCACAAGCGCAAGTCCCCATGGGGCGTTGAGGTTGCCGTTTGAGATCAGGCGCCTGAGGAAATTGCCGCTGGTATCGAACACATTAACAAAGCCAAAGCCAGGCCCAGGGACGTCATCATGTTTGGCGTGATCCTGCTTGGCATAAGTCACAAAAATTTCGCCATTGAAATTCCGGATCCCAAACGGCGCGTAGCCCGCCGGAAGATTTGGATCGACGAAGCCGCCCGGATTAACCTGGTGAAAACTTTCATCATAGGTTTCGACCTTGCCTGTGTGGAAATCTGTTACATACAAAAAATTGTGACCGTTGGCCACACCTAGTGTCGCGCCTTTGTAGACGGCGCTGTTACGACCACGGTTCCTGCCATTATCAACCGCGATAATCGCGTTTGTCTGGTCCAGGTTCGGGTTCCAACCTGAAATGGAACCGTCTTCACTGGCAAAAATAAAGAAAGCGGGCGCCGAGTTTCCGTTTTTTGTCACTTGGAAGAACGGCGTGTTGTTAAAGACGACACCAGTGGGATTTCCTGTTCCTCTGTTTCGCGCGGCCGTTGGGATCGTCACGACCAGCGAGACGGCAGTGCCATCCTGATGGTAAAGGGTGGAAACACCGGTGCCGTTATCGCTAACCCAAATCGTGCCGTTTGCCGAGGCTGCCATACCCCACGGATTAACAAGATTTTCATCGACGTGCTGCGCAACACCGGCGATGTCAGATTGGAAATTCGTCCACGAATACGTGTCCGCTTGCGCAGATGCAGCTGTTAGAATTGCCACCGCAAACAAAGGCAAGGCAATTTTAATGTAAGGAGAAGTTGTTTTCATAGGTTTAATGATTGTTTTATGTAGGGAGAATCGCACCGATCGGTGCTTGGCCGCGTATCGGAAAAGTAACGCCGTTGTTACTTTTCCTTCCCGAGTTGGCTCGTAAATATGTAGTCGCATCACTGCGTAGAGGCGCCTTGCCGACAATGCCCGTGGCAAACGGCGAACACAGCGTCGTGGCTACAGCAGGGTGTAGAGATGGCGTTCCAAGCGCTGTGTAGGCGTGGCCGTCGGAGGTGTCTCAGCGGTGCTCACGCGAATCGATGGTATAGCCTACATGGCGCACCGTGTGGATGAGCGGAGGATCGCCGATTTTTCTTCTCAGGCGTCCGATGAAAACCTCCACCAACTTGGTGTCATATTCGTGTGGGTGTTCCCATACTCGCTCGCATAACTCAGTACGTGTGAACACGCGGCCCGGTTCCCGCATCAGTACCTTTAGCAGCATCAGCTCGCGCGCAGACAAATGAATGTTGCGTATGTCGCGGTGCACCTCATGGCTTGCCAGATCAAGCGTCAAATCACCAACACGAAGCTTAAGTACCGGTTCCTCCGGGTACCGTCGCCCCAGCGCAGTTACGCGTGCCACCAATTCCCGCATTGCAAATGGTTTTGGCAAATAATCATCGGCGCCGAGTTGTAACCCGGTAACACGGTCCTTTACTTCACCGCGTGCCGTCAACATCAGTACACGACTGGTAAGATGCTGTGCACGCAGATGCCGGAGGACTTCGAAGCCATCGATTCCAGGCAGGATAATATCCAGCACAATCAAATCGAACGGCGTTGCCTTTGTTTTATCGAGAGCTTTTTCGCCGTCATGGACGACGATTGGATCGTGCCCGGCTTCCGTCAATGCCGATGCAATTTGCCGCGCTAATCCAGTGTCATCTTCAACAACCAGTATATGCATATCTTTCCAAAGCAGGGATGGACTTTAAAACCGCGTTGTAAGTTGAGCTGCAACCAGGTGATTGTCTCTCCCCTGGCCGGTGGTTTCGTGTTGATAGCTATACTGAAGCTTCAATTGAGTATGTGATGTAAAGCGATAACCGGCCGCCAAGTCAATCCGCGCGAGATCGTCACTCCAGCGAACGCTTCCGCTGTCTGGATTACTGACATCGCCGAAGAGTTGCTGGTTCCAGCGAATCGCGCCGAAGAATTGTGGCGTAAATTTGTATTTCGCTTCGACGTAGTAAGCAAAGGTGTCTGCGTTTCCCACCCGGGGCACTTCGAAACGCGCTTCATAAAACTCGACCCACACCTGTACGTGGCGCCAGGCAAAGCCCGCGTCTTGTCCGAGGACAAATTCCCGGTAATCGCCGATGTCGCGCCCAGGCGGAAGCGTAGTTTCGGCTTCACGGCGAAAATATGGGCCCTCGCTCGCTGAGAAACCAAGATTCCACGCCTCGTTAGGCCGGAAACCGAGACGCCCACTGAACGTCGGATGCTCAAAGCCATTCTCGGTAACGTTCCAGGATTCCGGACGCGACGATAACGACGCATTCTTCATTTCCACAGCGTAATCAAATCGATCCAGCCGGCCGGATACAGAAATGCCACTCGCATAACTAGGACCCCAGATTACCGGATTGAACGCATACTTTTGGTAGTAGTAGAACCCGTAGACGAAGTCGAACAGCGAAAAGGGCGCGGACTTGTCCCGGATGGACGTGAGGTTTTCGTAGACTAACGGCGCATTGATGAATGGATTTTCCCAGGAGAGATGCCGGGGAATCCAATTGCCGACGACCGTGGCGAATTTGCCAATCTGCAACGTCAAGCGACCATCGTCCCAAGGCGTCACGCGCAGCGCATATTCGTCGAGCCGAATTTGGGCGCCGTTATCGCTCGGGTCAAAGCCGCGATCGAGCCGCGATTGCGAAAAGAAATAAATGTGAGAGCCGACCTGTGCGTCGAGAAAGAGCGTCAAACGCGGATTAAAAAGCGTGTCGATGCTGCTGTCGATCAGACCAGGCGCCGGCTGCTCGAAGTGATAGATTTCCAAATCGAGAGTGCCGCTCAATCGGGCCCGCAGATTATCGTGAAATGCTGAAATCGTAAGCGCGGTGTCGAGCCGGTCGAAAAAATCATCGATGTCGAATGCGCACGCCGTGCAGGCAAAGGCGCACAGGCTAAGGACGCGCAGCTTCATGCAACTGCATTAACCCCGTCCGAAGCAGGAAAGCGCACTTCAAATTCAGTCCAATCGTTTTCCGAGCGAACCAGACATAAATCGCCGCCGTGCAGTCTGGCGAGCTCGCGCGCCAAATTTAAACCGATCCCGTGGCCCGACGCGGCGGACGGCGTCGAGCGATGATGAAAGCGCTCGAAGATGTTTTCAGCGGGTGGAATGGTGCGGCCCGTGTTCCCAATCTTCAGCACAACGTTCCTGCTCCCGCAGGCGCGGGAGGCGCTGACTCGAATCAGCCCACCGGGCCGATTGTACTTTCGTGCGTTCTCAAGGAGATTTTGCACAATGAGGGACGTGTACCGCTCTTCTCCGGCCACAAATAAACCGGTGGTAAATTCCTTCTCGATTTTCACATCAGGCGAATCTGGAAGCGCGCTAAGATCGTCAAGCCACTCATCAACCAGCTGACTAAGATTGACCGGTGTGGACGCAATTTGAAGATGTCCAGCATCCATGCGCGACAAAAGAAGCAAGTCGTCGATCACGCCAGTCAAACGGTGCGTTTGATGGAGAAGGGCGGATAGCTCCTCATAAACTTCCGGCTTAAAACCTTCGCGCGTCAGCAATATTTCCAGGCCGATGCGAAGAACCGTGACCGGGCTCTTTAACTGATGGGAGGCATCGGCAGAATATCGGGCCGACCTTTCCAATTCCTGCGTGGTCGAAGCAAGCGCGGCTTCGGCGCGTTTTCGTTGCGCGCGATTTTGCTCCGAATCCAGCGCAAGTTTTTTTACTGGGGCTGAGAACCTGAGCGCAACCACGTGGCTTGCGACGAAACCGCCTAACAAGAGCAACGCGCCGGCGCCGCCAATCTGCCAGCGGAGGCGATGCAGCTGAGCCATCGAATAGGCCAGCGGATAAACGCAAATTTCGTAAGCCGCTGGAAAAAGCGATCCAGGATTAAGCCGCTTGTAAAATAAGAGCTGAGGCGCGCCGTCGACATTGACGCGAAAGTTGTCTTGCTCGCGATCAGAATTTGCGACCGCACTGGCTATTTTTTCGTTGAGCGATGCTTGTGCAGATTTCGGGAGCGAGGGCAAATGCAATTGCCCAGTTACCCAGACGCCACTTCTCATTCCCACCTCAGCGTTTTTCTCTTCAAGCTCAAGCGGTTTGAACCCGATGACGAGTGCCGAGATCACGTCGCCCGTGTAGCTCGAGAAGATCGGCACAGCTATCACTTCGTCGATAGTTCCTCCGCCGGTTTCAGTATTTTTCCGGATGTAACCGGTTTGTTGCGTGTCGGGCAATCTGCTCAAGGCCAGTTGCCTTTCCGTTTTCGCATCAAGTTCACCCACGTCGTACGGATTTGGCGGCTTAATGACCGCGCCTGTGCTGTCGAGAAAACGATAAAATTTCGCGTGTAACGATGGGGCCGCCTGTTCGGGCGGCGGTTCGTCGCCTTCCATTAGGTCGCGCAGTTCGTCTTTTGCGCTGGGATACAACAGGTCGATTGCATTGTCTTCCATGGCCGCATGGATCCGTGGCTTGGCCGCAAGCACGTCACAGCGCTCCGCTAACGCTGCGTGGCGTAATTCTTCGAGCCTATGCAGCGAGGAAAGCTCCGCTTGGAAATTCTCCTGTAAATTTCGTTCCGCGTCCGCTGTGACTTTGCGCTGTGCCAGGTAGAAACCAAAAGCAGTCAGCGTTGCGACGATAACCATTATGGCGGTGAACAGCCGGGTTCGAAAGCTTGCTACACCTTCGTCTCTGGCTTGAACCGCCGATCTCATGGGAAATCGATGTGGAGCGTCTGGTCGTTTTTCAGTTCCACGGGTTTCTCGCGCGTGGTCCTGCTGTCGATCCAAGCCTTAAGCGTGTAACGACCTGCAGGAAGTCCGCTTAATCGAAAGTGCCCGTCGGTATCTGTCATCACAAAATACGGCGTATTCAAAACCAGGATTAGCCCGCGCATATGTTCGTGAATGTCGCACCGTAATGTGACCAGACCCAGCTTATCGAAAACTTGTGTCGGAATAGGACGTTCCTCCGGGCGATAACGGCCGAGGTCGAACCGTTTCGCAGGCGAATAGGAAAAGATGTTGTGATAAGTCTCGTCGAGATTCGGGAATTCAACCTTGGTTCCAACCGGGACTGGAAGAAGCGCTGGGACGAACGTCAAATCCTTTTGCGCGACCTGTTTCGTCGGCAGCGAAGCTAGTTTCGGAAAAGCACCGTCGAGGTAAACTACCGCGAGGGGAGGTTGAGTGGAAAGTACGCCGCCTTTGGTGACGATCTCGTAGCGTTTTGCCTGGACCGGAGCCGTATGTGATTTCGGAAGTTCTACACGCCCTTCGACGACCGCGCTCGCCCAAAGCGCAACGGGCATGATGGAAAATACTGCGTTAAACCACAGCAACCCGCGTAAGCGCATTTTGCTTCCAGTCTAGCAGCGTTTCACTGACCGGAAAGCTTTTGCAGAAGCATGACGGGCCGCGCGATTCCCGAATTAGGTTTTTGGCCGGTTGGCCGCCATAGCGGGGAGAGCAAAGAAAATCGTAGCCATCAAGCTCCAGAAAATTCCAATGGCACACGCAATACCGAGACTGGTGAGCGCTGGGTTTCGTGCAAGGGCGAGCGAGGCGAACCCGCTCACTGCCGTCAAACCAGCGAGCAAGACGGGCTTCAGCACGCCGGCAACGTCATGCTCAATCTCCCGCGTCTTTTGCCAGACCAATACAACGTATATCCCGTAGTCCACGCCGATTGCTAGTACGAGGCGGAACGAGAGCACATTAAGAAGATTCAAATTGATGTGCAGCAATTTCATCGAAGCGATCATTGCTCCAATCCCGAACGCCAGTGTGATCACCTGGATCGTCCACAAACGAAAATCCCGGTACAAAAGGGCCAGCAACGAGATGTCGAAGATCGCCATCAGCGCGCTGATGAGCAGGAGTTGGTGATGCGACCACGGCAGCAAATCGGCGAGCGCATAACTCCACCCCGAGAGAATCATCGGAACCCCGGGTACTTGCAGGTCGCGTTCCAGGTCTTTGCTTTGGGCGTGGGCTGAGATCGGTTGGTTCGTTGTAACGAACCCCGTAGTCAACGCGGGATGGTGACCAAAGTAGCGATCAACCAGGAACCACCAGCTGGATGATTTTGGCAGCTGATCGCGCCAGTTCGGCAAGGGAACGTTGGGATCGGTCAGGCGTTTTAAGTCGTCAAGCAGGGTGAACGCTGGCGCGAACGAATCGCGGCTGAATCCTTCAGCATCGAGAGTTTGGTCTAGTGTCTCGCGTGCTGCTGGGAAATTGATCGCGCTCAACTGTCGCCGATTTGTCTCCATCCAATCTGGTGAAAGACAAAGCGCAGCCGGAGTGGAGAAGCCCTTGATCTTTCCTGCTGCCTGGAGTTCTCGCCAATGGGCGACAATTTTCTGCCAGTAATCGTGCAGCTCCTGCGGATTCGCCGAGCGCACAATCGCCAATACCGGCTCCCAGCGTACTGGCATTTCATGCATGATTGCCTCCAGCGCCTGACTTGCGCGAATGTTCCTGGGTTGCAGCGAACGTGTGTTGGTCTCGAAATGAAGCGGCGGATTTGGCGAAAAGCCGATCGCAGTCAGGACTAACAAAAGCACAGTTGAAAAAAGCAGCATCGGCACGGGCTTTCGAACGATCCAGCGCACATACTTTCTTACGCTCTCGAAAAGCCAATCATGAGGAATTGCCTGTCGCTCGCGAACAAACAAAAACAAAATCGAACACATAAAGAGTCCGGCGACGAAAATGCCGATGGCAATTAGCACGCCCAACTGCGAGAAAGCCATGGAACCACTTAGAACCAGGGCAAGAAAACCGACTGCTGTGGTGAGTGCACCGAAAAAAATCGCGCGTCCAAGTTTTGCTATCGACGTTGCGATTGCTTGCCGATGCGGTTCTCCATCTGAGCGCGCCTGGTGATAACGTCCGATTGTGAGAATCGAGAAGTCGACTCCAAGGCCGACGAGAATCGCGCAAAAACCGACGCTGATCATGCTCAGTCGCCCGAAAAGGAGTTGCCCGAGAGTTAGAGCAACCAGGCAAGAGAGGAGAAGGCAAAGAGCCATGCCCAGTAGCGGAAGCCATCGGCGAAAACCAACAAAGAAAATTGTGCCTACCAGGAAGACCGAACCCAGCAATGTCGCCACGACGTCGTAGCGCATGCTCAGCGAAATTTCCGATGCAAAGGCCGAGCGACCGGTCACGAGGACCTGCAATCCCGAATGCGATTCGGGATTCCATCCCTCGGCGGCGATTGCGCGAAACTTGTTTACTTCGCGCATCAAACGCTGGCATTCGAAGGCGCTGATGGACTGCTGATTCGTCACCACCAGGAACACGCGCATCGTGCGATCTGCCGACGTGAGCGGTTGCTCCTGCTCAATGATCGTGCTTTCTGCAAAGGGTTTCAGCGCTGGCGCGATCAGACCGAGGGGATCAAAGGAAAGCTCGAACTCCGGACGCGGTGAGCCTGCTTCGATCTGTTCGCGCAAGCGATGAAGTCGATCGCGAATTTTCTCCGGTTGCAGGACCGCTATGGTCTCACGGAAGGCGTTTGGCTTCAGATTGAGAAGTAGAGGTACTGCGATTAATTGAAGATCGCGGATTCCATCAGGGGCGGACATTGGCGAACCGGAGAGCACGCGCGTGCACCAGGGCTGCTGTCGCAATCTTTCGGCAAACACTGGCGCAAACTCATCCAGTTTATCCACGTCCTTCGGGTCGCACTGGAGCGCGAACGTAAGCTCCCGCGTCTGCTCAAAATCGCGATCGTAAATCTTGAGACCTTGCACCGACGAAAACTTGCCGGGTAAAACATTGAAGATTTCAGAATCGAGTTGCAGCGACGTCACAAGAATTGCGATGCAGGCAATGGTCAGCAAAGCCACGCTGCCCCATACCAGCGCGCGTCGCTGGGTTATGGTTCGGGCGATGAAATCACTAATGTGCATGAACGGCGGTAGTGTTCTGTAATCGCGGCGGCTTTACAATCGCTGAGCCAAGTCTCTCGTTAACACCGGCCTTTTTTGGCCGGTGAACATGCGAACCCCCCCCGACTGAGCCGTTTTCAACGGCTTTTTTAGATTGCTCTAGTACGTAAGCCGTTGAAACGGCTGGCCCCGTTGGCAGTACGATATGCACCGGTCTGAAGGCCGGTGTTAATCAGAATCGGAATACGAACGTCTCGTTGCCGGATGCGTATCGCAGGGTCTTTTGCTCCGGGGCGTGAAGGAATTGATCTCGCAACCCGAGCCAACCGCGCAATTGGGGTGGAGCTTGTCCGACCGGCCCCGACCAGCCTTGGCGGGCCAATCCCCCTTTCACTTCAGCGAAGGTCGCATCCTGCCGCACCGAAAGGAGCGTGACTCCCGGTCCTTTGGAGACCGTTAATTCGAAGTCGCCAGCTCTAGAAAAGCGGACTAGTGCCTCGCCAATGAGCGTCGTGTTCGGGGTTCGATACATGAGCTGACCGCTCTTGGTTTGCCATCCATCTGTTGGTTCGGAGAATTCGTGGTGCGAAACAGTTGCGCAACTTATTACGCTAAACAAGGTAATCACTAGAAGGGGAGCAAACCGTGTAGCCACGGCACT
>QHOS01000175.1 GCA_003219415.1 Verrucomicrobiota bacterium | reverse complement strand
TCGGCGATGAGAACCCGATCGGCAAAACGTTGCTGATCACGAACGGTAGCGTGCCGGTCGAGGTTGTCGGCGTCGCTGGCGACGTGCGCTCGGTGCAATTGAATCAGGCTAACAACATGGAATTTTATCGTCCGTTCGCGCAGGAGAATTTCCCGTACCTCAGAATCGTGGTGCGCAGTCCGCTTCCGACGGAGACGATCACGCGCTCAGTGAAAACGGCGTTACGCCGAATCGATCCGAGCCTTGCGCTAATCTGGCCGCAGCCATTCAGCGAGATCATGGCGGAGGCACTCGGCCAGGCCAAGCTGATGATGGTTTTGCTGGGTGTTTTTGCCGGCGTGGCGCTGTTGCTGGCGACGGTCGGAATTTACGGCGCGGTCGCATACACGGTCGAGCAACGGACGAGCGAGATCGGAGTGCGAATGGCGCTCGGCGCGCAAACGCGAGACGTGTTGCGTTTGATTATCAATCAAGGAATGAAACCGGTTTTGATTGGCCTCGGCATCGGTCTGGTCGCGGCATTCGCTCTCGGTCGGTTGATTGCTTCGCAACTCTATCAGGTCTCGGCCCACAATCCCGCGCTTCTCGGCGGCGCAACGATACTGCTCGCGGCCACGGCATTGTTTGCCTGTCTTTTGCCAGCTCGCCGCGCCTCAATGGTCGATCCCGTTCAGGCATTACGAACCGAATAAGATTTCATGAATCAACTGAAATTCGCACGCCCATGAACGACATTCGCTTTGCGCTTCGCAAATTGAGGCAGACCCCGGCTTTTACCTTCATCGCGATCGTCACCCTCGCGCTCGGGATCGGCCTGAACACCACGATCTTTAGCTTAATCAACGATCTTTTTTTGCGCGGGCTGCCGTTCAAGGAACCGTCGCGCGTGGTTCACCTCGACAACGGCGACAAGGCGCGCGATTTGGCGGATGTCGGAATATCGGCGCCGCGTTACCAACTTTATCGCGACGGTCAGACGCTTTTTGACGGTTTCGCTGCGGAGAATTCCGCCGCCCAGAATTCTTCTCCGTTCACGCTGACCGGACTTGGCGATCCTGTCCAAATTTTTGGCGGGAGAGTAACCTCCAACTATTTCGATTTGCTGGGTGTTCGTCCAATTCTTGGCCGTAATTTTCTACCGGAAGAGGAGGAAAACGCCGACGTCGCATTGGTGACGAAAAATTTCTGGCAGGAACGCCTCGGAGGCGATCCGAATGTGATTGGGCGAAGCCTCACGCTCGATGGAACACCGCACACGATCGTCGGCGTTCTGCCAAATATGCCGGCAACGTGGTTTGGGGCGAACTCGATCGCGGAAGTTTGGACAACGAAACCTTTTCAGCTTCCCGGGTTCAGTCATGAGCAATTGATGCGCGGATCCTTTTTTCTGCGGGTTGTCGGACGATTGAAACCGGGGATGACCGTTCAACGAGCGCGCGCCGCATTGCCATCGTTGGAAGAGAGTTATCGTGCTCAATATCCGAACAACATCGACAGCGCATTGGTCACGACGCTGCGGACTTTGCCCGAAGACGTGACCCGGAATTTCCGCGCGGGCTTCGCTACACTTTTCGCCGCGGTGAGTTTCGTTTTGCTGATCGCGTGCAGCAATGTTGCCAATCTATTGCTCGTTCGTTTCAGTGGACGCCGGCGCGAGATCGCGTTGCGAATCGCAATTGGCGCTTCGCGCACGAGCGTCGCGCGCTTGTTCGTTTTCGAAAGTTTGCTCGTCAGCGTAATCGCGGGCGCGGTCGGCGCTTTCGTCGCGTGGCAGTTGGTGCCGCTGGTTCCGCGAATTGCCTCCAATTTTCTGCCGTTGGAAGCGAATCACGCGACGAGCTTGTCGGTACCAGTCCTCGTGTTCACGATCGGATTGTCGATCTTGACCGGCTTGTTGATGGGAATTTACCCGGCACTTCAGGGTTCACACGTCGATTTGATCGACGGCTTGAAAGAAGGCGGCCGCGGCACAAGCGGCAGTGTGCGCCAACAGCGCTTCCGCAAGATCCTCGTCGGCGCACAAGTCGCGCTGTCGGTCACGCTATTGGTCGGCGCAGCATTGCTCATCACGAGCTTCATCCGCTTGAGTCAGCAAAACCTCGGCTTCCGTCCCCAGAATCTTTGGACGGGTGCGATTACACTGCCGACCTCGCAGTACCCAGACCGTCCGTCGCGTCAACGTTTTGTTGAACAAACGCTGCATGAGTTGCGCAGCGTTCCCGGGCTCGAGAGCGCGACCATCAGCGGCGATATTCCGTTGGTTGGCTTCAGTCGTTATCTTTATGCGCGGGGCGATCGTGATGTTCCGCCAGTCGAGAAGCGTGAGATCGTGCCTGGTCATGAGATTACTCCTGGATATTTCAAGACCTGGGGAGTGCCGCTTCTGGCTGGCCGTGACTTCAATGAACACGACACCGCCGACGGACAGAAAGTTTGTCTGATCAGTCAGGCCGGTGCGAAACAAGTTTTCCCGGGTGAGAATCCAATCGGAAAGACTTTATTCTTAGCTTCTGCGCAGTGGGAAATTGTCGGAATGGTCGACGATGTGCGCTCACTGCAGGTGGCCGAGGCGCCGGGTATGGAATTTTATCGGCCGTGGGCGCAATATAATTTTCCATTAGTTAACATCGCCGTCCGCAGCAATCTAAAAGTGGATTCGGTGACCAAGCTGGTGCAATCCGCGCTCATGAAAGTGAATCCGGGTCTGGCGATTGCAGTGCCACAAACCATGGACGCGGTCGTCGCGCGAGCGCTCGGGCAAGCGCGTTTGATGATGTGGTTGCTCGGAATTTTTGCTGGAGTCGCCTTGCTCCTCGCCAGCATCGGGATTTACGGCGCAGTGGCGTACACCGTCGAGCAACGCACAGGAGAAATTGGAGTGCGCATGGCGCTGGGTGCGCAAACGCGCGACGTGTTGAGCCTGGTTGTGAACCAGGGAATGAAGCCGGTGGTGAGCGGGCTCGCGCTCGGCATCATTGCGACGTTCGCGCTCAACCGCTTGATCGCGGCGCAGCTCTATCAAGTTTCGGCGTACGACCCAGTGCTGCTCGGCGGCGCAACAGTTCTGCTCGCGGCGACCGCACTAATGGCGTGTCTGCTCCCCGCGCGCCGCGCCACACGCGTCGACCCGATTCAAGCACTACGCACTGAATGATATGAACGACATCCGCTTCGCTCTGCGCCAGCTTCGTAAATCGCCCGGATTTACGCTTGTCGCTGTTGTGACCCTCGCTCTCGGCATCGGGCTGAACACCGCGATCTTTAGTTTGATAAACGAATTGTTTCTCCGCGGTCTGCCGTTCAAAGACCCGTCGCGCGTTGTGCACTTGTATGGAGGAGATAAATCGCGAGATCTCGCCGACATCGGAGTGTCCGCGCCGCGTTTTATGCATTATCGCGAAGGGCAGACATTGTTCGACGGCTTGGCCGGGGAAAGTTTCTTCGCATTTACGCTCACAGGTCTTGGCGATCCGGTTCAAGTCTTCGGCGGCCGATTAACGTCGAACTATTTTGATGTTCTCGGAGTGCGCCCGATCCGCGGCCGTAATTTTCTGCCCGGGGAGGAAGAAGGCGCGGACGTCGCATTGGTGACGGAGAATTTCTGGCAAAAACGTCTTGGCGGCGACCCGAATGTGATCGGTCGAAGCATAACGCTTGACGGGACTGTGCACACGATCGTCGGAGTTCTGCCTAACATGCCGGTAACATGGTTTGGGGCGAATCCGGTTGCCGAAGTTTGGACGACCAAGCCGTTTCAGCTGCCAGGATTCAGTTACGAACGATTGATGCGCGGCACGAGCTATCTCCGGGTCATCGGAAGAATGAAACCAGAGATTACGGTGAAGCAGGTATTGGCGGCGTTGCCGTCACTCGACCAGAGTTATCGGACCCAATATCCGAACAAGATCGACAGCGTCTTCACGACGACGCTGCGGACACTGCCCGAGGACGTGACGCGCAATTTCCGCGCGGGTTTCGCCACTCTTTTCGCCGCGGTAAGTTTCGTGTTGCTCATCGCGTGCAGCAATGTCGCCAATTTGTTGCTCGTTCGTTTCAGCGGGCGTCGGCGCGAGATCGCGTTGCGAATGGCGATCGGTGCCTCGCGCGCCAGCATCGTGCGATTGTTCGTTTTCGAAAGTTTACTTGTCAGTTTAATTGCGGGAGCGGTCGGCGCGTTCGTGGCGTGGCGTTTGGTGCCGTTGGTTCCAAGAATGGCGTCCAATTTCCTTCCGCTGGAAGCGAACACAGCGACGAGCTTGTCGATCCCGGTGCTGATTTTCACGATCGCATTGTCGATCCTCACCGGACTGTTGATGGGAGTTTATCCGGCACTCCAGGCTTCCCGCGCCAATTTGGTGGGCGGATTGAAAGAGGGCGGCCGCGGCGCGAGCGGCAGTGTGCGGCAGCAACGCTTTCGCAAAATCCTGGTCGGCGCGCAAGTCGCGCTCTCGGTGACGCTGCTAGCCGGCGCAGCGCTGCTCATCACGAGCTTCATCCGTTTGAGTCAGCAGAACATCGGCTTCCGTTCCCAAAATCTTTGGACGGGCGCGATTACATTGCCGGTCTCGCAATATCCCGATGCCGCGTCGCGTCAGCGTTTTGCAGAACAAACGCTCAATGAGCTGCGCGATGTTCCCGGTCTCGAAAGCGCGACAATTAGCGGCGATATTCCTTTGAATGGAGGTAATCGAACGCTTTACGCACGCGGAGACCGTGATGTTCTGCCCATGGAGAAACGCGCCAGCGCGCCAAGCCACGACATCGCGCCAGGTTATTTGAAGACCTGGGGTATTCCGCTTCTAGCTGGACGCGAATTCAATGAGCACGACACGGCCGATGGACAGAAGGTCTGTCTAATTAGTCAGGCTGGTGCGAAGAAGGTTTTTCCCAACGAGAATCCAATCGGCAAAACGCTCCTGGTGACAAGCCTTGCTGTGCCGTGCGAGATCGTCGGAATCGTCGGAGACGTGCGTTCGGTTCGAGTCGCGGAAGCGCCGGGCATGGAATTTTATCTGCCATGGGCGCAGGAAAATTTTCCGTTCGCTAACGTGACTGTCCGCAGCAATCTCAAGGTCGATGCGGTCACGAAGCTCGTGCAATCGGCGCTCACCAAAGTAAACCCCGGGTTGGCAATCGCCTTGCCGCAAAGCATGGACGCTGTTGTCGCGCAGGCTCTGGGCCAGGCGCGTTTGATGATGTGGTTGCTTGGAATTTTTGCCGGAGTCGCCTTGCTTCTGGCCAGCATCGGAATCTATGGGGCGGTCGCTTACACAGTTGAGCAACGAACGGGCGAAATCGGTGTGCGCATGGCGCTTGGTGCGCAGACCGCGGATGTACTGCGGCTTGTTGTTCGTCAGGGAATGGCTCCTGTCTTATTGGGACTCGTCATCGGAATAGTGGCTGCTCTTGCGTTGGGTCGTTTGCTCACTACGCAGCTTTACGAGGTTTCGCCGCACAATCCGGCGCTTCTTGCTATCACAGCACTTACCCTCGGAGCGGTCGCTTTGCTTGCGTGTTTTTTACCCGCGCGGCGCGCAACATTCGTAAACCCAATCGAGGCGCTTCGGACAGAATGACGAACTAAATGCAAACTTTTCTCCAGGACCTTCGCTTCGGTTTCCGAATGCTTCGGCGCACTCCTGGCTTTTCTGTTCTGGCTATTCTCTGCCTGACGCTCGGCATCGGCACGAACGCCGCCGCCTTAAGTTGGATCGAAGGGATTCTCATCCGTCCCTATCCGCTCGTCGCGCACCAGGACCGAATGTTCGCGCTCAACTGCACGACCCGGGGCGCTCAGGGTTTCACCGGACTTTCTTATCCCGACTTCCTCGATCTCGAAAAAAACTCGACTCTGTTCGAATCGTTCATCATCGATAAAATCACCGGCACAACGCTGAGCAATGGCGACCGTGCCGAGCGTGCGGTCGGAGGAATGGTGTCCGCGAATTATTTCGACGCGCTCGGCGTGCGGCCGATTCTCGGTCGCGGATTCAGACCGGAAGAAGGAACCGGTCGCAACGCCCATCCGGTCACAGTCATAAGTTACATGACGTGGAAGAATCGTTATAAAGGTGATCCTGACATCATTGGCAAGACGCAGTACATGAACGGCGTTCAGCACACTATCATCGGCGTCGCCCCGGAAAGATTCCACGGCACGTTCATCGGCTACTCGTTCAACTTCTGGGTGCCGACGTCGATGCAGGAGACGTTCGATAACACGGGCTACAAACTCGAAGATCGGGGCGCGCGCTGGATTGAAGGTTACGCTTTTCTCAAACCCGGAGTCACGCAGCAGCAGGCGCACGCGGAACTTTCCGCGATCGCCAAACGGTTGGAGAACGATTACCCGCAAACGGATCGCGGCCGCGAGGTTGGGCTGTTACCGTTGTGGAAAACGCCGTTCAACGCGGCAGGCGGGATTTCGACGACGCTCGGCATCACCGCGGCCGTCGTTTTCTTTGTCCTCCTCATCGCTTGCGCCAACGTGAGCAATCTGCTTCTCGCGCGATCACTCTTGCGCCGGCATGAAATGACGATGCGGCTGGCTCTCGGCGCCGGGCGCCGCCGTTTGATCAGGCAACTCTTCACAGAAGGCTTGCTCCTTTCGATGATCGCCGCGCTCGGCGGAATCGCGGTCGCCTATTGGAGCCGCAACGCGCTCGTGCTCGCGTTTCCGCCATCGGTGCCCGGGATCACGATTGATTATCCCGGACAACTGGATTGGCGCGTTCTCCTGCTCAGCGTCGCGATCTGTATTGGATCGACAATGCTTTTCGCGCTGATGCCGGCAATTCAATCGAGCCATATCGATCTTTCCGGCGCGCTCAAAAGCGAGGGCGCCGGAGTCATCGGTGGGCATGGCCGATCGCGATTGCGCTCAGCGTTGGTGCTGGTCCAAGTCTCGCTAAGTTTTGTTCTCCTCGCCGGCACCGGCTTGCTTTTGCAAAGCCTGCAGCGAATGCAAAACACCAGTCCCGGTTTCTTCACCCACAACGTAATCGTGTCGGTAGTCGATCTGTTTTCGGCGGGTTACAAACTCGATCGCGCGAAAATCTTTCATACTCAGTTGCTCGATCGCGTCCGCGCGCTTCCCGGTGTCGAGTCTGCGGCTTTGGCGCGAATAATCCCGTTCAGTTATAACCCTCCCTCTTCCGCGCCGATCGAGATCGACGGCTATCAACCCGCGCCCGATGAGCAACCGAACGCTGACTATGTTCAGGTCAGCGAGGATTATTTCTCCACTCTTGGAATCCTGCTGGTCGCTGGCCGGGAATTCACGCGAAACGACGACGAGAACGCGCCGCCGGTGGCGATCATCAATGAAACGATGGCGGCGAAATATTGGCCGGGAAAAGATCCGATCGGCCAACGGCTCAAGGTCAAAGACAATTGGATGCAAATCGTCGGCGTCGCGAAAAATACGAACTACGAGACGAAGATCGAGGCCCCGAGATCGTTCTTTTATGTGCCGGTGCGCCAGAACTTTTTTGTCGGGAACGCTTTGCTCATCCGCACACGGGAAACTCCAGGCGCGATCACGAATGCGCTGTCGCGCGAAGTGCACGCGCTCGATCCGACCTTGGCGCCATACGCCGCGAATCGTTTGCAAGAGCAAGTGGATGGAAGGGGCTACACTCAGCGACTCGCGGTCACGTTGCTCGGGATTTTCGGTGGAATGGCGTTGTTTCTAGCCACGATCGGGCTTTACGCCGTCATGTCCTACTCAGTTTCGCAAGGTACGCACGAACTGGGATTGCGCATGGCTCTCGGCGCGGATGCGGGCAATCTCTTGCGCTTGGTGCTTTCGCGCGGACTGCGATTGACTACCGGCGGAATCGTTATCGGCGCGATCGCGGCGCTCACGCTGACGCGTTTGATGGGCAACTTGCTCTACAAAGTAAGTCCACGCGACCCGCTTGCGTTCGGATTGGCATTCGTCGTGATCACGCTCGCTTCTTTAGCTGCGTGTTTTTTGCCCGCCTGGCGTGCCACCCGCATCGATCCAGTTCAGGCCTTACACGAGCAATGACGAATTAAAGCTACTTTTGCCATGCTCAAAGATCTGCAATTCGCATTCCGTCAACTGGTCAAGAAGCCAGGGTTCGCAGTCATCGCCGTTCTGGTGCTTGCGCTTGGTATCGGTGCAAACACTGCGATTTTTAGCGTCGTCAACGCGGTCCTGCTACGGCCGCTGCCTTATCCACATTCGGAGCAACTGGTGTTGCTGCGTGAGAGATTGCTCGGCCCATCCGGTTTCGAATCAGGCTCGGTCAGTTACATGAATTATCTCGACTGGCGTGCCGCGCAGAAGAGCTTCACCGATCTCGCACTGGCAAGGACGGAGGGTGTGAGCCTCTCTACCTCTGACGGGACATCGCCGCCGGAGGCAGCCCGAGCCGGGCGCGTCACCGCGAATTATTTGTCGATCTTGCAGATCCCCCCGCTGATCGGTCGTGATTTCGTAGCGAGCGATGATGTTCCTGGCGCGGCGAAAGTAGCTCTGATTAGTGAACGGGTCTGGCGGAAGCAATTCGGCGCATTACCGATTGCAATTGGACAACGATTGAATGTCGATGGCGTGCCGCGCGAGATTGTCGGCGTTGTTTCGGAACGTGTTCGTTTCCCCCGAAACTGCGACGTCTTTCTACCGTTGGCCGATTTGCGCGCTGACCACGATTTCCTGTCGCGCGGAAATCACGACGCGTTCTCTTGTTTAGGCCGCTTGAAATCGGGAGCGACTCTGAAGCAGGCAATCGCGGAGCTCGACACCATCGCGGCCGAGCTTTCGCGACGCTATCCGGATTCGAACACCGGCCGGCAGGTTTCCGCAAAGCCGCTGCTTGAATTTTCGGTAGGCCAGTACCGATACCTTCTTTGCGTGCTGCTTACGGCCGTTGGCTGCGTCCTGTTGATCGCGTGCGCGAATGTAGCAAATCTTCAACTCGCGCGCGGTATTGCGCGCCGCAAAGAACTCGCTGTGCGGGCCGCGCTTGGTGCCAGCCGCTGGGATCTGGCACGCCAGGTATTGGTGGAAAGCGGAGTGGTCGCCTTGATAGGCGGCGTTTGCGCCGTGCTGATCGCCGTGTGGAGCCTTGACGCAATTCGCTCGCTTCTTCCGCCTAATGTGCCGCGATTTCAAGAAACGAATATCGACGGTTTCGTCCTTGTGACCGCCAGCATCATTTCGGCGTTCGCCGGACTGCTCGTTGGAGTGTGGCCCGCATTGCGCGTTTCGAACACGACTTCGATGGCAGCTGAGTTACACGAAGAGGGTGGGCGCGGCAGTAGCGGCGCGCAACGACAACGGGCCCGGGCAATCCTGGTGATTGCGCAAGTTGCTCTTGCGGTCCTGCTGCTGGCGGCCGCGGGCCTGACATTGAAGAGTTTCTGGCGTTCGCAGCAGGTGCGGCTTGGGTTCAATCCGCATGGCGTGTTGACCATGAGCATTGCGTTGCCGCCATCGCGTTATCCCGCGACTGCGGGACCGGAGAAGATCGTTCGCTTTTACGATCAATTGCTTGAGAGAGTGAGACGGCTCCCCGGTGTAAGCGCGGCGGCGATTTGCAATAACGAACCATTCGATCACCACGAATGGGACAGCTCATTCCACATTACAGGCACGCCGCCTGATCCTCCCGGCCAGGAACCGATCGGCGAGATGGCAATTGTTTCGCCGGATTACTTTCGCGCGCTTGGTATGCCGATTTTGCACGGCAGGGATTTCGGGCCGGAAGATGTCAGTGGTCGTCCGGGAACCGTTGTGATCGATGAGCTCGCCGCGCAAAAATTCTTTCCCGGCACCAATCCAATCGGCAAGCAAGTCGATGATCCAGTTACGATCGGACCGCCGACAGCAAATGGAATCCCGCTCACCATTATTGGAATCGTGCCGCACACCCGGAACAATGCCCCGGGTGAAAAGGAAGATGCGCGCAACCTGCCGATGATGTATTTCAGCGCGTCGCAGTTTGCGAAGGATGAAGAGAACCTCATTATCCGCGCGAAAGCAGGTTTCAATCCGCATTCTCTGATTGGTCCGATCAGAGACGAAATCGCGGCGCTGGATCGTGATCAGGCCGTTTCCGATATCGCAACGATGGAGGAAAACGTCGATGACAGCCTCGCGTCGCAGCGCCTGACAATGGCGTTACTCGGTATGTTTGCGGGACTCGCGCTGATTCTCGCAAGTATCGGGCTTTATGGGGTCATGGCATTAATTGTTACCCAGCGCACACGCGAGATGGGCATTCGGTTTGCCCTCGGTGCCAGCCGCGGTGACGTCCTGCGGCTTGTCCTCGGTCAAGGGGCTGTTCTTGTCGGAATCGGACTTGCCACTGGGTTGGTCGGGGCTTTTGTCGCCAGTCGCGCCTTGAGAAGCGTCCTCTACGATGTGGCACCGTTAGACCCAGCAGCGCTCATCAGTGCTCTACTGACGCTTTCAATCGTGGCGCTGATCGCCTGTTTTGTGCCTGCGCGGCGTGCGAGCCGCGTGGATCCCATCGAAGCATTACGCGCTGAGTGATGAATGATCTCCCGTTCGCTCCGCGCTTGCTCATGAAGGTCCCGGCCGTTCCCCTTGTCCTTTGTGGAATCAGTCTCGCCTCCGTGTTGTCAGTGAACGCAATCGCAGCGGACGCACAAATCCCTCAAGCGAAATATCAGCCGCCGAACAATGTTACAATGATCGAGCTTCGCGGAAAAAGTGAAGCCAGTGGCCTAACCGGTCGTTTCACGGTGATTGTGGATCTTCGTTCCGGACGCTATATCATTGAACGGGACTACGGCATCTACAGCGAGGCAATCGGCTTCGATGGACGACTGGGTTGGAAACGCGACCGCTCCGGTGCTTCCCATTTTCTCGATTCGGATCCGGCGCGAGCCATCACTGCAACCGAGGCATGGCTTTTCCGTCGCGGCTGGTGCGAGGGCGAAAACGGTGCAACTAGGGTCGAGTCGCGCCCAGACGAAAAAGATGGCGAGGTAACGGAAGCGGTTTGGAATGTAACGCCGAAGAGCGGAATTCCAGTTTTGCTTCGGTTTGAAAAAGCGAACGGCTTGTTGCGTCAATCCGAGATCAGTCTTTGGAGCAGCCGACTGATCCGGCATTATTCGGACTGGCGCGAAATCGATGGCGTCCTCATTCCCTTCGCTGAGAAAGACGAGTCTCCGGAAGACGAGTCGCTCGAACTAATCAAGATCGATGCTGCAAAAGTGAACCCGCAGAACGTCGACGGCAAAATATTCGAGCGGCCGCCGAACATCCACGATTATGCGGTCAACGGCGACAAAATTTCTGCCACTGTGCCGTACGAGGATGATGGTGTGGGTCGAATTTTTGTCCCGGTGTTCATCGATGGCAATGGACCTTATCCATTCGAGATCGATACCGGAGGCCATTTGATTTTGACATCGGCGACCGCCGAAAAATTGAACCTGAACCCGATTGGCAATGCGAGTGCAACGGGTGGAGGCAGCGGCGTAATGCACCAGGGAACGGTTCGCGCCAAGGACATCCGAATTGGCGACGCTGTGATTCGCGATCAGCCAGTCTGGGTCATACCGTTGCCGGATTCGTCCAATGATCGTGGGCCGCGTGCCCCTCGCGCAGGGTTTCTCGGACTGGAACTTTTCGAGCGTTTCGCAGTCCAACTTAATCGCAAAGCAAAGACGGTGACGTTGACGCCGCTGGAAAAGTTTAACGAGAAGCCACAAGGCGTTCGGCTTCCGATTTGTTTCACGGAGGATGCTCCTCTCACGCGCGGAAGTTTCAACGGTGTCTCCGGCGATTTTGAATTAGACAGCGGAAACGCGGGCCCTGCGATTATCGAAGGTTATTGGGCACACGAACACGGTTTGGAAAGCTTGCTTGCGCGCGGACTACCCTGGGCAGGCAGCGGTATTGGCGGCGATTACGGCGCAAAACTTAGCCGTGGCGACATCACGTTGGGGCCAATCAAATTTCCACACGAAGTAGTAAGTTACGCTGGTCTGGTGCAACGCGGTTCGGAATCGACGAAACTTCAAGCCGGCGTAGTGGGAGAATCTTCGCTTTATCGGTTCGACATGGTTTACGATTACGCGCGCGAACACGTTTGGATTGATCCGAAAACCGATGTTCCTCAGCGCGCTTTTAATCGTGCAGGCCTTCGACTGAAGAAGGAAAAGCCGACCGCGTTTACAGTTGTTTTTGTTGCACCGAACTCCCCAGCCGAAGCTGCCGGAATAAAAAATGGCGAGCAAATCCTTTCCATAAATGAGAAGCCTGCGTCGCGACTTTCTTACTCGGATGCAGTTGTGATCTTCAGCCAATCCGAAGGAACAGAGATTCCGCTGCTCGCTGGTCCGAAAGCTGACGGACCAATGCGCCGTGTGAGCTTGCGGCTAAAGGAGATCGTTCCATGATTTCCACTGAAGCGGCGGAAGTCACGTCTGTCGACGATTTGAAAGCTCCACGCCAATTTTACTTAATCCAATTCACGGCAGCGCTGTTGCCGCAAGCTGTAAGCTCGCGCTACTCATTACATGAATGATCTTCGATACGTGCTCCGCCAGCTCGCAAAATCTCCGGGCTTCACTGCTGTTGCCATCCTGACGCTAGCGCTTGGGATTGGGGCGAACACCGCCGTGTTCAGTTTGATCAACGCGCTCCTGGTCCGGCCTCTACCATATCAACAACCGTCTCGGCTGGTGCTGATCTGGGAGCGGTTTGCAACGCTGGGACTCGATCGGATACCTGTCTCGCCGGCAGAGTATCTCGATCTGGAAAAGCAATTCCAGAGCAGTACGGGTCTCGCGGCGTTTACTTTTCAAAGATTCAATCTCGGCGGCGGCGATGTTCCGGAGCGCATTTCGGGCGCGGCTGTATCGCCATCATTATTTTCCTTACTGGGAGTCGAGCCAATCAAAGGCCGCACCTTTGCGCGTGAAGAACAGGGGCAGGGTCACGACGATATCATCGTGATCAGCGATAGGCTTTGGAAACGCCGGTTTAATTCTGATCCGGCGCTTGTTGGCAAATCGCTTCTTCTGAACGGCCGCAACTACACTGTGATCGGGGTGATGCCGGCGAAATTCGAATTTCCGATCCCACTTTTCGGCGTTCAGGGAAGTCAGTTTGCCGAACGTGTGGATATTTGGAAACCGATCGCCTTCACGCCGCTGGAATTAAAAGAGCGTTACTCGCGCAGTTACGCTTTGATCGCGCGATTACGACCGGACATATCGGTGGCCAAAGCGCAGGTAGAACTTGACCACCTTATTTCAAATTGGATTCGGGCGTACCCCGACAATTACAGCACAGGAGGGTTCGGTGCCCGAATCTATCCGTTTCAAGATCAAGTCGTCGGTGGAATGCGGACCGGTCTGGCGATTTTGCTGGGCGCGGTGATCTTCGTGCTGCTGATCGCTTGTGCGAATCTCGCGACCATGCTCCTCGCTCGCGCCAGCGCGCGCGAACGCGAGCTGGCCATTCGAGTCGCGCTCGGCGCCGGACGCTGGCGATTGGTGCGCCAAATGTTGACTGAAAGCGTGTTACTCGCTCTTGCGGGCGCAGCCGCTGGAATCGTTCTTTCAGTTTGGGGGCTTGAGCTGCTCAGGCAGCTAGGCGCTCGAACTGTTCCGCGGCTCGCTGAAGTAAACGTCGATGTTGTGGTTTTAATTGTGACGGCAGTCGTCGCGGTTGGAACCGGAATTTTGTTTGGTTTGATTCCGGGATTTGCCACTGCGAAACCGGAGCTGACTGAAGCGCTCAAAGAAGGAGGTCGTTCTTCAACCAGCGGTGCGGAGCGCAATAAAGTACGCAATTCGCTCGTGATCGTCGAGATCGCGCTGGCGCTGGTGTTGCTCGTTGGCGCAGGGCTTTTACTGAAAAGTTACGCGCGGGTACAGAACATCGATCCAGGATTTGATCGTCGCAACGTTTTGACGGCTGAAGTGAATCTTCCGGACACGAAATACCCGCAGCGAGAAAGCGCCAACTATCGAGAGGGCGAAGCAATGATCAATTTCTGGAACGAAGCACTGCGCCGGGTCCAGCAATTGCCGGGAGTCGAAGCAGCAGGTTTCACAACCATTCTTCCATTGAGCGGCTCGAATTCCGATTCCTCGTTTTCGATCGAAGGCCGCGTCCTTGGTAAAAGCGAAGCGGGGCCGGACGAAGAGATTCGCGTTGTCACACCGGATTATTTCCGAGTGCTGAAGACACCGCTGCTGCGCGGACGTTTCTTTAGTGAATCCGACAATGGTCAGGCGCCGGGAGTTGTGATTATTAACGATGCGCTGGCTAAAAAGTATTGGCCGAATGAAGACGCGCTCGGTAAACGCATCACCTTTAGCGATCCGAGCAAGCCGGATCCCAAATGGCTGATCATAGTCGGAATTGTCCGAAGCATTCGGCATCGCGGACTCGATCTCGATCCAGCCCCGGAATACTATCTGCCGCTCGCACAGCGCGCGGAAAGCAGCATGATCCTAGCGGTGCGGAGTGCGCAAGATCCCCGTACGCTCACTTCGGCCGTTCGGCGCGAACTTCAGTCGATCGATCCCGATCAGCCGATCGCAAACGTTCGCACACTTGAGATCGTCACTGCCGATTCAATCGCTCCGCGGCGAATGTCGATGGTCCTGCTCGGCGCTTTTGCCGGGATCGCGTTGTTGCTTGCGAGCGTTGGGATTTACGGAGTGATTTCGTATCTGATCGTGCAGCGCACCCACGAGATCGGCGTTCGCATGGCGCTCGGCGCGCAACGTAGCGACGTCCTGCGCCTCATTGTGGGACACGCAGCGAAGCTGGTTGGAATCGGCACCATTATTGGATTGGTTCTCGCTTTTTTGTCAACTCGTTTGCTTTCCGCGTTGCTCTACAATGTTGGGGCGTTTGACGTCACGACGTTCCTTTTCGTGACGATCGCGCTGGCAGCAGTCGCCTTGCTCGCGAGTTATATCCCGGCCCATCGCGCGGCACGCGCTGATCCGGTGGTGGCGCTAGGCCATGACGTTTAACCATGATTCGTGATCTTAAATTTGCGTTCCGGCAGCTGTTCAAGGCGCCGGCGTTTACGATTTCAGCGGTAACCGTGCTCGCGCTGGGCATTGGCGTGAATACCGCCGTATTCATCCTGGTAAACAGGCTTTTCTTTGCCCCGCCGGCTTATTCCAAGCCGCATGAAATGGTGCAGCTCTTTTCTCAGGACAAGAAGGATCCGAAGAAATTTCGCGGCTTTTCTTATCCCACTTATCTCGATATTCGCGAGCAGAACACGGTGTTCAGCGACGTAATGGGTTTCAATGTCGCGTTCATCGGACTCGGTCAGAAAGGTGACACGCGGCGTGCGTTCAGTGCCATCGTCACGTCGAACTATTTCTCTTTGCTCGGCGTTCCGTTGGCGCGAGGCCGTGCATTTTTGCCGGAAGAGGAAACGCCCGGCCACAACACGCCGGTCGCGATTGTCAGTTACAGTTACTGGCAGAAGCACGACCTCGATCCAAACCTTCTCGGTTCGCAATTACTGATCAACGGTCGCTCGTTCACCATCGTGGGAGTTACGCCAAAGGGTTTCGTCGGCACGATGCAAATTCTGTCGCCCGAAGTTTGGTTGCCGATGAGTGTTTACGATCAGGTCGCGAACGATTTTGAGTCGGGAGACAAGACCACGATTGAGGATCGAAAGGGAACCCAACTGCGCATCATGGGCCGGCTTAAATCCGGGATGACGGCGACCACAGCCAGGCCTGCGCTCGAAGGGCTCGCGGCCAATTTGGAAAAGGCCTACCCAGTCGAGCAGAAGAATCAAACGTTCCTAGCGGCGCGGGTGTCGCGTAATTCGATAAGTAACAACCCAGCGGCCGAGAGCGGGATAAAAGTCATCGCGCCATTGCTGCTCGGAATGACGGTAGTAGTGCTGCTAGTGGCATGCCTTAACCTCGCTAACATGCTGCTCGCGCGCAGTACCGCGCGCCGCAAAGAAATCGCAATTCGTCTCGCGCTTGGTGGCAGCCGTTGGCGCATCGTTCGCCAGCTTCTCACCGAAGGCTTTGCCCTGGCGATACTCGGCGGCGTGGGTGGACTCATTCTTGGACTCTGGTCGTCCGATTTGCTGGTTGGTTCAATGCGCAAGCTGATGCCGCTCGACATTGTATGGTTGACCGGACCGAACCCCGCAATTTTGGCGGCGACCTTCGGATTTTGCCTGCTCGGCACGCTCATGTTTGCGCTTGGGCCGGCCCTGAAAATTTCGCGTAGCTCGGTGGTGGCCGATCTGAAGGAACACGCAGGGGAAGACGTGGTGCGCCGGCGCTGGAAATTCATACCGCGCCACCCGCTGGTCGTCGTGCAAATCGCCTTCTCGCTCGCGCTCATTACCGCTGCGGCTTTGTTCATTCGTGGTGCAGGCAAAGCCGCGTCGGTCGATACCGGATTAAGACCTGGCGCAAGCTACATTGTCGAAGTCGATGCGAGCCTCGCTGGTTACAAACCGAAACGCGCGCAGGACCTTTATCGCACCTTGAATGAGAGACTGGCGGCGCTGCCAGGCGTGGAGCACGCGAGCATCGCTTCAATAGTGCCATTCGGGATGTTTGAGTTAAGCAGGAAAGTCCAACGCGCCGGCCTCCGTCTCGCTCCCGATGCCAAGCCGGCGACTGCCGCCGAAGGCCTTGCCTTCGAGGCGGCCTGGAACAGCGTGGGCGCAGATTATTTTTCCACCGTTGGATTGCCAGTGATTCGGGGTCGGGCGTTCACCGAAGCGGAGGCGACCCAGCCTGGTCCGAAGGTGGCGATTATTGACGAAGTTCTGGCAAAGAGGCTCTGGCCGGATGGTGACGCGCTTGGACAACGACTTCAATATGCGGGCGGGAATGGGCCGTCAGCCCAGGGCGGAGATACCAACACCGGACGGAGCGCGGATGTGAGTGAAGAGGAGAAGCGGGGAGAGACGGTCGAAATAGTAGGCATCGTGCCGGCAACGCGCCACGCGCTCTTCGAAAAGGAGCCGGCCGGCGGAATTTATTTGCCGTTCGCGCGTGGATTCCAAAATGACGTTTCCTTTTTTGTTCGGTTTCGTTCGCTCGCGTCCGGAAACGAAGCCACCACGGCCAATTTGCTACGACGCACCGTGCTCGATGTCGATCCGTCAATCCCGATCCTTTCGTTGCGGACGTTCGCGCAGCATCTCGATTCGAACCTGGACCTCTGGCTCGTTCGCGCGGGCGCGGCGTTGTTCTCCATCTTTGGGGCGCTTGCGCTCGGTCTCGCCGTTGTTGGTCTTTACGGAGTCAAGGCTTACTCCGTCGCGCGACGCACCCGAGAGATCGGAATCCGGATGGCGCTCGGCGCTCAGGCCGGAGCGGTGTTGCGAATGATCATGCGTGAAAGTTCCATCATGCTGTTCAGTGGAGTCACCATTGGCCTGCTGCTTGCGATCGGTACGGCAAAAGTTCTGAGCGGATTTCTTTACGGAGTTCGTGCGCTTGATCCAGTCGCATTCACCGTCGCCCCACTAGTACTCACTATCGCCGCACTTATTGCCACATGGTTGCCCGCGAGGCGCGCCACGCGGGTCGATCCAGTCCAAGCATTGCGTGCCGAGTAAACGTATGATCAAACTTAAAAATCTGGAACGCTCTTATCCCCTGGCGAAGGAGAAGTTTTTTTACGTCTTACGCGACATCAACCTGGAGGTCGAGGAAGGCGACTTCGTCTCGGTAATGGGTCCGTCCGGCGCAGGTAAATCGACACTGTTGCACATTCTCGGGATGCACGATCACGGCTGGCGCGGTGAATATTTTTTGGGTGGAACCGCGGTGCATCATTTAAAGCCGAAGGAACGTGCCACGCTGCGGAACGAGCAGATCGGATTCGTGTTCCAGCAGTATCACTTGCTCGATGACCTCACGGTTTACGAAAACCTCGATATCCCACTGTCGTATCGCCACTACAAAAAGAGCGAACGTGCCGCGATGGTGGCGGACATCCTCGATCGGTTCCAAATCGTCGGCAAAAAGGATTTGTATCCGAGTCAGCTTTCCGGCGGACAACA
>QHOS01000004.1 GCA_003219415.1 Verrucomicrobiota bacterium | reverse complement strand
AAGTGAAAGCCGAGCGCATTACTGAGGTCGCCATCAGCAGGAACATACTCATAGAGGGTATTGTCTTTGCTGGGATTGATATTGATAATTGCCCCGCTTGCTAAACGGATACCAATGGCCACAAGGCAGGCCGCAAGGATAAGCGGGAATAAAGTTCTAAGGGGCATATGGCTTTATTGAAAGGCTTGCGCCTGCATTCATCACTACTCGTTACGAACTACCGATTTTCGCTAACGCGGTGTGGGGCGAGGATGAGGCGTAGGACGCGACCTTGGCATCGGCAGAGGTCTTGGACCGTTGGGGTCGTAGATGATCGTCAGCACCGGTGGAGTGGCGCTGTCCCGGGTATCGAATCGCTTCGCTGTTGCAGCGGCCGACTCATCGCCTAGCACCAGCCAGCCGAAGTTACTACCGGTGGGATCGTCCAACCAAAATTGCACATCGGCAACCATTTGTGGCGCACTCCACGTGTACACTCCAATGGCGCCAACGGACTGGCTTGCGCTTATCGTGGGCGCGAAGTCTCCACCTTCTGTGGTCCAAAAAATCGTATCGAAGAAGCGGTGGCGCCACGTGGCATCGTTCGGGGTGGCTGGGGCTCCCATGCCTTCGTCTCCAGAAGCCTGGGACGTTCCTTCGCCCCAGTCGGCAAGCAGGCTGTGCAGCTCCACGTTTCGAGCAGTATCAGAGGAAGTTCTCGACATGTTCAAGCTCAAGGTCACGCCCAGGATCGTTGAGCCTGCGGGAATGTTTCCAGCGATGTCAAAGGCAAGCACGCCCCGGCGAAGGTCGCCCATGCCTGTCTCGCCGGCGAAGAAGTGAAAGCCGAGCGCATTGCTGAGGTCGCCATCTGCTGGAACGAACTCGTACAGCGTGTTGTCCTTGCTCGGGTTGATATTGACAACGTCCGCTATCACCAAACTGGGACCGATGCCGCCCAGCGTGGCTGCGATGACGAGTTGAAGTAGAATTTTAGAGAAGTTTACGGGTTGAGTATTCATTTAATTTTCAAAAACGTTGAGATGATACTTGAAAAACTGAAGTGCTGAAAAGCCGAAACTCTTCTTTTTTTGGGAAACGTCCAACGCCGAATTCAGATAATTGGCAAATCCGTTTCGTCCAAGCGGGCGGCGGGACCTTAGAGCCGCATACGCTATTTAAAACAGCGTCCCGATCGAAAGCGACGCAAGAATGCGTGCGCACTCTCGAAGCTTCGCGAAACCTGGGATATCCGTTTCCATGGATTTTGCACGAAATGTTTTCGGCGTGCGATACGTCCGCTAATCGAAAGTAGAGCTTTGAGGTGCAAGGGTGAAGGGCTCGCAGAGGTCGCCCCTCCATTTCCATCGCGCAGGCCACGCACATTGGAGGGCGGAGCTCTGCGACGCCTAACAAGTAACACACCTCCAGCGTCGCACCTGGATCACCGATCTGGCTACAAAAGCAAGGAACTCGCGAGTTGCCTCGCGAGTTCCCGCTTTACCACTTTTAACTTTTTAACTCTGGTAACCTATTCCCCTTAGGGCGTCGGCCGCGGATGTGGTGTTGGCCGCGGGCGCGGTGTCGCACTGTGCGCCGGCGTAGCTGTAGGCGTAGCCGTCGGCGTAATGGTTGGTGTAACAGTAGGAGTAACCGTTGGCGTCACTGTAGGAGTAACCGTTGGTGTCACGGTAGGAGTAACCGTCGGCGTTGGAGTAGCACCGCAGGTGCCGCCGAATTGCAGATCGTAGAGCACTGGCTGGTTATTGCTGGGGTTCATGACCACGATGTGCGCTGGACCCGGCAGGTCGGTGTATGAAACGTGACTGGCAGAGTTACCCTCCATGGGATTAGGGATGCCAATCATCATCGGGCTAGCCGGATCGACCACGTTGTCGCTGGGGCTGAATTGCCCGTCGTTCCCCTGGCCCCCGAAGGGCATGGGGAAAGTTTCCCCGCTGCCCTGAAGAGCCGCCTGCACCCACACCACGCCGCCTGCGCCAGCATAAGCTTCCAATGCAGGAATAGCTGCGGTGTAGGGAGTGATGAAATCAGTCAGGAACGTGTCATCCCAGTTACAGATAACTACTCGATAATCGCTGAAGTTGACCGTCGCCAAATCTGCTGGCGTAAACTCAGTGTAAGTGTGTCCGTTAGCAGTGATGGCGTCCTTAATAAAGGTAGCGCCCCACGGATCGTGCGTCTCAAATAAGGCGAAGTCGTTCGCAGCGGGCTGGCTGATAGCAAACGTGTATTGAACGGTGTTGCTAGCCAGCTGCGCGCTCCAGGTGTTCCCCGGCCAACCTTGGGTTAACCCTGATCCAATCAGCAACCCGCAGCCCTTCGGGGCGGTTCCCACGTATTCGTAGTTCCCCGTGAAGGCCGCGTTAGCATTGCCAAACTGATCGGTGATCGCCCCGGCGGGAAGGTTTATCGTTAATGTGCCTGAGAAGATACTGTTGATTTGAATCGTGAACTCCGCGGTCATGTCCCCGTTGATCACGCTCACCGCTGTCACGCTTGTACCGGGGACGCCGCTAAAGTGCAGGTCGCTGGTCTGCACTGAGGCTGGATCCACGGGCTCATTGAAGTTCATGTCATACGTGTAGCTGGCCGGCCCTGGCGGCTCGAAGGTGCCGCCGTCCGGTGGAACCGTGTCGGTGACCGCCAGTAGTGTGGCGTCGTAACGGAACGTGCATTGGAATTCCAAGACCGGGTCGTTATTGGAGGCCTGGTTAAAGGCGCCGGCGGGAATATGCATCGTCTGCTCGCCCTGGTTTACCACCGGGGTGCTGTTGAAGGTGAAGGTTATGGTTTGGTTACCATCGCTGAGCACGTCCGTGTCCGCCGGAGTTCCATTAACCGTGAAATCACTCGGCTGGACGGTGTTTGGGTCCACCGGATCGCTAAGGTGGACAATGAAGTCAGTCGGCTGAGTCGTTACCACGCTACCGCAAGCCGGATCAGCGGTGGTGACAGAAAAACCAACCAGATCCCTGTCGGTGAAGGCATCCTGCTGCGATTGGCTGTTGATGGCTACTCGCCCATCCGCCCACGAAGTGACGTGCTTCGTCGCTATTGCCGAGCCGTAGTCGTAGTCGCCCACGTAAACGGATACGATCGCCGTCGGTGTTCAACATGAGGGGCGCGCCAAATGTCACACCACCGTCGGTGGAGCGGATGTAGAAAACGTCACCAGGATCACTGCCAGCGCCGTGCTGGGCGTAGACCAGGTGAACCACGTTATTGAATGCAGCAGGCTCACCCCAGCCCTCGTGTCGCCAGTAGCCACCCAGATCGGGAAACATGACGGCGAAGTAGCCAACAGAGCCAACGCCCGGTCCCGGGAAGGGCGTGCCGGTGTAGGTGTTAGCCCAGGTAGCACCGCCGTCGGTCGATTTATAGATCAGGTTGGTATCGTTGTGAGGAAAGCCTCCGCCGCCTTCGTCCATGCCTGCGATGTAGAGGGTCCCGTTGCCAGACATGTCACCGGTGATCTGCGTGTTGCGGATGAAGGTGCCAGTGTTGGCCACCGTTATCGCGCTGCTCCATGTGTTGCCATTATCAGTGGAACGGCTCACGACCAGGGCGCCTGCACCCACGTTAAAGTCGTTCCAGGAAATGTACATGTTTCCGAAGAAGGGAGAGGCTGGGTTGTTGTCTGCCCAGCCAGACTCGCGGTCGTCGCCGCCGCTAGGGTGAACACAGAAATGGACCCAGTTATTTGGGTCCGAGGGATCGGTGTTCTTATACCCACCCAGGGTGCAGCCCGGAGCCCCGTCGAGCCACACAGTAAACCAAGTCTGGGTTGGCTTGTTATACAGAACAACCGGATCACCAAAGGTATTTTGGAAAGGGCTTGGAGTGAGGCGGGTGAAGGTGGTGCCGCCGTCGGTAGAGAACGATATGCTGGAGATGTTGATCGGGTTGGCGTTAACGCCTCTTGAATCGTTGTACGCGACTACGATCTCGTTGGGATCGTCCGGGTTTGCGGTACTGAATGTCTCCGATTGCGTTATGTTGGGAAAGCTCTCAGCGCCGGTAATCAAATCCACGTCCGTGCTGCCATACACCAGGGGCGCTGTCAGGCTGTGCACCAATTTCGAGAACGCACTGGAACCCCCAGCTTGGTCAGGTTCGCTGCCTCCCTTTGCCTGGCCGCAGTGAATCATGATCGCGCCGGCCCGGAAGTTTTCCATCCTATTGATGCCGAGTTGGCGGATCTTGGAACAGTCAAATCCCGGAGGGACAAGCGGGCTAAAGTAATGGGATTTGGTAGTAACTTTATATTGTGGCTGTGCTTGCGTGGTGCGCGCATGCGAGGAGGCGGCAACACCCGGTCTAAACGGGTTGGCTGCCGTGGCGAACTGACCTAAGGCGAGCAGGGAGGCCCCGGTTAGCGCTACGAACAGGCCGATTAAAACACGCAGATTAAGGAATGCAGATTGCGAAGTGGATTTCTTTTTCATGAATGGTTAATGAAGTGGAATTGAAGTGTGAAACGTCGCTTGTAGCCGAAAGACCGGAAACCCGTCAACATTTCTTTTATTTTTTTACGTTTTTTGGTTCCGCCTGGAAAGGAGCACCGCCAAGGAAAGGCGCAAGATTCCACGTTTTCACGGTCGTTTCCTCCTTCTCTAGACGCAGCCGCATCGATGTCCGCTGCTCGGTTGCCCTGAGAGAGTGTCTGGCGCGCACAGGTGGAACGCGTTGTCCTCAACGCGTTGGCAAGTAATGCGGCTTTGCCGCCTGATATTTGCGCCTTCAGCGAATCCCTTTGCCATCGGTCCGAGCCGGACTGGCATTTCAGGACAAGCCGATCCACCTGCACTGGGCGGCTACAACTAATGACCGATCACTTCTCACTAATCACTGCTTCGGTTATCACGGCGGCGTAGGGCGAGGATGCGGGCTGGGACGAGGCCTCGGCAACGGCGTTGCTCTTGGGGTAGTTGTTGGCGTCGCCGTCGGCGTAGTTGTCGCTGTCGCTGTAGGCGTTACTGTCGGGCTAGGCGTAGTCGTAGGAGTCGGCGTTGGCGTTGGCTGGGGCTGTAGCTGAATTAACTCGATACGCCCGCCACTGCCGAATTGGTTAGCGTGAACGGCTTTGGAGCCGCCTACCACATATTGTCCGTCAGTCGACACGTCAACTCCGAAGGCTGAGCCCGGGAAGTTGATCGCACCGATCAGATCGACATTACGATTGAAGACCATGACTTCCGGCCAGTCATGGAACTCGGTACCCCACGAAGCGAAAGCCATCACTGTGCCGTTGTCGTTAGATTCGGCGCCAACGGGAGTGCCTTGATACTGACCGGTGCCGGAAACGGGGTAGGAACCGATCATCTGCGCGCTTGCCACATCGAACAAGAAAACCTCGCCTGTAAGCCAGTTGTTCGCATAATTCCCGGCAAACGAGCCTACGGTGGAACCGTCGCGAGAGACTATCGCCGCTCCGCCGAACCAGCTGCTAGGACGAGTGAAATGAATCACTCGCTGGTAGGTGGTGCCGTCATACTTGTAGACGTCGAAGTTGAAGCCGCCGGTGACAAAGACGCTTCCATCGCCGGAAATCCGGTAAAAAATGTTACCAGCGCCGGAGCCTGCGACACTGAATAATGTGTTGCCGTTGCTGGTATCGACCAGCACAGCGAGATTATCCTGGGTGACGAGTGCGATCGAGCCGTCATCGGTCAAATCGACAGCATCCATCCGGAGAGGGTCTGTCCAGCTCGATCTAACCGCGCCGGTGTCAGCCTCAAAGACATAAAGCGTTGAATTCTGTGTTACCGAATCGCTAACGACAGATGCAACCGTGGAGCCGTCATAGGACACAGCGACCTTCTTGGAGCTGGCCGGCAGGTTTGGATCACTGACCGGAAACGGAAACGACCAGTCCGGTACGCCGGCACTCGTGGACCTGAAACCATGCACTCGGAAGTCGGTTCCTGCCGCATTGGACTCCATGTAGGCCATGCGATCGGCGCCCTTGGCAGAAGCCACACCTGAGTTGCCGCTACCGAAAGAGGAAAACTCAAAGTCAGGTGTGCCATCGCCGCCAATCGGGTAGGCGCTGAGTCGGGCACCCTGAAGGGTCCACGCGCCCCACACATCATTAGCGTCGATGGCGACGCCGTCCGCGATCGCGTTCTGGTCATCGACTTGCCAGAGGGTGTTTCCGAGCGGTTCCAACACGAGCCGTTCAGGTGTCGCTCGAGCTAGATCTTGTCGCTCTGAGCCGAGGAGGTTCTCGGTGATTACCCCGTTAGGTGTGACCCGCGCGAATGTCCGGCCGGTCAGTTGCCCTGATGACGGTCTTGATGGGGTCGGCCCGTTCGAGCGTGCGCCGAATCCGCGTCCACCGCCCTTGGAGGGATTCGCCGTGGCGAACAGTACGAAGAGGAGTCCTGCCACGACGGTAAGCAGACCGATTGAAACGCGTAAATTAAAAAACCCGCCTTCGCGAGCAGGCAGGCAGGCAGGGCGGGGTTGCGGGTTGGATTTCTTTTTCATTTGTTACCTCAGTTATCGCTCAGAAACCTTGTTTTAGCCGGAAAACTTGAAAGTTGAAACTAAAAGACTGAAATGCCGGAGGCAGATCCGATTGCAGGAGCGTGTAAGTGCGTGTGCGCATTTAGCGCCAGAGGCGAAGCATCAATATCAGCCTGGGGCAGTGCCCCAGGAATTCGATCACCCCGCAAGGTAAGCGCTGAAGGCGCGATTCACTTTTGGCGCCGATTCGATAATCACTTCGCTATGTCCAGGTCCGACTACAACTAATCACCACAAGAATGGCTTCGATTGCTAAACTCGTACCATGGAGGGCGGAGCTCTGCGACGCCGAGCGAGGATTGGGGAGGAAGGCTCGCGGAGCTCGCTTCTCCATTAACGTCGCGCGCAGTCAAGGTGGATCGCGCCCGCCGCGACGGGACGATGGCAAACAATCCCGAACGCGCAGATATCAAGCGGTAGAGCCGCAGGGCTTTTTGCCAACGCGTTGAGGACAACGCGTTCCACCTTAAGCAGGGACTCGGGAGTTCCGTCGGCGCGCCCGGCGGGCGCGCCCTACCAATTACGCTCACGGACTGGGGCGCGGATGTGGCGTCGGACGAGCGCGCGGACGGGCCCTTGGTGTTGAAGTGGGCGTTGCTGTTGCTGTTGCAGTAGCGGTAGGTGTAACTGTAGGCGTAATTGTAGGTGTAGTTGTGGCTGTAGCCGTAGCTGTGGGCGTTGCGCTTGGCGTGACCGATGGGGTCGCTGTTGGTGTGACGGTCGGCGTTGGTGTAGGCGTGCCTGTTTGCCCAGCATAGGTGTGTACCACATTCTGCACAGGAGCGGGATTCGTGCAGAAGTCCTGTATAAAGCATCCGTCGGGACCCTGTAAGCCAGCTACATAGTTGTGATCAGCTCCGGTCGAGTCGATCGCACCATAAACTACGTCAAAGTGCAGACTCGGATCGTTTTCATAGAAGCGCACCTCAAAATTCTGCGTCGCGTCGTTATTGGCAAAAAGCACCGTGCGCCATTCAATGTTAAAGATCCGGTTAGGCGCACTGCCTGATACTGAAGTGAAAACACCGCAGGTTGCGCCTGGGAAATTTGCGCAACCACTTAAACCCATATCAGTGCGCATGTCCTCCCACAATGGAAATATGGTGTTGTCGTATGCACACTGATTCGGCGACGCCGGCAAACACTGTGTAACAAAGCCGCCCGGCTCATTAACGCAGACGAGGTCGAGACGCCCATTGGAACTGGCGTTCACACTCGTGAAGGTTTGACCCAGGAACTGGACAGGGAAAGGCAGTGCGATGGCTGTATCGCAATCGTCACAATGGCTACCCGTGTCGGTGTCACCCGGCACGATTGCTCCCGCGCTCGATATGATGGTGAAATCGCCGCAAGGACTGGCCGTGGGCGTGGGTGTTGCAGAGGGTGTCGAGGTGGGAGTCGGGCTGGCAGGTGTAACAGTAGGCGTCGATGTAGGTGTGACTGTCGCCGTCGGAGTAGCTGTTGGTGTAGCCGTCGGTGTTGGTGTGGGCGACGGCGATGGGACGCCTCCCGGGGCCTGGATAACAACGCCAATTGGCGAGCCAATCTTAAAGAAGCCTACGGTTGCGTCTGTAAAATTTGGCGCCTGGTCGGCATCAAACCGGAAGTTATACATAGTAGCAAAACGAATCGCATTAGCGTTCTGATTTGTCGCAAACGTCTCCGTGCTCCATGTGATAAAATTCGCGTTTGTGGTATCAACGTTCCACGGTGTGGTGCTATACCCAGCGTCTCCAAGAGTGCCATCGTGTGGCCAACCGGGTTGTTGGATCGGCGCATGAAATCCGATATTAGTGACGTTCACTCCGGGTCCCAAAGGTACGGTGAAAGATTGGATGGCACGATCGAGGTTTTGGTTATAGAGCGCGTACTCATAGTGCCAGATACCGGCGGTTGGACTTGTGACCTTGTAGCCCATGAACCAGATACCGTCAGTTCCGGGAGCGGGTTGGATCGGATCGCTCACCGTCGCGCCAGTCCAAGCCATAATGGCGGGTTGCTCTCGCACAGTGGCGCCTACGGACTGAAAACTGAACGGCTGATTGATTCCGATTACGCTGTACTGACGGTACGAAGCGTTGTTATACATGTTGCATTCCGTGGGATGCGTCGCGCACCAGATGCCTTCGTCCGGGACGATGTAATTCGCTTCGGCAAAGTACTTCGCCCCTACGTTTAGAGAGGTATTCAAGTCGTTAACGTCAACCAGCATTCGGTGAGACGTTACGTCATGACTGTGGCCGCTGTGGTCGTTTGCTGGATTACCTGGGAAACTTCCGGTGAACGGATTGACCCAGGCCCGCGAACCGATGCCGCCCTGGCTGCCGTTTAAACCGGCGCCGTATGCGTCTGAGCAGCCGGAGCCAAGATGGTCGCCGCCTACACCGTTGCATCCGAAGTTGCACGTGTTGGACGATGCCGCCGCAAACGCGTGCTTACCCCAGGACTCGCCGATTTGTTCGAACCGGTCGTCGTTGGTGGCGCCGCCACTCATCCGATAAAGATTCTGCGGAATAAACGGATGGTTATTGCTCGGCAAGGCAATCCAAGCCGCGTTC
>QHOS01000003.1 GCA_003219415.1 Verrucomicrobiota bacterium | reverse complement strand
TAAACGCGCTGACGTCTGGCAAGTATCGAATGGCTGGTCCCGGAGAGCGACTGGAATTTCAATCCTTTTTGGAAAACAGCGGAACTCAAAGGCCACCATGCGCTTTTCAAACTTTCCGTGTGGCACGGCCATCTGGTTTGATCCTCCTCCCCAAGTATTTCTACGGAAGTCGCAGCGCGAAGTTTCACCACTTTGTGGAATTGCCCGCGTGTTCGTGCATCTCGATCACGCTACCAAATGTGATCGCAGGGAACTTGCTGGGCGAGGTTCCGCTAATAGCTCCACGGCCTAACGATACGTTTCTCGGCGAGGCAGCTTCAACTGTCCACCGGTGAAACGACCCTTCGGGTCAGATTGCCGTCGTTCTGAGTGGGAGTGACCGTTTCGAGCCCTGGATCATGTTCGCCTGAACATTTATACCTTCTCGAGGAAAACGCAAAGCAGTACATGTTGAGCCAATTGGGAATGTGCAAATTTGTGCTTGCACAAAAGTCGCCATTCCTCTTACGATCCGATCTGAATTGATGTCTGCCTCGTATTAGGACATCCGGTAAATTGGGGCCGCTCGCTGAGTAATCTCTCGCATCGATCGCTGACAATCGCGTGTCCGCGAAAGTAGGGTTACGGCAGATCGCTCTAATTTTTGGAAAATGGTCGATCGCACTAATCACTAATCCAAAACACAACCATAATGCGCCTTGGCATCCCTGTGGAGTGAGCGCGGAAAACTTGGTTTGATCGATGAACACATACAATCGGACTGACGGATGATTGTCTAATCAGACAAAATCCTATCGTTACGCCTTTTTTGATTGCCGCACGCCAAATGCTCCGGCCCAGTTTGTGTTCACCGCTTCGCAATCGCTCCCATTCGTCGAGGCTGCCGCGAAAGCCAAGCTCGCAGGCAGTTTTGAAACTCACTCGGGCGATCATCTCGCGGCAGTTCATACTTCTTTTTGTCTAAAAAAGTTTCCGTGGTCTGACGCTTATGTCCTCGATCTTGTGCGGCAGGCGATCCCCCTGCTCATCAACGGGTTGCTTTCATGCCCGGCCTTCGTTTCGCGCGTCCCCAAAACCGACGTCAACAAATAATACTGAACACCACTGAAATGGACGAACTTGTTATGTAAAGTGTTATGCAATCCCCTCTTTTGCTTGCTCTGCGATGGGAGCGGAGGGGGTGAGATTCGAACTCACGAGACCTTTCGGCCTTCCGGTTTTCAAGACCGGCGCAATCAACCGCTCTGCCACCCCTCCAGACCAGGCGCGCATTTCCCGATCGCAAATTCATTAACCCATTACTCCACTACTCCAAGTGAAATCACGCAGCCTTTCACTAATGGAGTGATTGAGTGGTGCGGGGCTAAAGTGATTACAAGATTCTCTGGACACTGCGATATGTTCATGTGAACTTATATCCATGGCAAAGAACTATCGGCCTGTTGTTCAAGAGACTCCACAAAGCCGCGCGGTCATTCGCGGGCGAGGCGCATCATGGAGTCCCGCCAATCGGTTCGAGAAGCTGCACATCGATCACAATGATCTTGATGCTGTCAATGTCGATCCGGGAACAGAAGAGCGACCGCGGCGCGCGACGCAATATTTTTACGACGGAACCAAATCGGTCATCACTCGTAACAACAGTCCAGATGTCGGATTCGAGACAAGCCTTAATCCCTATCGGGGCTGCGAGCATGGCTGCATTTATTGTTATGCGCGGCCAACACATGAGTATCTCGGTTTTTCCGCCGGACTCGATTTCGAAAGCAAGATCATGGTGAAAACAAATGCGCCAGAATTATTGCGCGCGGAACTGGAATCACCGCGATGGAAGCCACAAACGTTGGTGATGAGCGGCGTGACCGATCCGTATCAGCCGATCGAGCGAAAACTGTGCATTACGCGCGGCTGCCTCGAAGTTCTCGCAAAATTTCGCAACCCCGTGGCGATCATCACAAAGAACCGCCTGGTTACACGCGACGTCGATCTCTTACGCGGCCTCGCGGCGCACAACGCAGTGGCGGTAAACGTTTCAGTAACTTCGTTGGACTCGAATTTGCAGCGAGTGCTTGAGCCGCGAACTTCTTCGCCTCAAGCGCGCCTTGATGCGATCCGCCAGCTTCGCAGCGCAGGAGTTCCAACTGGCGTGATGGTTGCACCGGTCATTCCGGGGCTGACCGACCATGAAGTTCCGAGAATTCTCGACGCTTGCGCCAAAGCGGGTGCGCAGTTTGCTGCGTATACAATTGTCCGTCTGCCCTGGGCGGTGGCGCCACTGTTTGAACACTGGTTGGAGGAACACTTTCCGGACCGCAAAGAGAAGGTACTTGGGCGCATCCGTGATTTGCGGGGGAACCGACTAAATAACTCTCAATGGCATGCGCGTATGACGGGGCAAGGCATCTTTGCCGAGCACATTGCTTCGATGTTTGCGGTCTCCTGTCGGCGCAACCAAATGTGCGTGCGTCCGAAACTGTCTAGCGCGTCATTTGAAAGACCGACGACACAGCCAGACCTTTTCGGTTGAGATCGTCAATGGTCTTTTTAGGGAAGCTCGTGCAGCCGGATTCTTCGTTGCAAACGAAATAATAAAGCGGCGACTGCGAGCCTGCACTAGGTGCGGAGAGGCGGTTATTGGAGGCCGTGCTGATTCATGAACACCGCGCCAGGTTAAGTCCCCGTTTAATTGCTGGCTCCTCCCCTCGCAGTGCTGCACTGCTGGGTTGGCAGTGCGTAACGGGAGTCGAACGCCGTGTACCAGCCTTGAGAGAGCTTATGCCTTCCCTCGTTTACTTTTCGTCGTTGCCAGATTGTTGACAGAACCAGCGATAATCCCGCCCGCTTTACAGCATCGCGCTAGGATCGTTTTTGATTGCCGCATGGCGAATGATCCGGCCATTATGTCATCGAGGATTTCTGTACATTTAGATTGCGAAATGCCGTCCGATTACAGTAGGTCCTATACCCCATGTCGACTTAACGAAAGGAGAAGAACATGCAGCCTGCAACTCGTGCGAGACTCATCATTGGTCTCGCATTCCTCGCGGCCCTGAGGACATCCGCCGGTCCGGCGCAGGATCGCATCACAATCCTTTATGACGCGTTGGGCAAACCCTCTAGCATGAAAAAGGATTGGGGATACTCCGCTTTGGTGGAGTACGGCGGCAAGCATATTCTTTTCGATACTGGCAACAATGCGGAGATCTTCGCTCAGAATGTTAAGGTCTCGGGGGTTGATCTCAAGAAGCTCGATTTCGCGGTCATCTCACACCGGCACGGGGATCACACCGGTGGCATGAATTACCTGTTGACGGTGAACCCGCAGGTGAAGATCTTCGCGCCGAAAGAGGGATTCGGAGTATTTGGCGCCTCACTGCCTGGAACCTTCTATCGCCAAGACGCCTCACTGCCTGATTATATGCGGTACTACAATGGGAAGCCGCCACAGACGATGACCTTCGGCACGCCATGGCCAAGCGCTAATTTTGTTCTAATTGATGGTGTGACGAAAGCCGCAACAGGAATATCTGTGATCGCAACGGTGTCCCAGACGCCCGGGACTTTGGAGCTGCGTGAGCTCTCGCTCGCAATTGAGACCCCCAAAGGACTGATCCTCGTGGTAGGATGTTCGCATCCGGGAATTGAACGGATCGTCGAGGCGTCGACGGTAATTGACAAGCACGTCTATGCCATCGTTGGGGGACTCCACTTGGTCACAACTCCAGATTCGGAGATTGCGCGGATTGTGACAGCCTTGCATGACAAATGGAAAGTTGATCGCGTGGCACTGGGTCACTGCACAGGCGAGCCCGCGTTTGCTGCATTTGAAAGAACATTCGGTTCTCAATATAATTACGCAGGGCTTGGAAGTGTGATAGAACTTCCATAGACTATCGAGTACCCATGTGAGGTAGCGAGTGATACATCGATCTCGCGGACTGGCCCGGCACGATGACCAACTCACAACACATTTACTAAGTCAGACTGCGTAAAGATTATGGCGGCTTGATCTCAGCTCCGATGCGCTGCCAGAATCGTTTTTGATTGCCGGACGGCGAGTGAAGGGCATGATGGATCAACGCATGCAAATGAGATGTCTCCTGGTCGTGGCGTTATCCGCTGGATCTGCGCTAGCGGAATCTCCGGTTAAGCTTGATTGCACTATTCGCTATTGGAATGAGCCTTTTAAGAAAGAGAAGGAACACGATTATCAACACGGGTATTCGACGACGAAGGTTGCTCCCAAAGATATCGCCTGGCTACGGCCCGGGGCCAGTCCAGTTGGCAGACTTGGTGAGGTAGGTCCTACATACGGTTTTGTTGTGCTCGGTTGGTGCAAAAAGGGCAATATCACCAGCAGCACAGAACTTCGAAATCTTATGATCAAGTTGAGCAAACTAGCGTCGGATCATGGGGCAAACGCCATGAGCTATGACAAGTCCGGCACGGAGATACGCTTCTGTTTCCTTAGACTAGAAGACGCGATTCTTGCTGCTGCCAAACGCGGCAAAGGAAGCACCGCTACTCCTCCCGGCGTTCCCTTTGTTGTCCCGATATCGCGCTAGAATGCGAAATTGATTGCCTCATTATTGATCGCCGCCCGATACGTCATCGGCGAATCTAGGCGCGTTTACGCGTCCCAACTCAACGCGACAAATTCAGCATCGCGCTATATCAGAGAAGAAGCCGGTGGATTCGGCGGACTGGAACCGCTGGATGGGACTGTCCATTTCGATCAGGTAGGCCCTTAATGCACGTCAGTCGCCACCGCGAATTCTCTCTCTCCGTCGGTGAACACGAGCAGCGCTTCGTTTTCCTTTAGGCCGAGTGCTTTTCGAGCGCGATCGAGTTGTTTACTCGAATCGGTGAATTCGACATAACGTTCACCGGCGCTAAGTGGAACTGCAGTTTTGATCTTTGCCCTTTTCATGCCCCGCGGCATTTTTGCGCCGAATTCCACGAGCGCAAGGTATTTTTTGCTGTAGGCAAGTTGTGACTCAATTGCGGGTCGCAATTTCGGCAAAAAAAGGCCCCTTCGGCAAATTTTGCTCACGCCCTCGCTATAATTCGCGCTTGGGTGGGCACATGCTGTTTTCGTAGGTAAAAAGCATTGGCAGCGCGTACGGGAGTCGAACCCGTGTACCAGCCTTGAGAGGGCTGTGTCCTAACCACTAGACGAACGCGCCAAGAACACGATGCGATTAGGAATACTGTAATGACTATGAGCTGGCAAGGTAGCTAATCAAAACCGCTTGTGACGTTTTTCTTTCTTCTTCTTTTGTTTATCTGCGGGCTTCTTAGGCGGAGATGTCCCCGACGGGGTTGGCGTCGGCGTAGAGGTATCTGGGGTAGGCCGCACGCGTGGCTGAGTCAGCAGTCCCTGATGAGAACTCTTTAATCCCTCCAATGCCAACTTGATTTCGGGAGTCGTAGCCAGGGCGGACATGCGTTCGTAGTAGATGTTGTAGTAATTGCGGAGGCGATTCCTCTTTTCTAAATCAGTCCGTGCAGCCTGCGCATACGCCTTCGCAGCCTGCACCTGTGGATCATTCACTGTCCGATTTTTTAGTTGTCGCCATTCTATGTGCACGCGCGCTGCATCAGCTTCTTTTCCGAGCGACCTCGGCTTTGAAAAAGTCTGGTCCAGCTCTGATATCTCCGGCAGCTCGGGGCCGTTAGGGGGCAGGGGGGGAGGAGTTGGTTCGAACTGTTCTTGCCCCTCATAAAGATCCACGGATGGTGGCGCGGCGTCCTGTCCGTGTAGCAGGAGCGCCACGCCAATTAATGCCGTTGAAACGATCAACCCGTATATTCTCATTCCCGGTTTTGACCGCAATTTAACCGAATTTCAGGATGCGGGAAGGCGCTATCCATGATAAAGAACGACGCCGGAGCGCGGGGCGTAGCTTAGCTTGGTAGAGCGCGTGGTTTGGGACCACGAGGTCGGAGGTTCAAATCCTCTCGCCCCGACGTTTGATCGCATCAAACGTTGTAATCCAAGTTAGGAGCGAGTCGCTTTTCCACTACGGGCAACGATTCGCCGCGCCGGGCCGCGTAATCCACCACCTGATCGTGTCCGATCTGCCCAACTCCAAAATATTTTGCCTCAGGATGCGAGAAATAGAGCCCGCTCACACTCGCGCCGGGATGCATTGCAAACGATTCCGTTAGTGTGACGCCCGCGTTGTCCTCGGCATCCAGCAAATCGAACAGCGTTCCCTTCTCTGCGTGGTCGGGACATGCGGGATAACCGGCAGCCGGTCGGATGCCGCGATATTTCTCACGGATTAGATCGGATTGCGACAATTGTTCCTCGCGTCCGAATCCCCATGCGATCCGCGTCTCTTTGTGCAGATACTCGGCAAACGCTTCGGCTAATCGATCTGCCAACGCCTTCGTCATGATGGCGTTGTAATCGTCATGCTGCCGCTTGAACTCTTCGGAGAGTTCGTCTGCACCATGAATCGTAACAGCAAATCCGCCAAGATAGTCCGGCAGCGGCAATGTATGATCGCTGTTAGCCGGCGCCACGAAATCCGCCAGGCAATGGTTGAATTGTCCTGCCGGCTTTTGTATTTGCTGGCGCAGGAAATAGAAGGTGGCGAGCTTCTTCGTGCGATCATCGTCGGCATAAAGATCCAGGTCGTCGCCAACTGAGTTTGCTCGCCAAAAAGCGTGAACACCACGCGCGATCAGGAGATTGTTTGCGACGATCGAATCAAGAAGTTTCTGCGCATCATCGAAAAGCTCGCGCGCCTGTTTGCCAACCTTGGGGTCTTCAAAAATCCCGGGATAACGCCCGCGTAATTCCCAGGCGTGAAAAAACGGCGACCAATCGATGTAATCGGCCAGTGTGCGCAATGAAAAGGAGCGTACCGCGTCATCCTGAACGGAGCGAAGCGAACTTGAAGCATCCCGTTGCGTTACCGTAAGGCTTGTCTTACTGCATTTCGCGACTTGGCTGGGAATGACGGTTTGAAGAACCCGCACCCCTAAAAATTCCGGTTTCGGCGGAGCATAGTTGCTCCAATCAATACCTGTCCGGTTTGCGCGCGCTTCTTTCAGCGTCATCAAATTCTTTCGCTGTGTTCTTGCTGAATGCTCCCGTCGCAAGCGTTCGTAGTCTTCACGCGTTTTCTTATCAAATTCGGACTTGAGGTCTTGGTTGAGCAGCGAATTGACAACACCCACGGCGCGCGACGCGTCCAGAACGTGGACAGTGCTGGCCTGATAATGCGGGGCGATCTTCACCGCGGTGTGTGCCCGGCTCGTAGTTGCGCCACCGATCAAGAGCGGCAAACGTAATCCTTCACGCTGCATTTCCTGCGCCACATGAATCATTTCGTCTAGCGATGGTGTAATCAGACCACTTAGTCCGATCACATCCGCTTGTTTTTCTCTCGCTGTTTCCAGAATCTTTGCGGCCGGCACCATTACACCGAGATCCAAGACTTCGTAGTTGTTACATTGCAGCACTACCCCCACGATGTTTTTGCCGATGTCGTGCACGTCGCCCTTTACCGTCGCCATCACGATGCGCCCCTGCGGTTTCGCGCCAGCAGATTTCTCCGCTTCCATAAACGGCATCAGATAGGCGACAGCTTTTTTCATTACTCGCGCGCTCTTCACGACCTGCGGCAGAAACATTTTGCCGGAACCAAACAAGTCGCCAACCACGCTCATCCCGGCCATAAGCGGGCCCTCGATTACCTCCAGTGGTCGCTTGCATTTTTGACGCGCTTCCTCCGTATCGGTATCGATATAATCGGTGATGCCTTTGACCAACGCGTGTTTGAGCCGTCCCTCCACGGGCTCTGCTCGCCACGCTTCATCAGGCACCCGCGTTTTATCTTTTGCTTTTACGTTTTCCGCAAAATCGACCAGCCGCTCGGTTGCATCGCCTCGCCGATTCAACAGCACGTCTTCGACGCGCTCTCGTAGCGCAGGCTCGATTTCTTCATAAACCGCGAGCTGCCCTGCGTTGACGATTCCCATGTCGAGGCCTGCGCGGATGGCGTGAAACAGAAACGCGGCGTGCATCGCTTCGCGCACAGTGTTGTTTCCACGAAAGGAGAATGAAATGTTGCTCACGCCGCCGCTGACGCGCGCGCCCGGAAGATTTGTTTTGATCCATCGCGTCGCTTCAAGGAAATCGACCGCGTAATTCCGATGTTCGTCGAGCCCGGTGGCGACAGTCAGAATGTTCGGATCGAAGATGATATCGCTCGCCGGGAAATTCGCGTGTTTGGTCAAGAGGTTGTAAGCACGCGCGCAAATTTCGATTTTGCGTTGGAAACTATCCGCCTGGCCTTGGTCGTCGAACGCCATCACGATCGTGGCGGCGCCATATCGCCTGATTAATCTGGCCTGCCGGAGAAAATCTTCTTCGCCGTTTTTCAGGCTTATGGAGTTCACCACTGCTTTTCCCTGCAGGCATTTGAGACCTGCTTCGATGACGCTCCACTTCGAGCTGTCGACCACAATTGGAATCCGCGCGATCTCTGGTTCGCTGCCGATTAGATTCAGGAATCGAACCATGGCCGCCTCCGAGTCGATCATCCCTTCGTCCATGTTCACGTCGAGAAGGTTAGCTCCGCCCTGCACCTGATGACGCGCTACAGCCAGAGCTTCGTCGAAATCGCCCGCAAGAATTAGCTTCGAAAACTTCGGCGATCCCGTGATATTGGTGCGCTCGCCGATGACAACGAAGCCGAACTCTGGCGTAATCTTCAACGGTTCGAGCCCGGAAAGTCGCAGAATCATGTAGAGCTGACTGTCCTTTCCACGACGCGCGGCGAAAATTCGCGCACCAGTTTCGTCAGCGCTCGGATGTGATCCGGCGTCGTGCCACAACAACCGCCGACCACGTTGAGCCAGCCGTTCTCTGCCCACTTCGCGACCTTGGGTGCAAAAATCTCGGCTGTCTCCGGAAAGCCGGTCGGCGACAGCGGATCCGGCAACCCCGCGTTCGGATACGCACTCATGTAGTACGGCGAAACGCGCGCCAGCTCTTCCACGAACGGTACCATTTCATCTGGACCGAGCGAACAATTCAAACCAAAGATCAGCGGTTCCGCATGCGCGATCGATATGAGCGACGCTTCAACGGTCTGCCCGCTCAAGTTTCGTCCGGATTTGTCGATTACGGTGCCCGAGATCATCAACGGCACGTTGCGTCCGGTTTTTTCCAATGCGTCACTGATAGCGAACAGCGCAGCTTTTCCGTTGAGTGTGTCGAAAATCGTTTCGACAATGAGTAGATCGACGCCGCCTTCGAGCAGCGCTTTCGCTTCATCGAAGTAAGTTTGGCGAAGTTGCTCGAATGAGACCGCGCGAAACGCCGGATCGTTTACGTCAGGTGAAATCGAGGCAGCGACCGGAAGAGGGCCCATCGATCCGCCAACGAATCGTTGCTGGCCGGTTTCGTTTGCGACGCGGTCCGCGGCGCGTCGCGAGATCCTGGCCGCCTCAAAATTAATTTCCTGAACGAGCGCGCGAAGATCGACATCGTCCACTACGCGCTGAAAGAATTCTTGATCTTTGCGGCCACGTGTAGGTTCGCCTTGAAACAGGAAATCGTGCAGGCCAATAGTTGTTCCGCTGAACGTATTCGTTTCGATAACGTCTGCGCCGGCCTCGAGATAAGCGGTGTGAATTTCCTCGACCACCAGAGGCCGAGTTAAATTGAGCAGCTCCAGGCTGCCCTTTAGGTCTTTGCCTTTCCAATCGCGAAATCGCTTTCCTCGATACTCCGCTTCGGGGAGCTTGTAGTGCTGGATCATGGTGCCCATGGCGCCATCGAGAACGACGATGCGTTCTCGCAGGACCCTTTCCAAAGGATGGAGATCGTTTGCTGCCATGATTGTTCGGGGAACTAAAGAGCGTTTCTCTGGCGAATCAAGAAACAAATTGACGTATCATGATGCGTAGATGTGTTTAAATCAGGCTCCTGCTCATGCTCGTAATCGAGACAGGCATCGCAGTGTTGCCTAGATGCGTGACAACGAATCACGAAATCCGAATGTCGAATAACGAAGAATGACGACTGATCAATTGGCGAACGATACCTGCAGATATTTCTGGATTTGAGGTCGTGGTTGTCGGTCGTTTGTTTCATCTCGACTTCTTTTGGATGTGGCGATTAGGTCAGTGCGCCATGGAAGCGGTCCGGTTGTTCAAATCGCTCGACCGCAATCAGCGCAATACATTTTTAGCTTGCTTCCTGGGCTGGGCACTAGATGCCTTCGATTTTTTTCTGCTCACCTTCGTGATCGTGCCGATGGCAGGCGACTTTGGCACCAGCGTCGCCGAGCTGAGCTACGCGATCACGCTTACGCTGGCTATGCGCCCGCTGGGCGCGTTCATTTTCGGATTGCTCGGGGACCGGTTCGGGCGCCGCATGCCGCTGATGATCGACATCATCTTTTACTCTCTCATGGAGTTACTCACCGCGTTCTCTCCGAATTACACCTGGCTGCTGATCTTCCGCGCCCTTTACGGAATAGGCATGGGCGGAGAATGGGGACTTGGCGCATCGCTGGCAATGGAAACCCTGCCAACTGCCGCACGTGGATTGTTCTCGGGAATTCTACAACAAGGCTATGCATTTGGTTATCTGCTCGCGGCCGTTGTGTATTGGATTGTATTTCCATTCTTCGGATGGCGCGGCCTCTTCGTCGCGGGAGCGCTACCCGCATTTCTAGTGCTGTACATCCGTGCGCAAGTGCCCGAATCGCCGGTTTGGCTGCAACGCCAGAGGGAGACGACTAATTTCTGGAACGATCTACTGATGGTACTAAAACGGCACTGGGGGCTGTTGCTGTACGTCATTTTGTTGATGACGGCGTTCAACGCGATGTCGCATGGGACCCAGGACATGTATC
>QHOS01000002.1 GCA_003219415.1 Verrucomicrobiota bacterium | reverse complement strand
AAAATATTTTCGTCAGGCACGGTCTGTCTTTCTCGCCAAAGTAGAATACACCCAAAAAATCAGGCTAGTTAGGCCCGCTGATACGTATTGTTTTAGACATCAACCCGCTTAACCCCACACCTTAACCTATGAAACCATTCCCTGTTTCCCTTCGTTTGTTTGGCATTCTCGCGGCTGGCTGCGCGGTCTCGCTCTTCAGCATTGCGATTACGCATGCAGCCAATCCTCCTGACGGCACAGTCGATCCCAGCACGGCCACGCCCGTCCAATGGGATGGCACTGCCATTGGCACGGGAGGCACCGATGAGACAACCGCGATTGAAGGCGTCAATCGCGATACCTTTATCCTCCACGTGGCAGCCGGCAATTACACCGGCAAGACCATTGCGGTCAAAATCGAGTGGACCTCCGGCAGTAACGATTACGATCTCTACATCCATAAACGCAATGCGGATGGCTCGGATGGCGATCTCGTGAGCAGTTCGGGAGGGGGTGTCCCGAGTACAAGTGAAAGCACCGTGATCGATCCGAACAGCGACGGGACGGGAGATTTCAATGTCATCGCGGTCTACTTCACAAATACTCCTGGAGTCGATCAGCCCCACGGCACGATCACGGTGGAGACTGCCCAGGTTCAGAGGACGGCGAATTACCTGAGCGGCGGGATGACTTTCGCGCCGAACTCGACGGTGAAAGCGCAGACTGCGACCCGCGATGGCGAACCAAGCAGCCGTGTCGATTCGTTAGGCAATTACTACGTCTGTGGCATCCGCGGCGTGCCGGCTGGGGTTGATCTTTGGTATTTTGATCTGCGCCCAACCATCGCGGGCGCTCTCAATACTACCTTCGATCCCAAAATGCGGGTGCCGACCTATCGCGGCCAGCCCGATTCGCCCTTCTCGGCCGCGGGGCAGGATGAATTGTCGGCCGGTGCGCTCGGTGGCGGGGATATTGACCTTGCCGTAGGCTTTGGTGCGTTCACCGGGATTGGCGGGACGGGAGAACCAGTGCTGGCTTATTCCAGTCTCACGGCGGCCAACGTGACGGTCGGGCGGTCGCTTGATCACGGAGCGACGTTTGAATTTAACCCTGTCGGCAACTTCGCCGGAGGAGTTCCGGTTAACGACCGCCAATGGATGGGGACCTACGGCCCGAACACGGTCTTTCTTGAATATCGCAATTTTGGCGCGGGCGTTGTTTTTGTTCAGCAGTCAGTCGATGGCGGTCTTACCTACGGGCCTGCGACTGTGGTTGGCACCATGTCCCAAACCGGCGCGCTCGACGTCGATCAGGCCGACGGCACAGTCTACATCAGTGGTAATGATGGGCAGTTAGCATTCGGTATACCGCCGGCGCCCGGACTTCCACCGCTCGCTTACACTCTCTCTCAGCCGATCCCAACGACGGTCGATCCGGCGAATATTTTCGTCGCCATGAGAGTGGCTAACACCGGCGCCACGCCCAACCCAGTCTATCTCTGTTACTCCGACGGTAATGATATCTTCCTCATCAGTTCAGGTGACCACGGCGCCACGTGGAAGGCCCCGGTGAAAGTTAATAATCCGGCAGACGTGAACACAAGAGTCAATCTCATGCCATGGATCGCAACCGGGCCAATTCCTGGCACAGTTGGGATCGCCTGGTATGGCACAGGTAACCAGGGCAATAACGACGACGCCCGGTGGCGCGTCTATTTCGCCCAGAGCTTCAATGCCGATGCGCTGGCTCCCACCTTCCGCATCGTCCAAGCGAGCGACCATTCGATTCATGCCAGTAACATCTCACTCAAGGGTCTGCCGCTCACTGGTGAATCGCCGAACCGGAATCTGATTGATTATTTCCAGGTGAACTTCGATCCGCAAGGCGCGGCAGTCATTGGCTATACCGATGACCATAACGACTTCGATGGGAATACCTATGTCGCGCGGCAGATCACCGGCCCTTCGATTAAGGGTGGTACCCTGCCACGCCTCAGGGAAGGCTCATCTCTTCCCGCTCAGCCCTTTGCCCCGCCCGGGGCGACTCCCCCTCCTGATGGTGGGGTTACGCCGCAGGCGATGCAGCCGGGACCAGCCGGTGAACAAGTGACCGATTTCGCCTTTGACCAGGATAGCGGCCTGCTCGCGGTCGGACCGGAACCTAGCGCGGTGGACATTATCTCTATTAAGTATGTCACGCCCAAGATAAACCGTGTTTTCAACATCACGGCGACAATGCAGGTCTCGGACCTGGCTGTTATCCCGCCACTAGCCACCTGGCGGATGTATTTCGCGGCCAACGCGCCGGAGACGGGAATCGTCAACATCAGTGGCAACTCCTACTCGAAAGGTCTTTCCGACGATGGGGACCAATTCTTCGTCCAGGCCAGCACCGATTCGAATGGAGTGCCTGGTTATAAATACGGCACTACGGTGCGTAACTTCGATGGCAGCACCACCGATACGATTGTCGGAGATGCTGACTTCGGTTCCATCGACCAGGCAAATCGCAAGATCGCGGTTCGCGTTTCAACTACGAAGCTCAACGCCATTCTCACGTCAGCAGGCCACCCGACGATTGTTTCCGGTTCAACCTTGTGCGGTTTGCGAGGCCGGACCTTCGAGTTGAGCTCGTTGGCGCTTGAGGATTTCACGCGCGGAGGGACCGAGTTTAAAGTGAAGTGAGCAGGAATAATCTGTGATCCTCCGGTCGCTGCTTGCGACGGCGCTCATTGCCGTTGGTCTGTTCGCGTTTGGGTGGCCGAATGGTGACACATTTGCGTCGCCTCCTTCGTCGACGGCTTCGCCTTCGCTGCCTAAGTCTCCCAAGCTAGCGCCGTTCAACCAGCGCTTGGCTGCGGCCCAATCAGTCAAGGTGCAGACGGCGATTCTCGGGATCGAGCTGGACTCCACTCTCAAGAATGCACACAGCAAGCTTGATTCGTTAGGCCAATCCACGACTCGCCCTGTCGATGAAGTAGACAAAGCGTCTCAGAGGAGCGAGGGCGAGCACCAGGTTTCGTGGCAACTGGTGAAAAGCGACTACGGCTCGGTTTCTGTAAAAGCTGACGAGAAAGGGCGCATCATCTATATCGCCGCTTATCTGCGGCCTGGAAAGGAGATGCCGTTCGACAAGATCGGCCAGCTTGAAAAAGCGCCAGTCCTGACGGACCGCGTCGTGGCGTGGGACGTCGTGAGGCCGAGTCGTCCACTCATTCGTGTTGTCGCGCGTGGGTCGGAACGGAAAGCGGACTCGATCACAATGTTCATCGTGAAACGACCGCACACCGATTAGCTGAGGTTAGCTCCGCAAGAAAAGACGCGTGAAGGCATAGCCGATTCAGCACTTTGTCGTTGCACGTGCGTGTGGTTCATGTGCGTGACGTCAGTGCATCTGCTGAGCTTGCAAAACTCGAAGGCGAAAATTGTGGCCGTTGACGCTGCTCGTCGGCCCGGCGCAGCGCTGGCCTGCGACTATCGGACGGAGCGCGATGTAATCGGACTTAATCGCTCAATCTGGCACGGCCGGCGTTATTGATTCAATCCGCGCCGGAAGTAGGCGTCTCTTTGCGACGCGGTCGCCGCACAAGTTCCCCTTCACAGTTCAGGCAGACGAAATTCATTTCCCCGGCGCAACCCGTGCAAAAAGTGCATTCGTAACTGCAAATGTATGCGACGCTACCCAGTGCGAGCGTGGCTCCGCATTTTTCACATACCCCTTTCAGCTCCAGCCCCATTTCCATTTCCATTCTCTACGAGCGCCTCAAATCGTTCAACGACGAAATCGCAGTCTGGATCGCTCAGTTTTTAGCCTGTGCTGACTAATCGCTTTGTGTACGCTCGCGGTGTTTCTCGGAGGAACGAGTATGTTCAAACCAATAGACTGCCTCAATGTAATCGCGCTTGTCGTTGCGTTACAAATGACCGGATCAGCCGCAGATGATGCGGAATGGGATCGAACAGTGTTACCGCGTCCACCGCAGCCGTTTCAAGGCGTGACCAAGCGCTCGCTGGAAGGCTCGATCGCAGCCTTTACTCAGCCAGTGAAGGCGCCATCCAACGCGCCGAACATTCTGCTTGTCTTGATTGACGATGCCGGGTTCGGTAATCCATCCACATTCGGTGGGCCCGTCGCGACACCTACGTTCGACAAACTAGCGACCGAGGGACTTCGTTATAATCGATTCCACGTCACGGCGCTTTGTTCGCCGACGCGCGCAGCGTTGTTATCGGGGCGAAACCATCACGCAGTCGGATTCGGTTCGATTTGCGAGTTGATCGGCGGCTGGCCCGGGTATAGCACGAACTGGCCAACGAGCGCCGCTTCCATCGCACAGATTCTTCAGGGCAACGGCTATAACACGGCTGCGATCGGCAAGTGGCATCTGACACCTGACGCGCAACAGGGGCCTGCGGGCCCGTTTGACCGCTGGCCGAACGCACTTGGCTTCGATTATTTCTGGGGATTTCTCGGCGGAGAAAGCGGACAGTTCGATCCGGTCCTTGCAGAGAATAACAGCATCATCGGCGTGCCGAAGGACAAGAATTTCTATCTAAACGACGCGATGGTAGAACACTCCGTTACCTGGATTCGTGATCAAAAAGCACAGGCGCCGGACAGACCTTTCTTTCTCTACTTCTCGACTGGAGCAACTCATGCGCCGCACCAAGTACCGAAGGAATGGAGCGACAAATACAAAGGCAAGTTTGACCAGGGCTGGGACAAGCTGCGCGAGGAGACATTTGCGCGGCAGAAGCAGCGCGGCGTGATTCCGGCCAACGTTCAGCTCACCTCTCGTGATCCAGCGTTCCCCGCCTGGGACAGCGTACCGCCGGAAGTGAAGAAATTGTATGCGCATCAAATGGAGGTGTATGCCGGATATCAAGAAAACGCCGATCACGCTGTCGGGCGCATTGTGCAAGCGATTGAGGAGATGGGTCTCGCAGACAATACGCTAATTATTTACATTTTCGGCGATAACGGCGCGAGCATGGAAGGGACGGAGACCGGGACGTTCAACGAAATGACGACCCTTAATGGCGTTCCGCTCACAAGCGATCAGCAACTAAAAGCCATCAAAGCTTACGGCGGCCTGGACAAATGGGGCGGTCCAGACATGGCTCCGCATTACGCAGCCGCGTGGGCGTGGGCTGGTAACACGCCATTTAAATGGGGGAAGCAAGTGGCCTCACATCTTGGCGGTATTCGCAACCCAATGGTTGTTACCTGGCCTAAACGCATCAAGGATAAAGGGAGTCTGCGAAATCAGTTCACTCATTGTACCGACATCGCGCCGACGATCCTCGAAGCCGCTGGCCTGCCAGAGCCAAAGGAAGTGAACGGGGTAGCACAGATGCCGATGCACGGCGTAAGTTTTCTTTCCACATTCGATGACGCCAATGCGCCATCGAAACACACGCAACAGTACTTCGAGATTTTGGGAAACCGCGCAATGTATAAGGACGGCTGGCTGGCATGCTGGCGACTGGACCGAATTCCGTGGAAGATTGATCCCGAAACACTCGCGCGATTCGCACCGGGCAAGTGGGATCCCGATAAGGACAAATGCGAGTTGTACAATCTCGACGAGGATTTCTCGCAGGCTAACGATGTCGCCGACAAGTATCCAGACAAAGTGCGCGACCTAACGGCGCTGTTCTGGGCGGAGGCCGAGAAATATCAGGTGCTGCCACTACTGGGAGAGATGGCGACTGTCTGGGGCTTTCCGAAAGGCTTGCCGGAACAGACGAAGTTCACCTATTACAACGGGACGGAAAACATCTCTTCCGGGATGATTCCTCCGATTTACAATCGTTCTTACAGCATTAGCGCGGACCTCGACAATCCGGGTCGATCAGGCTTGGGACTGCGCCCCGGTATCGCTGGCGTGATTGTTGCCGA
>QHOS01000174.1 GCA_003219415.1 Verrucomicrobiota bacterium | reverse complement strand
GGAAGGTCGCGGCCTTCATTGAGTCGCTGACGCAATTCCGTGCCAGAAATGTTCAGCACCCGGGCGCCCGCAGGAACTTCGTCTTCTTGCAAATATTTATCTTTGTCTTCCACATAAACCATCGCGTTGAATGCAACCATGCGGACGCCGATCTCAGCTTCGTATTTCCTGAATAAGTCTTGAGCCTCGTAAGGTTTGTAGAATGGATTACCGTTCGCGTCTTTGCCCGGCCCGGCATGGTCGCGTCCAACAATTAGATGCGAGCAGCCGTGGTTTTTGCGGATCAGAGCGTGCCAGATTGCTTCTCGTGGTCCCGCCATTCGCATCGCAAGCGACAACAACGAAAGTTTTGCTGTGCCCGGCGGAAACTTCGCCATTATGAGTTGATAGCAGCGGACTCGCGTAAAGTAGTCTACATCACGGGGCCTAGTGATTCCGACGGCGGGATGGATCAGCAGGCTGGCCTCCACCTGTTTAGCTGCCCGAAGAGTGAGTTCCACATGCGCGCGGTGCATGGGATTCCGAGTCTGAAACGCCACCACTCGACGCCAGCCGAGACGGGCAAATTCGGCCCGTAATTCGGCGGGCGTTGCGCGCAGGCTCTTAAAATCGTAAATGGATGAAAGCCGCAGACCTTCAACAGTGCCGCCGAGGTACCAGCGGTTTACTTTGTTCAGTAGATAGTCAACACCGGGATGGATCGGGCTGGTCGTACCAAAAACCTCCGCGGCTTCAACTTTAGGGTCAGGCTGCCACACATCTTCCACATTCAAGACAGCGAGCATTAATCCCTCAGGATCGCGCAGTGCAATTTTGCTGTTCTTCGGCTTCAAGGACTTCACAAAACGTTCGCTCATATCGAGCGTGATCGGGATCGGCCAAAGAATGCCTGTCGTTAGCCTCAGAGAATGACAAACACTTTCGTAATCCGCCTTGGTCATGAAGCCGCGCAGGGGAGAAAAACCACCGCCCAAAAGCAGTTCCAGATCGCAGACCTGGCGAGCCGTTAGGTCCCAGGAAGGAAAGTGCCTGGACTGCGCTTTGAGCTCGGCTGCTCTCTCCTCGCTCACTCTTAGATCAACGAGTTCGCCGCCGTGCGGCAGTACGAGGTGGTTGTGAGTTTGCAAAGTACTCAGATTTAGGCCTCCACGAGTATAAGGCGGAATCTTGTAGCGGAACTCATACCTCGGCTATCGAGCGGGATTCTAGTTGTTAAATGGTCTAACCGCTTAGCGCAAGACAATATGGCGCATCAGGGCCGACGAAAGCATTGGGGAAAAGGGACGCATTTGTGATGATTTGCCGACGGGGATAGGCATTTCAAAATGATTACGCCAAGCGCTCGTTCGTCGCCTGCATCCCGCCTTTTAGAAATTCCTACTTGACAAGTAGGATTTGAGCTGATTTCCTACTGTTATGGTAGACATTAAGTTCTCAAGACGCCACGGAATGCAGGCTTCGTGCCTTGAGCAATCTCGGCATCGTTTTCATCATTTTCGAGAACTTCGCCTCGCAATTCCCGTAGAAACACTCGTAGCGTTGGCGCCTTTCTGCCAGCGCATTTCCCAACCATCTTTGCGTCAGAACAAAAATGTAACCGGCGAGATTGGTTGCCGGTCATTAGCTATGGAAGCGCAAAGAGCGCAAGCAGAACAACAAACTGAAACATAGAAACTCATGACCGATCAATCCTCTAGAATTCTGGAGCGAGCGACAAATGAAGCAAACGCTGTGGCCCCTTCTCCCGTCAGCGAAGAACCGCTGTCACACGAAAGTAACACTAAAGATTTTGACTCTTCGCCGCGCCCTGCGGCAGGTTGAGAACTATGAGATCTCTCGCGAGTTCACTAAACGAGCAAAGCGATACCGAATATGAAAGAGACATTCTGGAGTAAACTGCGCGAGTTGTGGGCGATTCGCCGGCGCTGCCAACAGATCAAGGTTCAACAACGACAGAATCGGCTTCGGCGATCAAAAGAATTTTATCGCGAAACGCAGCGACTTGCTAAAATCATATCGTCAAAAAAGCGCAACCCCAGATCAACTGCACAAAGCGCCCGATCCTTATCGGAGACGTAGAGGCCGAACCTCTCTCTCGCTGGTGCATATTTTCTGCTTCATTTCTTCGCCGCAATTCGCGAGAAGCCACTAATTTTCCAGCATAGGTTTGGCTTACAGAGCCCTCTGGCCCTGCGGAGGGTCTCATAATCACCGGGCGGCGAGGGTTGAATACTTGCCACGCCGAAGCTTTCAGCGTAGGCGGGTTGGACGTTGAACACTCGGGACGGAAATCCTACGTTAGTCAGCCTGATTCGCGCCGAAATCAAAAAACACGGACCAGTTTCCTTCGCCTGGTTTATGGAGCAGGTGCTTTACCATCCCGAGCACGGATACTATTCCTCCGGCGCCTGCGCGATTGGCCGGAAGGGTGATTATTTCACTAACGTCAGCGTCGGGCCGCTTTTCGGGCAACTGATGGTGGCACAATTCGCTGAGATCTGGGAGGAACTCGGCAAAATCAACGACTTTGTCATTGTTGAGCAGGGCGCACATGATGGCCAGTTCGCGCGCGACATTCTCCAATCTTTGCAAGAGCGCGCGCCGGAATTCTTCGAAGCTTCGCGGTACCGAATAATCGAGCCATTTCCGATTTTGCGAGAGCAGCAATCGCAGGCCCTGGAACCATTTCGGAACAAAGTTGAATGGAGGAGTTCATTTGAACCATTCACGGGTATCCATTTTTCAAACGAACTACTGGACGCCATGCCGGTACGCTTGATCAGATGCAACACAGAAAAACTCGTCGATCTTCAAGGCGACAAGATTCTGTTCATCGAGCGTCCACGTTCAAGCATGGCGTTTAATCAAGCTGCGCTCGATTGGGTGGACAACGTCGCAGCAAATTTGCAACGCGGTTATGCGATCACGATTGATTACGGGCGTTTGGGCAATGAATTTCAGGGAAATGTCCAGGTTCGCGCCCGCCATCGGCACGTGGACTCGCCCTTTGAGGAAATTGGTCACGCGGACATCACCATGCAGGTCGATTGGACAAGCATTGCCCGTCGCGCAGAGGCAAATGGATTGCGCATCGCAGGATTCACCGATCAACATCACTTCCTAACCGGAATCATCTCAACTTGGCCAGACATCCTGCAAGGCCCCTCGTCAAACTTGACGGCTTTAAGCCGTCGAGTTTTGGCCGGTGCCGATCGCAAGGCCAAACGCGCGCTGCAAACGCTGTTGCACCCCGAAATGCTCGGGCGGACTTTTCAGGTGCTCGCACTCGCCAAGAATGTCGACGCCAGCGCGTCGCCTCTGTCGGGTTTCAAGTTCGCGCGTGAGGCACGCTCTGCGCTCGGACTCTGAAATCCGATCAGTAAGCGGTTCCGGGTTGCCGTTCGCCCGGATGTGAGCGCTGATTGCAGGCGTCCCAGCCCGCTTCCGTGCCCGATTTATTTGCGAGGAAGAAACATTAGCTTTCATGGCCCAACTCTTCTCGCCCCGCGCGAACGTTCACTCCCGGGTGATCATCGTCGGCGTCGTCGTTCTGGTTTGTGGCGCAGGCTGGGCTACCTCGACAATTTACTGGTCACCGTATACCACCTACGTCGGGGTGCCGTTAGATCAACCGGTACCATTCAGCCACAAACATCATGTGGGCGATGACGGCATCGATTGTCGCTACTGCCATAGCTCAGTGGAAAAGTCCGCGTTCGCGGGATTGCCGTCCACTCAGACCTGCATGACATGCCATTCGCAAATCTTCAACGATGCGCCGGTATTGGCGGCGGTCAGGCAAAGTCTTTCTACGAGCGCCCCGTTGAAATGGAATCGCGTTCACGATTTGCCGGGCTACGTCTATTTCAATCACAGTATTCACGTCGCAAAAGGCATCGGCTGCTCGACCTGCCACGGGCGCATCGATCAAATGCCGCTGACGCAAAAAACGCAGACGCTCTACATGAAATGGTGTCTCGATTGCCATCGCGAGCCGCAAAAATATATCCGTCCGCGCGATAAAGTTTTCGATGTGGCGTGGCAACCGCCGCCAGAGCAGCAAGTCGAAGGCGCAAAGTTGGTGACTCGGTATCACGTCGATACGACTGGGCACCTGACCAACTGCGGCACGTGTCACCGGTGAAAACAAGTGATCGGTGAACCGAAATCATGAAGCGCGAGAGGCAAATACCGATCACCGATCACCGATCACCGATCACAAGAGCAAATTCGACCGATGAATTTGCTCCTGGCGCTAGCGAATGGCCGGCGGGTCTCAGCCGTCGAGAATTTCTCCGCCTCAGCAGCGCCACCCTCGCGCTAGCAGGATTGGGCGCCTGCACGAAACAGCCTCTGGAAAAAATTGTTCCCTACGTCGAACAGCCGGAAGTTGTCATTCCGGGCAAGCCGCTCCGATTTGCAACCGCAACCCAATACGACGGTTTTGGCCAGGGGCTGCTGGTAACAGGTTACGAAGGGCGACCGACAAAAATCGAAGGAAACCCGACCCATCCCGCGAGCCTTGGCGCGACAAGCGTTTGGGCCCAAGCCGACGTCCTCGACCTTTATGACCCGGACAGAGCTCAGACCGTTACCACCGGTGGAGGGATTAAGACGCTCGATGATTTTTGGAATGCGCTGAATCTTGCACTGGAGTCAGTAAAACCTGCAGCCGGCGCGACACTGCGCATTCTCACCGAGGCGATCAGCTCGCCTACGTTGTTGGCTCAACTGGCCGACGTGATGCAAAAATTTCCCGCTGCGCGCTGGTGCATTTGGGATCCGCTGAATCGCGACAATCTCAACGCGAACGAATGGCTATGCGATTTTTCCAAGGCGAAAGTCGTTGTCGCACTCGAATCTGATTTTCTTTACGCACATCCCTACGCGTTGCGATACGCGCGGGATTTCAGCAATGCGCGGCGCATCATCGATGCCGAGGGTGCGCGGATGAGCCGTTTTTACGCCGCAGAGCCGACGCCCACTATCACCGGATCGAACGCCGACCATCGAATCGCGGTCGCGGCTCGTGACATTCTGCCGCTCGCACAAGCAATCGCAACTAGAGCGGGCCTAACTGAACTCGACGGCTTAAAGCCGTCGAGTTCATCCGACGGAAAGATCCACCATCCTTGGCAAGACTGGATTGAGGCCGTCGTCCGAGATCTCAAAGCCAATCGCGGTGCCAGCGTTATCATCACCGGCGAAACACAGCCGTTAGAGGTGCACGCTCTCGTATCACAGATCAACACAAAGCTCGGCAACAACGGCGTCACGATTTCGCCGGTACCGCCGCTGGCACTACCGGCAAACCGCATCGGCTTCCGAGAACTCGTCGATGAGATGCGCGGAGGCGCGGTCGAGCTGCTCATTGTTCTTGGCGGTAATCCGCGCTACGACGCGGCGGCAGATTTCGATTTCGCTGCGGCATTCGAAAAAGTGAAGTTGCGCGTGCATCACAGCGTCTACTTCAACGAGACATCGCGTCATTCACACTGGCACATTCCGGCTCTGCATTTTCTCGAATCCTGGAGTGACACTCGAGCGTTTGACGGATCGGTATCCATTGCGCAGCCGCTCATCGAGCCGATGTACGCGGGAACGTCTGCGCACGAAGTTCTCGAAGCGCTCACCGGCCAATCGCCGCGGACTTCCTACGAAATTGTTCACACGCGCTGGCAAACAGAGAACCCGGTACCTGATTTTGAGGCGAAATGGCGGCGCGCGCTGAGTGATGGAATTGTCCGTGAACTGGCTGCGCCATCATTTCCTAACCACGGCGAGTCGCCTGCACTTGCTGCTTCCGCCTCTCTCCCTGCTGAAAGGGAGAGGACTGAGATGCAGGGTTCCAAACTTGAACTCCTTTTTCGTCCCGACGTGAGCGTGCGCGACGGCCGATACGCGAACAACGGTTGGCTGCAGGAGTTGCCGCGCCAGTTTTCAAAGCTGGTTTGGGACAACGCAGCTCTAATCAGCCCGCAGTTGGCGAAACGAGAGGAGTTGGAGAATGGCGACATTGTCGATGTAACTTTTCGCGATCGCACCATCCAGGCACCGGTCTGGATTCAGCCTGGCCAGGCAGAAAATTCGGTGACAATGCCGCTGGGCTATGGACGCGAAGTAGCGGGCCGTGTTGGACGCAATGTCGGATTCAATGCTTACGCGTTGCGGACCGCCGACGCGTTTTGGTTCGGCGATGGACTAACAATTCGCAAAAACGGGGCGCGCCATTCGTTTGTGGGTACTCAACAACATCACGACGTGCACGGTCCTCGCGGGATTCTTCACGACGGCACGTTCGAAGAATTCGTCTCCAATCCGCACTTCGCGCAGGAGAAGGAGAATCATCCCTCGATTGACGAGACGCTGTATAACCCGACGGAATATCCCTACAAGGGCTACAAGTGGGGAATGGTCGTGGACCTGAACGTCTGCATCGGCTGTCATGCGTGCACGATTGCCTGTCAGGCGGAGAACAACATTCCAGTAGTCGGCAAGCAACAGGTCGCCATGCACCGCGAGATGCACTGGATTCGAGTGGACACCTATTATTCAGGCGCTGCGGACGATCCAGAATTTACGCATCAGCCGGTGCCGTGCATGCATTGCGAGAACGCGCCGTGCGAACTGGTTTGTCCGGTTGGCGCCACGGTGCACGACGATGAAGGCTTGAACCTGCAGGTTTACAATCGTTGCGTCGGCACACGCTACTGTTCGAACAACTGCCCCTATAAAGTTCGCCGTTTTAATTTTCTCGAATACAACAACGGGCTGAGTCCAACCGAGAAGCTGGTAAAAAATCCGGACGTGACCGTGCGTTCGCGAGGCGTGATGGAAAAATGCACCTATTGCATCCAGCGCATCAACGCGGCGCGCATAACCGCTGAGCTCGAAAAGCGTACGATCGGCGACGGCGATATCGTTCCGGCGTGTGCACAAGTATGCCCGGTCGAGGCGATCGTTTTTGGCAACATGAATGATACACGAAGCCGGGTCGCGCACCTTAAACGGTCGCCGCTCAATTATTGGATGCTTGGCGAGCTCAACACGCGGCCCCGGACCACTTATTTCGCCAAATTGCGTAACCGGAGTTCGGACTTGTGAGAAGTCAGAGGTGAGAAGTATGAGCGCGCCTAACCAATCACCTCTCACTTCTCACGAATCACCTTCCTATTCCCCGCTCGGTTATCCAACCAATCTCCTCGCTCCCGGACAAACGTACGAAACGGTCAATAAGACCATCGCCGAGATTCCGCTGAGTCGCGCGCCGATGAGTTGGCGGTTCGGCTTCTTCGTCGCGTTTCTCTTACTGATGATGTTTCTCGTCGCGATAACATGGCTCTTCGCGAAGGGCGTCGGCATCTGGGGCGTTAACATTCCGGTCGCGTGGGGGTTCGCCATTGTGAACTTCGTTTGGTGGGTGGGAATTGCGCACGCCGGCACATTCATCTCCGCGATTTTGCTTTTGCTTTTTCAGCACTGGCGCACTGCAATTAACCGTTTTACCGAGGCGATGACGCTATTCGCCGTCGCCTGCGCGGGGTCAATGCCGCTGCTCCATCTCGGACGCCCATGGGTTTTCTATTGGCTCTTTCCATATCCGGATACGATGGGAGTCTGGCCGCAATTTCGTAGCCCATTGGTTTGGGACGTTTTTGCAGTCGGCACTTATTTTACCATATCGCTGTTGTGTGTGGTTAGCTTGGATTTCTCGGTCGCGATAGTCCCAGGCTGGCACTCGACAATTTTTCCGCCGTACTTTGTGGCCGGCGCGATCTACTCCGGGTTCGCGATGTCGCTGAACATCGTAATTCCGGTTCGGAAAATCTACCATCTCGAGCACCTGATCACGGAGCGCTATCTGAACAACATGGCTAACATCATGTTGGCGACCGGACTGATCGTTGCCTATGGCTATTTCATCGAGGCGTTCATGGCGTTTTACAGCGGCGACATCTTTGAACGCTATATGATGATGAACCGCGCCTTCGGCCCGTACGGCTGGGTCTTTTGGACGCTGATGGTCTTCAATGTGCTCGTGCCACAAACGCTCTGGTCGGCGCGTATCCGGCGTAACACGGTCGCCCTCTTCATCGTCGCGCTTTTCATCAACGCCGGCATGTGGATCGAACGTTTCGTCATCGTCGTCACCAGTCTGACCCGCGATTTCACACCATCGGCGTGGCACATGTATTCGCCGACGAAATGGGATTGGATGACGCTGTTCGGCAGCGTCGGCCTGTTTCTCACCCTTCAGTTTTTGTTCATACGGTTGGTGCCGATGATTTCGATTTCCGAAACGCGCGAGCTGGTCGCCGAACCTGATAAAGCAACCATCAAATGAGCCAACATTACGGATTGCTCGCAGAATTTTCGAACCATGAAGATTTGCTGCGTGCGGCCGAAACGGCATACGCAGCCGGGTTCCGAAAAATGGACGCGTTCGCGCCGTTTCCTGTCGAAGGCCTTCCGGAGGCGCTGGGAAAGAAAACTCGGCTGCCACTGCTCGTCTTGATCGGTGGAATCATCGGGGGAGTCGGCGCGTATTACATGGAATGGTACGCGAACGCGGTTAGTTACGTGATCAATATCGGCGGCCGTCCGATTCACAGTTGGCCAGCGTTCATTCCGATCACCTTCGAACTAACCGTGCTGGCAGCAGGCCTCACTGCGTTCTTTTTTTCATTGGGCTTAAGCGGCCTGCCGCGCCCTCACCATCCCCTGTTCAATGTCCCGGAATTCGAACGTGCGTCGCAGGATCGATTTTTTCTCTGCATTGAAACACGCGATCCGAATTTCAATCGCGATCAGACGCGCGCCTTTCTTCAAGGCCTCAGTCCATTGTCGATAGCGGAGGTGCCGGAATGAATTCGCGAGATAGAAACGCGAATGGTAGGGCGCGACCGCCGGGCGCGCCGGGCCGTCCACAACGCAAAAAGCTCCCGCACGAACGACCGTTGTGGCTGCGTCCAGAAGATGAAATCTTCTTCATCACGGTCTGTTGCGAACCGCGCGGCAAGAATCAGCTCTGCTATTCAAACATTGGGCGCGCAATTTTTGATTCTGTTGAATTTCGGAATCAAAACGCTGTTTGGTACGCACACTTGGTCTGCTTAATGCCGGATCACTTACACGCGCTCATCTCGTTTCCATACGAGCGCCCGATGAGGCAAATCATTGCGGATTGGAAGCGATTCTTGGCCACGAAACTCAAGATTGAGTGGCAACGCGATTTTTTCGATCACCGTTTGCGCAAAGAAGAAAGTTATAGGGAAAAAGCGGATTATATTCGCGCGAATCCAGTTCGCGCGGGTTTGGTTACCCAACTGGAAGAGTGGCCCTATTTCTGGACGGCTGATCCCCAGGAAAGCGCGAGTAGCGAAGATCGCGTTCTGCGTGGCGGCGCGCCCGGCGGTCGCGCCCTACCAATTTTGCTCGCGGTTCTAGTGTTTCTTGTCGGTTGTCGCCCGGATATGACGAATCAACCCAAAGCCACACCCCTTTCGGAAAGCGATTTTTTCTCGAATGGAGCCAATGCGCGGCGACCTCCGGCGCACACTGTTGCCCGCGGTGATGCGCACGAGGATACAGCGTTTTATACCGGGCAAACGAATGGAACGTATGTGACGCAGTTGCCTGTAAAATTGACCCGCGATTTTATGATTCGCGGCCGCGAACGTTTCGACGCCATTTGTGCCGAATGCCACGACCGCACCGGCAGCGGAAACGGAATGGTGGTCCAACGCGGATTTCCACAGCCGCCATCATTTCACGTCGATCGGATGCGCAACGCGCCGATCGGCCACTTTTTCGATGTCATGACGAACGGCTACGGAGTGATGTATTCCTACGCCACTCGCGTGGAACCGGATGACCGATGGGCCATCGCTGCGTACATCCGCGCTCTACAGCTTAGTCACAACGCGGCATTGTCCGACGTGGATTCAGCCGACCGCGCAACACTGGATAGTAAGAAATGAAATCGATTTTCGATGGTTCCGTCGGTCACGCGAAAAATGTTTCGTTAGGCCTCGGCATCATTGGATTCTGCGGATGTCTTATTGGCTGGTTCGTTGCGCCGCGCGATTTCTTTGTCGCTTATCTTTTCGGTCATTTCTTCTTCCTCGGTCTTTCGCTTGGATCGCTGGCGCTGCTAATGATCCATCATCTGACCGCCGGTGATTGGGGCTATGCTGTGCGGCGCTTTCTTGAATCCGCAGTCGGCAACTTGCCTCTGCTCGCCCTGCTATTTGTGCCAATCTTTTTCGGATTGTCGAACCTCTACCCGTGGCAAAATCGAGCTGTTGTGTCGGCAGACGAAACACTGCAAATCTATTTGAACCCACCGGGGTTCGTTCTTCGCACAGCAATTGTCTTTGCCGTTTGGATCATCATGGCCAGGCAATTGCTCAAATGGTCTGCAGAGCAGGACGTGACCGTTTCGCTCGAACCGACGCGTAAGATGCGAACGTTGAGCGGACCGGGCCTGGTGATTTACCCAGTGACAATGACGTTCGCGGCGGTTGACTGGCTGATGTCGATGGAAGCGGATTGGTACTCGACCATGTTCCCGGTTCTTATTTGCATTGGCCAGGTCCTGAGCGCGCTCGCGCTCGTAATTTTGCTGCTTGCCTGGGCTGCGCGTTCATCGCCCCTTGGGCCGCTGGCGAGTGAGAAAAACTTTCACAAGCTCGGCAACTTGCTGCTCGCCTTCACGATGATGTGGGCCTACCTCGCGTTCGGACAACTGCTTGTCATTTGGTCGGGAAATCTGCCGCATGAAATTTCGTGGTACCTGCACCGCATCAGCGGCGGCTGGAAATGGATCGCCATCTTCATCGCACTGTTCCACTTTTTTGTTCCGTTTTTCCTGTTGCTAATGCGGGCGGCCAAACAGCGCCGGCGCATTTTAGCCGGGATCGGAGCGTGCGTTCTGGCGGCGCACATCGTCGCGGTCTGGTGGACGATTGCGCCTAGTATTTACACAAAACATTTTTATGTCGGCTGGCTCGCTCCTGCCGCGTTTCTTGGAATAGGTGGCATCTACGCGTTCGCATTTTTGAAAAATTTGGAGACGAGGCGGCTCGTTCCACAAAACGATCCACGGCTCGAGCTTGCCGTGCCCACATGAACGCCACAATCGAGAAACGCGATCACGAACGAAAAGATGTCGACGTCCCGTCGTTACTTACCATCGCGTTCCTGTTGTTCTTCTCCTGCATGATCATTTTCCTGGTTGTCTGGGGAATGATGAATTACTTCAAATTACACGAGCCGGCCAGGACCGCCGGACAGGCGAATCTCCCGGTTACGAGTTCGGAAGAATTTCCCAAGCCGCGATTGCAAATTAAGGGGGCAGTAGATTTGGCGAACCTGCGCGCCGCCGAAGAGGCCGACCTTGATTCTTACGGCTGGATCGATCGGAACTCTGGAACGGTGCGCATCCCGATCGACCGCGCCATGCAATTGCTCTTGGAGCGCGGTTTACCCGATGTCGGCACGGGGCAAACGCCGCTGAGCCTGATGCAGTCACGGCCTGGGGAGAGCGCTACGCCACCTCAGTTACTCAAAAGTCCATGAGAAAGATCCCGCTCGCACTTGTGTTAATTTGCGCGCTTGCCGGGAAAACGCGCGCGTTAACACCCGGCGATCTGAGTCGCGTCACTTTCGAGCAACACCCCGGCGTGCAGATCTCGCCCGATCTCGTTTTTCGCGATCAACATGACAGACCGTTTCGGCTCGGTGATCACTTCCGGAAACAGCCGACCATCCTCGTGTTGGGCTATTACCGATGCCCGATGCTCTGTTCCCTCATCAACGATGGGCTGATCCACACACTTCAGGAGCTGCCTGTGAACGTAGGCAGAGACTTTCAAGTCATCGATGTCAGTGTCGACCCGGCCGAAACTGCGACTGCTGCGGCGCAGAAAAAATCAGAGTACCTACGGCAATACAGTAGGCCTGGCGCAGCAGACGGTTGGCATTTCCTCGTAGGCGACGAGCGCTCGATCGCCGAACTCGCCAATGAAGCAGGCTTTCGTTACATCTACGATCCGCAGACACATCAATACGCGCATCCAAGCGGAGTTATTGTTCTGACGCCCAAAGGACGAATTTCACGCTACGTGTTCGGGGTGAGATTGGATGCGCGAGAACTGGGCGACGCGCTCGTTGCAGCAAAGGAAGAGAAATCGTCGTCGATCATCTCGCAGGTCTTTCTGCTCTGTTACCATTACAATCCCATCACCGGAAGATACGGCAGCCTGATCCTGGCAATCTTGCGCGTTGCGAGTCTGGGATTTCTCGCAGCGATCGCGTGGTGGGTTTTTTCGATGGCGCGCCGATCAGCTGGAGGGCACGCGCAAATCAATTGAAACATGGATCAATTCCGTCTTTTTCCGCCGCAAGCTTCCACCACTTCGCACGAAGTGGATGCGTTGTTTTTCGCGTTGACGCTGATCTCTCTTTTTTTCATGGCCGTCATTTTTCTGCCGATCATTTTCTTTTCAGTAAAATATCGCCGCGGATCGCCAGCCGATCGCTCTAATCCACGTTCCGGCTCATTTTTGATCGAGAGCGGCTGGACGATCGGACCAATCTTCCTTTCGCTTGGACTCTTTGCCTGGGGGGCTGTTGCCTATTTTCGAATCGAGCGAAGGCCAGAGAACGCGATCGACGTGGAGGTCGTTGGCAGACAATGGATGTGGAAACTTCAACACGCAGAAGGCAAACGAGAGATCAACGAATTGCACGTGCCGCTCAATAGCACCGTAGCAATGACCATGACGTCTCAGGACGTCATCCACAGTTTTTTTATTCCTGCGTTCCGAGTGAAGCAGGACGTCGTGCCTGGAAAATATACCGGTGAATGGTTCAAGCCGACGCGCACCGGTGAATATCACATTTTTTGTGCCCAATATTGCGGCACGCAGCATTCCAGGATGATTGGCCGCGTTGTGGTGATGGAGCCAGCAGCCTATGAGCGCTGGCTAAAATCGGGAGAACCAACCGAATCCATCGTGCAAACGGGGGAACGGCTATTTCGCGATCGGGGATGCAGCGGCTGCCACGCACCAAATTCCCAATTTCACGCGCCTCTGCTACAAGGTCTCTACAGAAACCCGGTTCCGCTTGCTAATGGCACAATGGTCACGGCTGACGACCAATATCTGCGCGATTCGATTTTGCAGCCCGGCAAGCAAATCACGGCTGGCTATCAAAACATCATGCCGAGTTTTGCCGGCCATTTGAGCGAGGAAGAGATCATGCAGCTCATCGCTTATCTGAAGTACATCGGTAACCAGCCGCCACCGTCACAAGAATAGTTCAATGGAGACCCTTCCGTTCAACCCGGTACCCGCAAGCCAGGAGATGCGGAATGGACGTGTGCCCTATCCAGTCGACCATTCCTCGCGATGCTTGCTGCTCCATTTCTCGCTTCTCGCTGACAAGCCTGGGGTCCCCGAAGCATTGGATGCGCATCGGCTCCGCGGCTCTTTTCCTCCTGTGCATTCCCAGCGTCGCCTCTCCCTTTCGCAAAGGGAGAGGATGGAGGTGAGGGATTATTTGAGCGGCGTTTCTCGAGAGCCAACCAAATCGCTTGCAGAACACTGTCGAGTTCTTCGCGAACTTGGTGATCCCAAAATCGGAGGACTTCAATTCCGTGCCGCGCGAAAAACTCGCCTCGGATCTGATCACGCCGTCGACCGCTCCGATAGTTGTGTCCGCCGCCGCCGAGTTCGATGGCCAGCTTTGGGCCGGGACAATAGAAATCGAGTATGTATGGATCCAACGCGTGCTGTCGCCGGAATTTGTATCCTGCAAAATTTCGGTTCCGCAGATTTCGCCAAAGAACGCGCTCCCATTTGGTCGGGTGGTTGCGCAGATAACGAGCGCGGCTCACAAGAAGCCAATTCTGCCCGCGTCATGGGTTCGCGAGAAGAAAAATTGTCTTCGGTTCGGCGTCTTCAGCCCCTCACCTCAATCCTCTCCCCGCAATCGGGGAGAGGCGGATTTCTGCACACTTCGCCGGGCCCGCTCACAGGTGCGTGTTGTAGCTCCGATTCAGTTCGAAGCGCTGCCCATTTTCAAGGTTCGAGAGTAACGCGCGACCTACTACAACTCCGTGTAAGCGAATATCCAATCGTCTCTCCCTTTCTCAAAGGGAGAGGATTGAGGTGAGGGATTGCCTCCTATGGTAAGCGACGCGACAGAGATCGACATCAAAACTGCGGGTGAATTTGCGCGCGAGAATTATCTGAGCGTCCATCACGGCGTGGGTTCGTGGTTGCTGACGAAGGACCACAAACGAATCGGTCTTCTTTATCTCTTCACGATTCTCATTTTTTTTCTGATCGCCAGCATCGCGGCGGCGTTGATGCGGATCGAGCTAGTCACGCCTCAACCGAAGCTGGTCACGTCGGAAACTTACAACAAGCTTTTTACCATCCACGGCGTGTTAATGGTCTGGTTCTTTCTCATTCCATCCATCCCAACGGTACTCGGCAATTTCGTTCTGCCAATGATGATCGGCGCACGCGATGTCGCGTTTCCGAAGCTGAACCTGATGAGCTGGTACATTTTTGTCGCAGGTGGCGCGCTGGCGCTTTGGTCGCTGGTCCATGGCGGCGTAGACACTGGCTGGACGTTTTACACGCCTTACAGCACCACCTACGCAAACACGCATGTGATCTCGATGGCAGCCGGCGTTTTTGTGGCCGGGTTCTCCACCATCATAACCGGCATGAATTTCATGGTGACGACTCACAAAATGCGTGCGCCGGGTCTGACCTGGTTTCGATTGCCGTTGTTTGTTTGGTCACTTTACGCGACGAGCTTGATCATGGTGCTCGCCACACCGGTCCTCGCCATTACTCTTGCGCTCATCTCAGTAGAGCGTTTCTGGGGTGTCGGAATCTTCGATCCAAAACTCGGCGGCGATCCCGTTTTATTCCAACATCTCTTTTGGTTCTATTCGCATCCGGCGGTCTACATCATGATTTTGCCGGGAATGGGCGTGATCAGTGAATTGATCACCTGTTTTTCGCGCAAACCGATCTACGGCTACGTCTGGGTCGGATCGGCGAGCATGGCGATCGCTGTTCTCGGATTTCTTGTTTGGGGCCACCACATGTTTGTGTCGAGTCAGTCGGTTTATGCCGGCATGGTTTTTTCGATTCTCAGTTTTCTGGTCGCGGTTCCCTCCGGCATAAAAGTCTTCAATTGGACAGCGACACTACGCAAAGGCTCCATTCATTTCGCGACACCAATGCTCTACGCGTTGGGTTTCATTGGCCTTTTTACCATCGGTGGCTTAACCGGGCTGTTTCTCGCCGCGCTCGCGGTCGATGTTCACGTGCACGACACGTATTTCGTCATCGCTCATTTTCACTACATCATGGTGGGCGGAATGGTGATGGCGTTCATGGGTGGCCTTCACTATTGGTGGCCAAAAATTTCAGGACGCTTGTATCCGGAATTGGCAGGCAAACTCGCAGCCACGATCACATTCATCGGATTCAATCTGACCTTCTTCCCACAGTTTATCCTCGGTTACCTTGGTCAACCGCGCCGCTACCACGTCTATCCGCCGGAGTTCCAAATCTATCATGTGCTCTCGACTGCCGGCGCTTCCATCCTGGGCGTCGGATATTTAATGCCGCTGATTTATTTCATCTGGGCGTGGAAGCATGGTCGCGTGGCAGGACCGAACCCATGGCGAGCGACTGGTTTGGAATGGCAAACGCCTTCGCCGCCACCCGAACATAACTTTGAACAAACTCCGGTCGTGACAGGGCCACCCTATTCGTATTCAGCCGAAAAAGATGTCGACCTTGACCTCGCCAGCATCTGAAGACGCATTCGTAGCGCAGCAATTCGATGACATCGAACAACAGCGCGAGGCGGCGAAACTCGGCATGTGGATTTTCCTGGCGACCGAAGTGCTTTTTTTCGGAGGACTCTTTCTCGGGTATACGATCTATCGCTTCACGTACGGCCAGATCTTTGTGGAGACGAGTCGCAGGCTTGATGTGCTTCTGGGCGGATCCAACACGGCGGTATTGCTTGTCAGCAGCCTCTTGATGGCATTCGCCGTGCGCGCAGCAAAACTCGATCAAAGGCGCATGCTCACCTGGCTACTCATCGGCACTGCCTTGCTCGGCTGCGTATTCATGTCAATCAAGGGCGTCGAGTACCACAAGGACTATGTGGATCATCTGGTTCCCGGCCGACATTTCGACTGGCACGGCGCTGATCCGCGCAGCGCCGAATTATTTTTCTGGATTTACTTTGCCATGACCGGGCTGCACGCGATCCATGTTACCGTCGGAATCGGAGTGATGTTGGTTTTGGCACTACTTGCCTGGTTTGGAAAATTTTCTCATGGAAATCACAATACCGTCGAGATCGCAGGCTTGTACTGGCATTTTGTCGATATCGTCTGGGTGTTCTTGTTTCCGCTTTTGTACTTGGTAGGCCATCGATGATGAAACATCTCTGCAATTTGGACGTTGGATGTTGGGCGTTGAGCGTTGGGCGTTTTTGCCGCCTTGCGGCGCCCCCTCGCCACGTAGGGCAAGCCTTGGTCGCGCCCTACCATTCTATGCACTCATAAATGGAAGAAGTTACGCAACCGAAAGTCTATTTCTGCACGTGCATCGCCTTGCTGGCACTGCTGGCGTTAACCTGGCTGATCGCCTATGTCGATTTAGGACCGTTCAATCTCATCGTTGCGCTCGCGGTGGCAATCGCCAAGGCAATCGTCATTGCGCTTTTCTTCATGCACATCAAAGGGAGCAGCCGCCTTTTGCATCTTGCAGCCGTAGCCGGCGTGATTTGGCTGCTATTCCTAATTTCCCTGACGCTTGGCGATTACATCACTCGTGGCTGGGTGCCATTGAATCATTAGGCGCCGGGTACACGACTTTCAAGGCCACGCGCAAGACAACTTAGCATCACTGCGAAATCTGCGCGGGATCATCTGCTCCAGAAATTCTGGTGATTTCGTTTTCCTGCTTGCCGCGTAACGAAATTTACTGAAGACTCGGCGTCCGTGAAAAGTTGCAGGATTCTGCTCGCAGGCTGTTTGAGTGCATGGTGGCTCGCCGCAGCCAGCGCGCATGCAAATTCCATCACCGTCACAAATACCAACGATGGCGGCCGTGGCTCCCTGCGTCAGGCTATAGCGGATGCCAACGATGGCGACACCATCAACGCCAGGGACGTTTTTGGCTCCATCGAACTCAGCAGCGGCGAGCTGCCGGTGAACAAAAACCTGACTATCAACGGCCCGGGCGCTGACAAGTTGTCTGTTGAGAACACGCACTTGGGCCGTGTCTTCGAGATAGCTTCCGATAAAATCGTTGCGATTTCGGGGCTCGCGATCAATAGCGGAGAGGCGGTCTTGGGCGGCGGCATTTACAATGCCGGGATGTTGGAGATCACAAGCTGCAGTATCAGTGGCAACGAGGCTGGCGGGCTCCGAGAACGTGGCTTGGGTGGTGGCATCTACAATGCCAGCGGTGCAAAAGTCGCCATCACTGACAGCATCGTCAGCGGCAATTGGGCTGATGAAGGCGGCGGTATTTACAACGCCGGCTCAATGCAAATCGCTCGCACCACTATTAGCGACAACTTCATCGGAGGCGCTTTCTCGCAACAAACCAGTCTCGGCGGCGGTATCTGCAATAGCGGGACGCTGGACATCGTCAACAGCACCATCACAGCCAATACGGCTAGCGGTAGCCTTCAAAGCGGCGGCATAGGCGGGGGTATCTTCAACGGTGGAACGCTTGCCGTCGCCAACAGCACAATCAGCGGCAACCTGGCTGGCAGCACCGGCGTGTTCCCTGGTGCCGGCGGCGGCATCACCAACGGCAGTGGGAATATTGTGATTCAGAACAGCACCATCAATGGCAACACAGCTGAGAGCCCAAGTGGCTCTGGTTTCGGCGGCAATGTCTTCATGGCCGAAGGCACCCTGGAGATAGGAAACACGATTCTGAACGCGGGCTCCGGCGGCAACATTTTTAGCTTTGGTAACCAAGGTACAATCATCTCAGACGGTTACAATCTCAGCAGCGACAACGGTGCCGATTACCTGAGCGCCGCTGGTGATCAGGTGAATACTGATCCCAGGGTTGGCCCGTTGCAGGACAACGGCGGCCCGACTGTTACTCATGCGCTCCTGGCGGACAGCCCAGCCATCGACGCGGGTAACCCGAACTACAATCCCAACAATTTTCAGCCGCCATTGATTTACGATCAACGCGGCTTCGGTTTTGATCGAGTGAAGAAGGGACGGAGGGACATTGGCGCATTTGAGGTGCAAGAGGCCCCTATAACACCAACACGACCAACGCCGCCACCAACACCAACGCCGCCACCAACACCAACGCCATCGCCAACACCAACCCCATCGCCAACACCACCGCTATCGCCGACACCAACGCCAACCCCGACTGCAGACCCCCGAGAGATGGCGATTGCGAAGATTCGGCGGCAGATGCGTTTCACACGGACAGCGCTCCATGAACTGAACGGCACGAAGTCCGTGCCACTGTCAGTTTCCGCTTGGCTGAAAGTTCGGCTCCGCGTGCTCAAGGCACGGCTGGCGTATCCCCTAGACGAAGTGCTCGCGCGAATTGATCAGCGACTGCTCCACGACGGGCCGATGAGCGAGGCTTCGACGCGGGATCTCTTGACACACCTGAACGCTCGGCTGGACGAGCTGCGTAACGGCGGGTGAGAGCACCGCCAGTTGCGATTTAGGGCTTGTTGGAACACGTCCAGAACAGTGCAAGCATTGCACACAGACTTATTCCCCATTGTTTCAAAAACTGAATTGTCACAAGATTGTAATTTGCCACTAAGGTCGGCATTCAAATTGAATGGGGCGGGAACCTCACTGCGCGGCATGCTGCCAGGCCAGGGCGCGATAGACTCATCTTTGAAATCTCGCGAACCAACCGATTCTGGATCAGCGGACGATTGATTTGTAGCTGCAAGCGACAAAGGATCTTATGAAAACCGGTAATCGCTGGGTCATCGCGATCGCGGGAGTGTTTCTTCAGATCGCCCTCGGCGCGGTGTATGCCTGGAGCGTATTCCGCATCCCATTATCGAAGCAGTTTGGCTGGAGCATTTCGCAGGTCACGTTCACGTTTACTATCAGTATTTTCGTACTCGGTTTCGCAGCGTTTTTTGGCGGATTATGGATGAACCGAGTTGGACCGCGCACGGTCGCGCTGACTGCAGGAACATTCTATGGGCTCGGCGTTTTTCTGGCCAGCTTCTCCGCCAACAAACTGTGGTGGTTGTATCTCAGCTACGGCGTTATCGGCGGAATCGGGCTCGGTCTTGGTTACATCGTTCCGGTAGCTACGCTGGTGAAGTGGTTCCCCGATCGGCGCGGCCTGATCACCGGCATCGCCGTTGGTGGATTCGGCGCCGGTGCGCTCATCACCGCGCCGGTGGCAACGCGATTGATTCAAACGGTTGGTGTGTTGCGAACCTTCGCCTACCTCGGCGTTGCCTATTTCATCGTCACGATCATCGCCAGCTTGTTCATGCGAAACCCTCCCGAAGGTTGGCAACCAGAGGGATGGACACCGAGCGAAAAAGAGACTGCGCAGCGCGCTACGCACGATTTCGTGCTTTCAGAAGCTCTCAAGGCCTGGCAATGGTGGGCGCTTTGGCTGATTCTCTTTCTCAACACATCCGCTGGCATTGCCATCATTTCCCAGGAAGCGCCCATTTTTGAAGAACTTACCAAGGCGAGTGCGATCGTCGCAGGCGGAATGGTCGGAATCGCCAGTCTCGGTAATGGTGTTGGACGCGTATTTTGGGCTTGGTTGTCCGATCTGATCACGCGGCGCGGCACGTTCACCGTCATGTTCATCGTTCAGGTCCTGCTCTTCTGGTTTCTCCCAACCATCACCGTCCCCTCAATCATGACCACCGTCACGTTTGTCATTTTGATGTGTTACGGCGGGGGATTCGGTACGATGCCAGCATTCACCGCGGATTATTTCGGACCCAAAAATGTTGGGCCGATTTATGGGTTGATGCTGACGGCGTGGAGTTTTGCCAGCGTTTTCGGGCCGCTCTACATCGCGCGCATGCGAGAGACCACGGGAAATTATTCAGGCGCACTCCACTTCATCGCCATCGTGATGTTCGGTTCCGTGCTGCTGCCGATTATCGTCAGACCTCCGCGACGTGAACGATCAATGTGATGCTCTCTACGCGTTTGTTTTCGCTGGTTTAGCTAACTAGATCATGACATTTTTAAGCAACTGAAATTCGCTCCAGCCGCGAAGAAATGGATGGAGACTATGTTTGCGCTGCTTTCGAAATGGCCACTCGTTAGGCAAATTCGCGAGCGCAAGAATGGTACCGGCCTCGAGTCGATGTCAGACAAGACGCGTGCGATGCACGCGAGGATCGATGACGCAAAGGTCGCGCGCTCGATCTGCCCATATTGCGGTGTCGGTTGCGGCCAGCTCGTTTATCACAAAGACGGCAAATTGATTTCGATCGAAGGCGATCCGGAAAGTCCGATCAGTCAGGGGAATCTTTGTCCAAAGGGGGCAGCGTCGTATCAATTGCTCACACATTCGCAGCGTGAAACGAAAATAAAATATCGCGCACCGCGAGCGAAACAGTGGACGGAAATTTCGATGGATCGTGCGATGGACATGGTGGCGGACCGCGTCTGGGAATCGCGTAAGCGCACCTTCGTCAGACAGGAGAACGGCGCAACAATTAATCATACGACTGCAATCTGCCATCTCGGCGGCGCCACGCTCGATAACGAAGAAAATTATCTCATCAAAAAACTCTTCACCGCCGGCCTGGGCATGGTCTGCGTGTCCAATCAGGCCCGGATATGACATAGCAGTACGGTGCCCGGTCTGGGCACCTCTTTTGGCCGGGGCGGAGCTACGACGGCGCAACAGGATCTGGCCAACGCGGACTGCATCTTAATTGAAGGGTCGTCAATGGCAGAGGCGCATCCGGTCGGTTTCCGCTGGGTAATGAAGGCCAAGGAGCGCGGCGCGACCATAATCCATGTCGATCCAAGGTTTTCGCGCACGAGCGCACTGGCCAATATCTGGGTACCAATCCGCGCTGGCAGCGATATCACGTTTCTTGGCGGGATTATCCATCATATCATCCAGAACGAACTCTTCTTCCGCGATTACGTCGTTCACTACTCGAATGCGTCCTGCATTTTGCGCGATGAGTACGGCGACCCTGAAGATAACGCAGACGGTTATTTCTCCGGCTGGAACGAAAACCGACGCGCCTACGAGATGGAAAGCTGGAGATACAAGGGCGAAGGACTGAGCTATCCCGAACGGGATCTCACTCTGCAAGATCCCCAATGTGTTTTCCAAAAACTCAAACGACATTTCGCGCGTTACACACCGGAGATGGTCGAAAAGGTTTGCGGCATCCCGCCGGCGCTTTTCCACAAGGTCGCTGACGCACTCGTTAGGGCATCAGGTCCGGACAAAACAGCGGCGATCTGTTATGCCGTCGGCTGGACGCAGCATTCCAAAGGCGTTCAGATCATTCGCACTGCCTCAATCCTGCAATTGTTGTTAGGCAATATTGGCAGGCCTGGAGGCGGCATTCTCGCTCTTCGCGGCCACGCTTCGATCCAGGGCTCGACCGATATCCCCACGCTCTATGACATTTTACCCGGTTATCTGGCGATGCCGCGCGCCGGAGATGAGGAGACCCTGCAAAACTATCTCGATGGGCACACGACGAAGACCGGGCTCTGGTCGAACACGCCAGCATATTTCATCAGCTTGTTAAAGGCTTACTACGGCAAACACGCGACGGCAGAGAACGATTTCGGTTACAACTGGCTACCGAAACTTACCGCCGACCATTCCTTCTTCGAATACCTCTACGAAATGGCCGACGGCAAAATGGAAGGAATGTTCCTGATCGGACAGAACTCGGCTGTCGGCGCGCCGAATACACGCATGCAACGAAGGTCGATGGCGAAACTGAAATGGTTTGTTATCCGCGACATGGTGGAAACTGAGCCGGTCAGATTTTGGCGGGACTCGGCTGAAATCGAGCGCGGCGAATTGAAAACGGAAGAGATCGAGACCGAAGTCTTTTTCTTTCCTGCCGCCGGACATGCGGAGAAAGAAGGCGCATTCACAAACACGCAGCGTCTTTTGCAATGGCGCGAGAAAGCGGTCGAGCCTCCGGGCGATTCTCGATCCGACGCGTGGTTCATTCATCAACTGGCTTTGAGGCTGATTGCCAAAGCCAGGGCCTCCGATGATCCGATAGACGAACCGCTGCGCGCGCTCAATTGGTGGTATCCGGAAGACGAACTCGGCGAGCCCAAAATGGAAGCAGTGCTCGCTGAGATCAATGGCTGGAAAACCGAACCGCAATCAAACGCAGAGGGCGTTCTTTTTGGGAGAGATCGAGAAGGGCAACCCCATCATGGTCCACAAGTCGCGGATTATAACGAATTGAAAGCTGATGGCTCGACCGCGTGCGGCGCATGGATTTATTCGGGCGTTTTCAATCGAGATGGCGTGAACAAAGCGAATGCGCGCCAGTCGAAGGATTATCTCGGACACGGTTGGGGCTTCAGTTGGCCAAGCGATCGCCGCATCATTTACAATCGCGCGAGTGCAAAACCGAACGGTGAACCGTGGAGCGAACGCAAAAAGCTTGTTTGGTGGGAATCGGAAAAGTGGACCGGCATTGACGTTCCGGATTTCAAGGCAAGCAAACCTCCCGATTATCGACCGCGAGGCGACGAAAGTGGTCTTGATGGTCAACGCGGCGACGCGCCCTTCATCCTGCACGAAGACGGCCTTGGCTGGATGTACGTTCCGAAAGGTTTACAAGACGGCCCATTCCCGACGCATTACGAGCCGCTGGAATCGCCGGTGCGAAATCCGTTCTATTCACGCGACACGAACCCGGCGGTGAACTGGTTCACACGAAATGAAAACCGTTTCGCACCGCCAGCCGATCCGCGCTTTCCGTACGTTCTCACCACTTATAGGCTGACCGAACATCATACCGGCGGCGGGATGTCCCGTTTCCTGAGCCATCTTTCCGAATTGCAGCCGGAGATGTTCGTCGAAATGTCACCAGAATTGGCGGCGAAGCTGAAGATCGACAATAGCGATTACGTTTGCATCGTGAGCTTACGCGGCGCGATTGAGGCGCGTGCGCTTGTTAGCCGCCGCATTCGACCGATGAATTTGAACGGAAAAACCGTGCATCAGGTCGCAGTTCCATTTCATTTCGGAGCAGCCGGTCCGTTACGCGGTAACGCTGCCAATAATCTGGTTGCCATTTCCGGCGAACCAAACGTCACGATCATGGAAAGCAAGGCGCTTGTCTGCAACATCATCCCGGGCCGCTTGCCGCGTGGCCCGGCTTTTCTTGATTGGCTTGAGCGAAACGCGCCGCAGGCCGGTCAGCCACCAAATTTGCATCCCGAACAGCCGCCCCTGGGCGCTCCAAGCGGGGGAAGATTCTCGCGTAGTCACGGCAAGGAGGGAAAAACAGTGTGAGCGGCAAGTAACGAATGCCATGGTCAGTGAATTCCGATATCGGCGAAGGAACTCAGACCACAAACCAGCCCCGGCACAATTCCGTAGAGGAAAATGCTGACCTACGTCTCGGATTACCGAGCTTTTGCCCCGGGCTACAGCGCTTCCAAGATCACGCGCTCGATGTGCGAATAGATATTGAACGAGGGCGGCCGCAGAAAGCCAATCAGTGTTTGATTGCTTTCCCTCGCAAATTCGGCAGCGAGCGTCGAAGGCGCTGAAACGGCTGCTACGATCGGGATGCCAGCGGCAAGCGCTTTTTGCGCAATTTCAAACGAAGCGCGGCCGCTCACCAGAAGAAGATGCCGAGTCAATGGCAATAATCCATCGAGGAATTGGCGCCCGATCACCTTGTCCACGGCATTGTGGCGTCCGATATCTTCGCGAACGGTTTTCAATTCCCCGCTCGAATCAAAAATTCCCGCCGCATGAATTCCGCCAGTGCGCGCGAAATCGCCCTGTGCTTTTTGCAATTTTTCCGGGAGCGAGAGCAGCGTGTCGATATCGATTCGAAGGTTGGTTGATTCGATCGCAGGAAAACTTTGCCGAATCGCATCGATACTCGTTTTGCCACAAAGTCCGCAGCTGCTGGAAATTGTCCCGAAACGTTGGGCGGAGTTCAGTTTCAATTGCACGCCGCTCGCGAGATCGACAATCACTTTATTATCACCATCTCGCGAAATTCGCGCGATAGCGCTTCGATCATGCACGATCGCTTCGGAAACGAGGAAACCTGCAGCGAGCTCTTCGTCGTGTCCCGGTGTGCGCATCGTCGTGGCCAGAGTTTTGCCGCCAATTCGAATTTCCAGCGGCTCTTCGATCGTCAGATCGTCCCGCAAATATTCGAGCGAGCCGTCCTGTCTTCGCCGGATGATTCTTCCCGGACCGATGCTGGGCACTTCTTTCATCAGTGAGGATTTGAGATATTGTTGCAGCCGGTGGAAATCTGTCACTTGTACATTTCGCCAGGACACAATTTCGTTGGCCATCACGGTCGGGAGCCGGATAACCATCCCATGATCGAAGTGCCCGTGATCGAATGTGTCGCAGGCCGCGGGATTCGCGCAGATCGTTACTTCGATTTTAAAGACGATTACAAAGGCCAGATCACATTTTTTTCGCTCGAGGTTTTCGAAGAGCTCTGCGCTGCGCTGAACGCACACGATGCTTCGCCCGCTGCGGCGCGGCGCAACGTGATCACGCGCGGCTTTGATCTGAACGAATTCATCGGCAAGGAATTTGAGATTCAAGGCGTTCGTTTTTATGGAACCCAGGAGTGCGCGCCTTGTTATTGGATGGATGGCGCATTTGCGCAGGGCGCGAAAGATTTCTTGAAAGGACGCGGCGGTTTGCGCGGGAAAATTCTCAGTGATGGCGAGCTGCGTTCGAACGCCCTGATTGCAACCGAGATGCGCAACCGCCATGCAGCCGCCTCTCCCTTCTCAAAGGAGAGGGAAGGGTGAGGGTTTCTCTTCTAGGTTCATTTGCGTGAACCCCTCACCTCAATCCTCTCCCCCTCAAGAGGAGAGGCGGAGCGGCCGTGCAATTGAGATCAGCGCGGTTTTGCTCGCCGGCGGAGAATCACGCCGGATGGGCAAAGACAAAGCGATGCTTCCGTTTGGTGGAAAACCGCTGTGGCAAATTCAACTCGAGCTGTTGGGGAAATTAGAGCCGGTAGAAATCTTCGTGTCCGCGCGCACCGATCCCGCCTGGCGCCTTCGCGATGTTCATTTCGTCGCAGATGATTCACCATCACGCGGACCGCTCAGTGGGCTTGCGGCAGCCTTGCCACGGATGCACACCAAACACCTTCTGGCACTTGCTATCGACATGCCATTCATGACCGAAAAATATCTGAGGTTTCTTTGCAGTCAGATAGAGCCGGGCCGCGGTGTTCTTCCCAAAATTGATGATCGGGCTGAGCCGCTGGCGGCGATCTATCCGCAGGAAGCGGCTGCCGAGATTGGCGCCGCGCTGTCGGGCGCCGATTTTTCGCTGCAAACTTTGACGAACTGCTTGGTCGCTGCCGGAAAACTTCAGGTCATGCCTGTCACATCACAGGAAAGAAAATTGTTCCTGAATCTGAATGAATCGGCCGATCTACGATCGATCGAATCTCATAACGCGCTGTAGCCACGGCCCTATGGGCCGTCCCACTGCAGGAACCTTCGAACTTGCATAACCAGCCACGGGTCCGCAGACGGGACGGATTCGTTCTGCGGCGACGGGTGGCTACAGGATTGTTCAAGACAATGCAAAGATGCTCTTGCAAGTCAGTTGCGGTTGTCGGATAGGTTCCGCTGCGTTTTGGGATCGTGATGAGATTGTCAATCTTGCGGGCCGCTGCCTTGTTTTTTTCGCTTCCGGCATGCGCATTCGCCGGCAGCAACGTCGTGAATCTTTCGCACTACGACATGATGCGGCCGGACTTTGCCGCGATGAAACGTGAAGGCATCGTCGGCGTGATCCATGAAGCGAGCTATCCGCGGCTTGAGCGCGATGCGAAATATCTGGATCGGCAAATGGGGGCGCTGCAAGCCGGACTACTCTGGGGCGCGTATCACTATGGCGACGCCACTGATCCTGTCCGCCAGGCTGATCATTTTCTAAACGTTGTAGCCGGTGCCTGGGCACAAGCGGGATCGACGGCGCGAAGTCCAGGTGTTTTGCTGGTGCTCGATTTCGAAAAGAATGGTCACTATCCCGGCGGCACGATGGGGGTTGATCAGGCAGTTGCATTTGTTGAGCGAATTCGCCAGCGCACCGGCAGGTATCCAGGCATCTATTCCGGCGAATACCGTTTGGCGCAGGTCCTGAATAGCCCCAAGGTGACAAATGCGCAGCGAAAGACGCTAACAAATTGCTGGTTGTGGATTGCAAATTATCACAAGGAGCCGCGCGCGACCGCGCCATGGAGCTACTGGGCTCTGTGGCAATACTGCGGCGACGGCAAGGGCGCTCTGCCGCGCTCGGCTTACCCGATAAGCGTTGCAAATATCAGAAAGGCAGAACGCAACATTTTCCGCGGGAACCAATCTGA
>QHOS01000173.1 GCA_003219415.1 Verrucomicrobiota bacterium | reverse complement strand
CTCCCTCCGGCGTGCCTTATGTGAAGCGCGAACTGAACTGGGTGCGCGTCGCGCAACGATTCCCTGTCCGTATCGAAGTCGAAAATCCCGACCAGGATCTTTTCCGCATGGGGGCGTCCGCGGTCGCGATCATCAAAGGTCCGCCGCCGAAATAATTTCGTGAGTGCGACATTTCTCGAAGCACGACCGCTCGATTCCGATTGGAACCGTTGGTTAAGAAGCGAGCTGGCGCCAACGCACGATCGCAAAATCCGAACAGCCATCATAGTCGCTGGCGCGGCTTTGTGCGTCATCATTTCGATGACGCTCCAAGTGCCGCAGCTGGCGACTAGCGCCTACATGGTTTTCTTCATCTCGAAGGAGAGCAAGCTACTCACGACGATTACGGGCGTCGGTGGAGTTATTGTTTTAACCATCGGCATTGCTGGCACTCTTCTACTGTACAAATTCACTTATGGTCATCCGGAACTGCGCATTCCCGGAATGGCAATCGCGCTGTTTCTCGGAATGTGGTTGTCGCGCGTTCTTGTAATCGGGCCGCTTGGATTCCTTCTTGGCTTTGTCGTCGCAGTCTCGCAATCCGTCGGCGAAGAAATTCCGTCGCCGGAACTATTGGTTCGTGGACTTCTGTGGCTATGGGTGGCGCTGGCCTACGCCATTGCGCTCACCGTCGCGCTGAACTTGTTGTTCTTGCCCGACACGCCGCAGACCGCCGCACATCGACCGAAACCGAAAAGTCTCTTGGTGGCCGACGCATTCACGAATCCCGCACACGTGCACTTCGCGCTCAAAGTCACTTTCGCCGCGATGTTCTGCTACATTCTTTATGAGGCGATTGACTGGTCGGGAATTCACACCGCGTTCATAACCTGCACCTTCATCGCCTTGGAAAGCACTGAGGCGACGCTCTATAAAGGAACGTTACGAATCGTCGGTTGCGTGATCGGCGGAGCGCTCGCGCTTTTCTCCATCGTATTCCTCATCCCACACATGGAAACGATCGCATCGCTCGTCGTACTTGTTGCTTGTGCCGCTGCCATCGCGGGCTGGGTCGCGACTGGAAGCGAACGGATCAATTATGCTGGGCTGCAGATCGCATTCGCTTTCTTCTATAGCGTCTTTCAAGGTTACGCGCCGGATACCGATCTCGATAACGTCCGCAATCGAGTCGTTGGAATTCTTTTCGGTCTTATCGTCACCGGCTTCGTCTTCCGATACATTTGGCCGGAGCGCACGATCGACCGACTGCGCGGCGCGTTGCGACAAGTCCTGTTACAGCTTGCCAAGCTGCTTGTTATTCCCAGTCCGCAGACCGCGGTGAAGCAAGCGAAGCCGAAGGCCCAAGCGTTAGTTGCGGAGATTTCGAGGGATCTCGAGCAGGCGCAGCGTCAGGCTGAACTAACAGGCTTTGAGATCGGCGAGCCACAAGCGGGCGACCGCGTCTCGCTCGGAAATTTGGAAGCCGCTCTCTCACGTGCTGAGCACATGCTGAATCTTGCGACTTCACTGACCACTGATTCTGCCTGGACTGAATGGCAGCAGCTACCGCCTGATGCGCAACATGCCGAGAGTGAATTACGAAACGCCATTGCGAAGCGAGTCGAGCGCGCGGCCGCTAGCGATGAGCGCGAGGATGCCGGCGCTAATCTCTCAACCGCTTTCGCTCGATGGACCGAAATCACGCAAGCGCTACAGCCGAAAAACAGTCGAGTCGGTCTCGTATCCCAAATTGTAACCGAAGTTCAATGACCGAAATGAAACTTAGCGACGAAGACTAAAGAAAATCATGGAACCAGCAACTATTTCGGCTCTTGCCGCGCTTGCCGGAGCGACCATTGGCGGCGTGACATCGTTCGCGGCCACATGGCTTACCCAGCGAACTCAAGCCAGAATTCAGGCGATCACTCACAAACTAAGCCGGCGTGAAGAATTGTACAAAGCCTTTATTAAAGAAGCCGCAAAGTTATATGCGGATGCCCTTGTCCACGAGATATCTGACGTCTCCAAGCTGGTTGGACTCTACGCCATGATAAGCGAGATGCGTGTTCTCTCACCGACAAAGACGATTGAAAGTGCAGACGAAGTTGCTCGCATGATTGTTAACACCTATCGCTCGCCCAATAAGACTTTACCCGAATTGGAGGACATGGTGAACCGCGGCGCCATCGATGTGTTGCAAACCTTTAGCGAAGCCGCCCGTCAAGAATTTCGAAGACTGGGAGTGTGAAAGGTAAAACGAAATCATGCGATCAAGTTCCCAAAACAGGTGCCAGGTTTTTGCAAGATGCGGCTTCGCCATCCTCCTGCTCCAATGCTGCGGATGCGCGCATGTCGCGGTCGTAAAACTCAAACCTGCGCAATTCCCAAAGACCTTGGTTGCGGAAGGTCCGCTGGAATCTGCGAAAGGATATCTGGCGGCCGCAGAACATGAACAGCCCTTAGCGGCATTAGGGCATGACCTGCTGGCTGCAAGAATCTCTTATGATGTATTGGAACGAGCGGGGCGATTTGCTTTCAATCGATGCGCGCGAATTGGCGGAGTTTCGCCAATGGCGTGAATTGAAATGGCGAGCGCCGAGTCTGAACGAATTGATCAAAGAATTTCTTAAATCGAAGCGCGAAGACCGAAATCTCCATTCGGGGTACGTTAAGACGCTCGAATACAATCTCTCGCCATTCTGCGACGCGATCGGGAACGAAAATCTTGCGCAGATAGAATCGGTGACGCTTTTTGAAATTCTATCAGGCCTCAACAAGAATCCGCGCACGCGCAATAACGTGCGGGATGCGCTTTGCTCAGCGTTTCGATTTGCGCGCGACCGCGGCTATTTGCCGGAAGGAATTACTGCGGCGGAAAAGTTGAAACGAATTAAGCTCGATCGCTGCTGTGAAATTTCGATTTACTCGCCAGAGCAGATGCGCGCAATTCTGGATGCGTGCCGGCCTCAATACATTCCTGGCGAAGTGATCAGCGCGTTTGCTGGAATTCGATCAGAAGAGATTCGGCCAAAGCCGAACACGCATAAAGCATTTTCATCGCAGGCGCATCTTCTAGGTTCGAATCCTAGCGAGGCAGCCACGTAAAGACCCTGCAGTCTCACTCGGCAATACGGGGTCGCGGTTACAGAATAAAAACCGCATCGCCGGCCAAAGCCTTTGCGGAGTTCGAATTCTAGCGAGGCAGAACTAAAACTGATTCCACCTTGCCTGGACCACTGGCAACTCGCGTAACGTCGAAATAGTTGCCAGATGTATTAAGACAGCCCGTGCGCCATCGGCGGATTTTTACCCGCATCCATGCGATGCCACCAAACAGTGATGTACACCATTGTGCCGTAATTCACGTGCGTAACATGGCGAATTTTGTTGATGCGCTCAGCCGCCAGCCAGTTGTTGATTTCTTTCTCTACCTCAATCTCGCTGCCCTTAAATATCGTCATCTTCATCGTTGAACGATTCTCGCGGACACCGCGAAATCGCAACCGCAATTCCAAAGCCGTTAAAACGTGACAAGTCACCACGCCAAATGCAGCACTTACGACCAATCACGGACGAAACTAGAAATACAATTCTAATCCTTATCGGAGTACTTACGTTCGCGATCCAGTTTTGGACGCTGCAAAAACCAGTTGAAATGAAAATCGCGATTGACTGCAACTACAGTCGATTCAATTCGCCGAACTCTGCGTGCCGAGTTGTTCGACTGAGACGACCGTTCGGTCGTTTGATTTCAGGCGCGCTTCCTTGCGTTTGCGGAACCACGCTACATTTTCGCGTATTACATGGCCTCCTTTGACAAGCGTGCGTGTTATCCCGAGTTTTGGATCGAACACACTCACATCGGCAGGCAGTACTGCTAGAAATTCACAAAAATCCGACACTCCATTGTATTTGAATGCTGCCTCGCGCACAGCTTTCGCAGTGATCGGGCGTCGGGGACCTTCCGGTCGAGAATCGCGTTCCTGAGCAGCCGGAATTGAGGACGCCGATTCGGCATAGGGATAAGGAGCCGGCGTGGGTAACACCGATGATTCGGAAATAGCCGGCGCTGGAACTCGCACAGGTGTTTCATACGGATAGGGACCGGGGACTTTGATGGTTGGGATTGCCGGTTCAACTTTTCCCACAGGAAAGGCAAACAAAATCATTAGCCCTCCGGCGATTCCAGTAATTCCGATCAACGTTGGAGAATGGGTTCTTTTCATGTTGGAGCAATGGCTATTTCTGCAGGGTGGAGTGATTTACCGGCGACTTTCAAAACTGCCCCGAATGCACACCCCGAAGAGGACTAGAGAGAGAGCCTAAATTAGAGTCCCTCACGGCGATGAGTCAACCCACAATCTGCATCATCGGCACATAAATTTGCCATTTTTCTGTGATCGCTACGCGGAAATTTATCCGGCACTCGACAAAAATAAGAGACTGTGCGAAACAGAACGCTTTCCAATCCGGCAGAAAAAATTTCAGATGGTGCATGGTGCGTGGAGAGATTCCATGACCGCCCTTTTCAAGATTTTGTGGCGCATGAAACACACCGTCTGATCCCCGATTGAACGACGATGGAGCGGAATAATTAATGATTTCGCTGATGTGCGCTGGCGACGTCAGTCCTCCTCAAGGGGGTCAATCTTATTGCGGGGATTGCGTCTTTCGCGAAAAAAACTCTGAAGGATCCCCGCGCATTCATCTTGCAAAACACCTGCTGCGATATCGCATCGGTGATTCAAAGTGGGCATTTGGAGAAGGTTGATCACACTTCCTGCGGCCCCGGCGGCTGGATCTGCGCAGCCAAAAATCACGCGCCTTACCCGGGTGTGAACGAGCGCGCCTGCGCACATCGCGCATGGCTCCTTGGTCACGTACAGATCGCAATCGATCAGTCGCCAGTCGCCCACCGCTGCTTCAGCTTGCGTCAATGCCAGCATTTCCGCATGCGCTGTGGCGTCCTTGAGCAACTCCACCTGATTATGAGCGCGCGCGATAACTTTGCCCGCGCGAACAATAACAGCACCGACCGGCACTTCGTCGGCTTTGCCTGCCTTTAGCGCCTGTCGCAACGCTTCGCGCATGAAATACTCATCATCTGGCGGTTCGATCATCGTTGGAGTTACAAGAGTTACCAAGTTGAAAGGTTATAGAGGCCTCGCCCGCTGCAACGTTTTAACTTTTCAACTTTTTAACTTACACGATCCTTGCCCCGAGAATTTCTTGGGCATATTAGGGACTGCTCATGCACGACAACATCGAGTCGCACCTGGTTGAGAAGCGTATTTTTAAACCACCAACGGATTTTGCAAAAAACGCCCGAATCAAAAGTCTCGCCCAATATCGGCGGATGTACCGAGAATCAATCCGACAGCCGGCAAAATTCTGGGCGCGCGAAGCGAGTGAACTGCTGTGGCGCTCAAAATGGAAAACGGTGCTCGAATGGAAAGCGCCCTTCGCGAAGTGGTTCGTCGGAGGCAAACTCAACATCTCGGAAAACTGCCTGGATCGGCATCTGACCGGGCCGCGCCGGAACAAGGCGGCAATTATCTGGGAAGGCGAACCCGGCGACAAGCGCACTCTTACTTATCAACAACTGCATTGCGAAGTTTGCCGCTTCGCGAACGTCCTGAAGCGAAACAAAATAAAAAAAGGCGATCGTGTCATCATTTATCTCCCAAATATTCCTGAAGCCACGATCGCCATGCTCGCCTGCGCGCGGATCGGTGCCGTGCATTCAGTTGTCTTCGGCGGATTTAGCGCCGACAGCATTCGAGATCGAATTGCCGATAGCGGCGCGATCGCGGTCATTACCGCCGACGGCGCATATCGGCGGGGTGCAATTGTACCGTTGAAGAAAAATGTTGATCAGGCCCTCCGTGATGGCACGTCAGTTCGACGCGTCATCGTTTTCCGTCGCGCAGGAAACGAGATTCACATGGAAGAAGGCCGTGATGTCTGGTGGCATCGCGAGCTGGAGTATGTCGATGCGAACTGTCCGCCCACGCCACTCGACAGCGAGCATCCGCTTTATCTTCTCTATACAAGTGGTTCCACTGGCAAACCAAAAGGCATCCTCCATACTACGGGCGGCTATTTGGTCGGCGTTTACTCGACCACGAAATACGTCTTCGACATTCGCGACGAAGATATCTTTTGGTGCACGGCTGATGTCGGCTGGGTCACTGGCCACAGCTACATCGTCTATGGTCCGCTCGCCAACGGTGCAACAACGGTCATGTACGAAGGCGCGCCGAATTGGCCGGAACCGGATCGGTTCTGGAAAATTATCGAAGAATACCGGGTCAACATTCTTTATACCGCGCCAACAGCGATCCGCGCATTTATTCGCTGGGGTGATCATTGGGTCGCGAAACGCGATCTATCATCGCTCCGCCTGCTCGGCACGGTCGGCGAACCAATTAATCCAGAGGCGTGGATGTGGTATTACAAAAATATCGGAGGCGGGCGTTGTCCCGTGGTCGATACCTGGTGGCAAACTGAAACAGGAGCGATCCTGATCACCCCTCTGCCTGGCGCAATTCCGACAAAACCGGGCAGCGCAACGCTCCCGTTCTTTGGAGTGGACCCAGCTGTTGTGGATGAGAAAGGGCGGGAAGTCGGACCAAACATAGGCGGCAAGCTAATCATTCGCCGGCCATGGCCTTCGATGTTGCGCACCATCTACGGCGACAAGGCCCGTTATCGACAGCAATACTGGAGCGAATTCAAAGGCAATTATCTCACTGGCGATGGCGCGCGACGCGATGAAGCCGGCTATTTCTGGATCGTTGGCCGTATCGATGATGTCCTCAACGTGGCAGGCCACAGGCTAGGTACATCAGAAATTGAAAGCGCGCTGGTCAGTCACCCACAGGTCGCCGAGGCTGCAGTAGTTGGCAGGCCGGACGAACTAAAAGGACAAGGCCTCGTCGCGTTTGTGACGCTGAAGGCGAGCGTAAATGCCAGTGGCGGCCTGAAAGCAGAACTGCGCGAGCATGTTGGCGTGCACATTGGGGCAATCGCAAAACCAGACGAAGTCCGCTTCGCCGAAGCGCTACCAAAGACGCGCAGCGGCAAAATCATGCGTCGGTTGCTGAAGGAAATTGCCAGTGGCGCGCGAGTCACCGGCGACACGACTACGCTTGAAGACTTCACTGTGTTGGCAAAATTGGCCGAATCGGAAGAGTAACCCCCCTCGGGCCTGTTCGTTATTTGAGTCGTAGGGGCAGAATGAGACAATGCGCGCCGCTGAAATTTCTTTTTCGTAGCGTGCATTCGGGTAGCGTTCACCCGTGAGTTTCATTCGCACAGGCTTTCGCGAGATCGGATTGAAAATCCGACGCCAGCGAACGCGCATGGCGCTTCGTCATGAGAAGCGTCTTCTGCAGAAGAGCGAAATCAACCTGGGGCGCGAGGGCACTGCCCAGGCGGCCAATTTTCCCGAACTGCGCAATGAGATTGTCGCTCTTAAAAAGTTGGAGCAGGAACAAAAGGAAGTCGCACTTCGTATCGCGCGGATCGAAGAAGGAATAAAAAAGATCGAAGAAGAACGGCAACAAAATGCGCGCGAACAAGCTGAGGCGATCGGAAAACTGGACGCGGAAAAAAAGCCACTTCTCCAAAGGCGCAACCAAACGAAAAGCAACGTTGACGTCTGCGAGCGCGAATTGGGCGCCGTAGAACGACGTATTCGGGAAAGCGAAGCCACCGATCGCGATCTCCTGAAACAACTCTCCGATCTTCATGCGATTGATCCGGCTCCTGCCGATCTGGAGGCGCGATCTGCCAGTATCAGCGCTCGGCTGGCGCGGCTTCCGGAAGAGCGGGCAGAACTGGTCCGGGCGCGCCTCGGCAGCGCCGAAGCGGCGCGGTTGGCCACGGAAAAAATGAAAGCCGCAGAAGCGGAACTTTCTGCGGTGGAAAAAAACATTGCGCGGACTCGAAGCGAGTTTGAAGCCCGAGACCGAAAATTGAATGATAACATCCGAGCTCAGCAAGAAGCAGCTCGCAATGCACGCGCGCAGCATCAGACAGTCGAGGAGCGGAAAAACCCGGCGTATTTGAACATTGGCCGGCACCTTGCCGCGCAGGGCGTTGCCCCACCAAACGCGCCGAATCTGTTGACCGAGGCGCATCGCCGCCGTGAGGCAGTCGATCGGCATTTGCGGCACAAAGCAGAGCTGGCCTCGCTCTCAAGTCAGATCGACAAGCAGGAGCTGCGGAAATTTTATTTCAGCATTTTCTCGGTGCTGGTCCTGCTGGCGATCACTCTTCTTGTTATTTTCCAATCTCCCCGAGGCCGCGAATGGCTGCCACAGGAAACCGACACGATTTTATCGATCAACGCCGATCAATTTGAACGGGCAGACCTGGCAAGGCGCTGGCGCAAGGACCAGCCCAAACTATGGCCGGCATTAATCGGCGCAGCAGCTTCGACTCCGGGACTAAACCTGTCTCGGGATGCAGCACGCATTACTCGTGCAATTACAACCAATGAAACTGGAGAAACACGAGAGTTCGTTCTGGTTGAAGCGCGCCGTGCCGCTCCGAAGGTCATTCATGCAATCGCAGACGACAAGTCGTTCCAAAAGCGCGCCATTAGCGGATTGCCAGTTTGGGAACGGCCGCCGGACTTTGCAGTTGCCAGGGTCGGACCTGCAACGCTCGCCGTTGGAGTGCCGACTGCGGTGGATGAGTTGGTGCTGGTGCGACTTGGGATGAAGCCCGACCTGAAAATCACCGGCCAGCTGTTTGATCGTTTCCAGGCGCTCGACCGCGAGAGCGCGGTACGACTGATTTCCCGCGATCCCCCCGATCTCTCACGTGTTTTTAATCCGATCTTTACTCCCGAACTGCTCGACGCCGCACAATTACTGGGTCTTGCGATCAATCTACAAAATCCGGTAAAAGCGAGAGTGCTCATAAAAGTGAACTCCTCTAAAAATGCAGCCGAGGTCGCCCGAAATTTGCACGATAATCCACAGCAATGGCTGCGTTTGCCGGACTCTGAACTGTTGCTTTACGCTCGACCACCCGAGATTCTAAGACAGAGCAGTTCGAATTTGGAACTGCGTTTCGAGGTGCCCGAAAATAGCGCTCGCCTTCTACTTGAACGCCTGTCAAAAACGGATGCTGCTCCAGTCGTGACAGCGCATTAATCAAATAAATGCGACGCCTTAACTCTCCCTTACTCGCTTTAGTGGCAGTAACGCTATCGTCATTGGACGCAAGCGCTGGTGGGCCCCTCGTCGATATCCGATCAGTCGATCCGACGATCATTGTCGAGTTGCGTTACGCGGGGCGAAACAATCTGGTCGGATACCCGCTTTATCCCCAGGGAACATCCGCTCTCGCGCGTCCAGAAGTCGCTTCCGGTTTGGCCGCAGCGCAGGCGTTTCTGCGGCGCTATCAATTTGGGCTGAAAATCTGGGACGCGTACCGACCTGTAACCGTTCAGGAAAAGCTTTGGCACGCGTCACACAACAGCGATTACGTTGCCAATCCCGAAATTGGCGTCGGATCGTTGCATAGTTGGGGTGTGGCTGTGGACGCTACGTTAGTCGATACGTGGAATCGTCCCGTGCGAATGCCCAGTGACTTTGACGATTTTACACCTGCCGCAATGTGGCGTTACGCAGGACCTCATCCCGATATTCGCGCACACGTGCATCTGCTGCAGGTCGCAATGCGAAATGCAGGTTTTTGGGGATTGCGCACCGAGTGGTGGCATTTCACGATTGCTGATTGGCAAAAATACTTGCCGAACCAGGCGGCACGAACCGCACAGGTGTACGGTACCCAGTGGCAGGGTAAGTTATGATGGACGACGCGCCGGCTTTTCCATTTGTCATGTCGAGCGAAGTCGAGACATCTCTATCTGTTTCCTTTCAAAGTTAGAGATTCCTCCACTACGGTCGGAATGACACGATAGTGAGTCAGTTCGAGAGATGGAGATACGATTTATTAGCGAAGGCCTGCTGCGCGATTTTCGGCAGCCGGAATACATTCATGTGCTGCTCAATCCGCTTCCGGTTTACGGCCTCCTCGTAGGTTTGATCGGACTTGTGCTCGCTTTGATTTTGAAAAGCCGCCGAGCTCAAATCGCGACCTTAACCCTCGTGCTGATCAGCTCCGCGTCAGCGTGGCCCGTTTACGAATTCGGCGAGCAAGGTTACGACCGTGTTTTGTCGATGACTGATGAGGCGGGAGAAGCCTGGCTTGATGAACACAGGTATCGCGCTGAGAATCTCATCTGGGTTTTCTATGCGCTCGCAGCTGTGAGCACGTTCGCTATCGCTGCGCCAATCAAATGGCCCAAATCTTCCATGCCTCTCGCTGTCGCGGTGGTCTTGCTCGGCGCGGTGACCCTGGGAAGCGGGACTTACATCGCCTATGCTGGTGGAAGAGTCCGCCATCGCGAATTTCGAAACGAAACGCCGCCGCCGAAGAGATCCGAATACGAGCATTAACGGATCGTTGCACCGTTAAAGCATTGAAGCGTTAAGCCGTAAGAGCCACTTTGTCATTCTGAGCGAAGCGAAGAATCTCTGATTAGTTCTTCGCGCAGAAGCAAGAAGAGAATCAGAGATGTTTCGCTTCGCTCAACATGACAAGATGCGCCGTTCCGCTTCATCCCTTCAATCCTTCAACCCTTCAACGAACTCATGAGAACTGAGCTAGATCGCGCCGAACGCCGTGTCGAAGAACAAAGCGTCGCGCTCAAAAAGCCGCTGGGACTTGGCGATCTCGTCCTGACACAGATTGTCTTTGTGGTTGGCTCAAGCTGGGTCGGCACCGCTGCAAAGCTTGGAACCTCGCATCTCTTTTTCTGGCTTCTTGCCATTTTACTCTTCTACATTCCGCAAGCAGCCGTCGTCATTTACCTCAGCAGACTGATGCCGTTGGAAGGCGGAATTTATCAATGGGCAAAGCTCGCTTTCAATGAATTTACCGGCTTCATCGTCGCTTGGAACCTTTGGCTTTTGTCGATCATGGTGATCGCTCTGGGCGGAATGTTCATCACAACGAACATCTCCTATGCCCTCGGTGATGCAGCGGCGTGGATGCGAGACAGCCCCTGGTGCGTCGCGCTCATCAGTTGCGTGCTGGTCAGTGGCCTCGGATTGACCGGCGTTCGAGGGCTATCGTTAGGCAAATGGGTGCACAACGTCGGGGGGTACGCGATGTTCCTGGCTTATGGGGCTTTGATTGTTCTTCCAGTCATTAGTCTCGCTCGCGGCGATCTCAGCACGTATCGCCCGCTTGAAATCGCTGCGCCCGCGATGCCGCTCTTCTACTGCTTCAACATCTTCAGCAAACTGGCAGTCGGCGGACTGAGCGGATTTGAATACGTTGGCATTCTGGCCGGTGAAGCTCATGCACCGGCACGCAACATCGGACGCTCCGTTATTATCGCCGCGCCGATCATCGCGCTGATGTTCGTTCTTGGAACGAGTTCGGTTTTGGCTTTCATAGGAAATAACCAAATCGATCTAATCGGCCCGGTGCCGCAGACGTTGCGGCTCGGTCTGCATTCGTTCCGAATCGCCGGCACAATCGCTTCGGTGGCGATTCTGCTGATGACAGTGCGTTCGATATCTTCGATGAGTATTCATTTCACCGGCAGTTCGCGTTTGCCGATGGTGGCCGGCTGGGACCACCTGTTGCCGGCATGGTTTTCGCGCCTGCACCCGCGCTACAAAACGCCGATCAACTCAATCATGTTCGTCGGCGCGATCACGCTGGTGATTGCCATCTCCAGCCAGATCGGCGCAGGTTTGCAGGAAGCATTTCAACTCGTGGACAACGCCGCGAATGTTTTTTACGGAATTGTTTATACCGTCATGTTTGCAATCCCGATCGCAGGCGCTGCCGCGATACGAGCGGGCGCACGCACCTGGCTGCGGTTGTCCGCCGGTGCCGGTCTTATCGTATGTCTACTGGCTATCTTCTTCACTATTTATCCGATCATTGATGTGCCTAGCCCGTTAATTTTCGCCGCAAAAGTCATTGCTGTGACTCTCGTGGCCAATCTCATCGGCATCACTATTTTTGCGCTTAACTACAAACGTCGCGGCGCGATTTGAAAGTCGACGGCTTTAAGCCGTCGAGTTTTTAGCGGCAGTTATCCATTACCCAGCGCAAATAATCCGGCGATCCACTGTCGACATTGAAACAGATCAGCTCTGGGACTTCGTATGGATGAAGCGAGCGCAGCTTTCCTTCAAAGGCTGCCAGCCGATCTTGTGTTGTCTTGAAGAACACCATGACCTCGCCGGCGCTCTCGATTTTTTCTTTCCAATGATAAATGGAATGAACAGCCGGCATGAGATTGGCGCATGCCGCCAACTTCCCCGCAACCAATGCTTCAGCGATGCGATTGGCTGTCTCCACATCAGGAAAAGTGCTGACGGCGAGTAAGACTTGATCAGCCATCGCGGTCAGGCCAGGGCAGTCGTAGCCGATCGATTGAACGTTTCACTGCGCCCGATCGGCTCGGAATGCCTGATCGGCTCGCCTCGGCAAATCCAACCGCCACCGAGGACGATGTCGTCATCGTAAAGCACCGCTGCTTGTCCCGGAGTCACAGCCCTTTGCGGATCATGCAGCCGCACGTGGGCGCGGCCGTCGTCGAGTTGCGTCACTGTAGCGCGTGTCCCTGGGTGGCTGTAACGAATCTTCACCGTTACATCGAAGCGCCTGGAGAGCGGAGCTCTTGCGACGCCGGGCTCACAGGAGTTCACCCCTCCATGAAACCCCCGCGCGATATCGCAAATCCAATTCACTCGATCGATCTCGAATTCCTCCGTCACCAGGTCATCAGCGTCGCCCACAATCACGCGATTCGTCGCCGGATCCAGATCCACAACGTAGCGCGGCCGCGGTGAGCCGCCCGGCAACCCTTTGCGTTGTCCAATCGTGAAAAGTTCGATGCCATCGTGTTCGCCCAGAAAATTCCCGGCAACATCGTAAATCTCGCCGCGATGAAACTCGCTTTCGCCTAGATGCGAGCGCAAAAACGCCTTGTAATCGTTACCAGGGACAAAGCAGATTTCCTGGCTGTCCACCTTGTCCGCAACTTTAAGGCCTAACGAGTGCGCGATTTCGCGGATTTGCGGTTTTGTCATTTTGCCAAGTGGAGTTAACGCACGTCGAAGCTGGGGCTGACGCAAACTGAAAAGGAAATAGGACTGATCTTTGCGCGGGTCGAGACCCTTTCGCAAAATTGCGTGATCAGCGCGTTGTTCGATGATCGCGTAATGCCCCGTTGCAATGTAGTCGCACCCCAGGGCGGCGGCTTTGCTCCAAAGATTGCCGAATTTGAGCTTCTCGTTGCACATCACACACGGGTTTGGCGTGCGCCCGGCCTGGTATTCGCTGGAGAAATAATCAATGACCAACCGCTCGAACTGGTCGGCTTCGTCAACGACGTAATGCGGAATACCCAGCGAATGTGCCACACCGCGCGCATCGGCCACAGCTTGCGGACCGCAGCATTTGTCTTCCGCGCGCGAGATGCAATCCTGCGGCCAAACTTTCATGGTAACGCCGATGACCTCGTGGCCTTGCTGGCGCAACAAATATCCCGCGACGCTGGAGTCCACTCCCCCGCTCATCCCCAGTAAGACGCGGTGTTTGGTTCGATTCATGCGAAACAGAGAATTTCGACGAACAGCCAACTGAGTCAATGGAGGCCCAAGCTCCTGCGAAACCTTCCACGCAACGGCGTCGCAGGAGCTCCGCCCTCCAGTCTCACAGCCCGGCTTACGAACGGGCTGCCCCTCAGTGTGAAACGCCAGGGATAATGGGCGGAGCGCGTGATACCAATGCGCTTGTCGGCCACCACATCCGACGTTTTTGTGTTGCGAGCAAAGCAATGTCGCGGATCGGAGCACAAATCCAATTCATGATGGCGATTGGTGATGCCAAGCGCTTGCGTGAGTTTGCCGGGTCCCGAGCAAAGACGTGTCACGTCGTTAAGGCCACGACGTTTCTTCATTCGTTCGATCCCTTTCCTCGGCGCTAGCGCGCGAATCAAAACGAAGCCGTTCTCGTCGCCTTTCACCAACACGTTCAACATCCAATGCATTCCATAATTGAAATAGACATAAGCCGCACCGGCGTTGTTTCGCTCGATAAAGCTGCGCGCGCTCGGCCGTGTAAACGTATGCGCGGCCTCGTCGTTGATTGCTGCGTACGCTTCCACCTCGACGACGATCCCCGAGCACTCGCCCCAGATTAGTTCTGTGCCGATCAACTCGCGCGCACAAGTGAGCGGGTCACGTTCGAAGAAAGACGCACGCACAATCTTGTTCACCACCGCGACGCTCCTTACTTGATGGATCGGTGTTCCTTCAATATTTCGATCGTTTTGTCGATTGGCAGTCCCTCGACCGTGTGCCCATTCCCGCTCATTGTCGTCGCTCGAAACATCGAGTTGTAGATGGCTTCTTCGGTCGCTTCGATCGCAGCCAGAAACAGCGGCGACATCGCATCGTTGGTCAGCAGTTCGATTTGCCGCGTAGGCGGCTTCTCAGAAGTGTGAATCCGTAACTGTGATGCAGTCGAGAATGCGATTGCATAATCCCCGCTTCCATTCGAGGCAGCACTTCCGGTGCGGGCCATTCCCAGCCACGCCCTGGCTGCGAGGCGCCTCAGGTTCCGCGCGTCGATCGGCGCATCGGTCGCGATGACCATCATGCATGAACCGTCTGCCTTGTCTTTCCCGCTGCCTTCCTGCAACTCATTATGCAAGTAGTACCGACCTAGTTCCTGACCAACGGGAGCGCCAGCAATCGAGAGGACGCCTCCAAAATTCGTCTGCACTAGGACCCCGACCGTGTACCCACGAAGATTCTGAGGCAGCTTTCGCGACGAAGTTCCGATTCCTCCCTTCCAACCAAACGCCACAGTGCCGGTACCAGCTCCGACATTCCCCTCTTCAACTGGGCCTGTCTTTGCTTTCTTGATGGCGGCGAACACGTTGTCTGGTGTGATGTGACGCCCGCGTATGTCGTTTAGGTATCCGTCATTGGTCTCGCCGATCACCGGATTGACTGAGAGAACATTCTCATTTCCCGGCAAAGTTAGAATATACGTCGTCACCGCGTCTGCTACCCGCGGAACGCTCGCAGTGTTTGTCAGCACGATCGGTGTTTCGATCTCGCCCATCTCATCGACCTGCGTAGAGCCAGTCAACTTTCCAAAACCGTTTCCAACGAAAATCGCGCCGGGCACCTTGTCGCGGTAGAGATTACCCGAATGTGGTAGAACGGCGGTAACACCGGTGCGGACGTTGTCTCCGCTAATGATTGTCGTGTGGCCGACTCCAACCCCGGCAACATCCGTGATGGCATTAAGTGGACCAGCCGGCAGAATGCCAACTTTCAGCCCTAAATCCGAAGCGCGAGGTCGCCTGTTGGAATTTGCGCTCTGCGCAGAAACAGACGAGGCGAGCAACAAAGAAGCAGCTACAGCTACAAATCCACGAGCCATGAAAAATTGTACGCTCAAATTTGATCAACTAAATTCGAAAACGTATACGGGCTCAAGAAGGTGCCCGGACTTGGCCGCAAGGCTGCTACCAGGGAATCGGCGACCAATCAGTTTAGGAGCCTGATGGCTTGTAATAAATCGGAACCTTGACTTTGCTGTCGACGGGTTTGCCGTTGCGGAACGCCGGAATAAATTTTGCGCCATCAAAATCGGACAGGGCCGCTTTGCCGAAACCCAGATACGGCGGCTCCTCCGTTACGAGCTGGATGTTCTTCAGATTACCTGCGGCATCAATATCGAGTGCAAGTTCGACAACACCAGTCAGCGCCACTGTGGTCCCCGTGTCGGGATAATGTATTCCGGTGAACTTTGATCCCGGACCAGCATAGGGTTGTGGATCGATGAAATCGTTTTCCTTTTTCACTTCCTCGAGCTGCTGATTTGAAAAGATGCGCAGTCTCGGTTTGCCATTCACGACCGCGAACGTTGCCGTTCCATAGAAAACGGCGACGACCGGTTGGTGATTGTGAATCGCGGGAATAAACTTTATGTTTGCCAGACGTTTCAATACCTCCCGCTCGAGCAATTCTGATCCGCGCGCGCCGCGATAACCAGCACTGCGAACGACATCACCAGTCGGCGCCACGAGACAGGAAAACATAATGGCAGCGTCTTTCTGACCCTTTTTAATCAGATCGGCAGTGTCGATCTTGTTTATCAACGAATCGGGACCTGTTCCGAGCAGTGCAGGGCGGAACTCCGGCAGTGCCGGTGTCGGTGAAGGTGACGCAGGTTTTGCCGTTTGCGACGACGCCAGTTCAGCAGTGAGCAACAAACCAATTATGCAAAATGTTCCGAGCCGCATGGCGCAATAGGCAAGCAGGATGTGTCGTTTTTGCAAGGGGAACTGAATTTATGCCGCGATTGCCAGCGGGTTCACCGCGGCCATCCGATGGACGATTTTGTGATGCTGGAAGTAACCAATCAGTGCATCACGCGTTTGCACCGGATGCAGGATGCAGTTGGCCTCCGGTCGCTCGAGGAACGCGCGCAATTTCATAAAATGATGGCCGCCGCTACGTGCATCGAAACTGTTCAACGCAATAACGTATTTTTTGTTCCGATCCAGCGGCTGCCGATTGGCCAGGGCCATCGAGACAATCTTGCAGTCGTCACGGCGACCTTCTGTTTTCAGTTCGAAGCCAAGCAGATTGCGCTTTTCGCGGCTGGCGAACACATCTTCCATCGAAATTTTTATTTCCTCGGGCGAGAGTTGCGCCGTCACAACGTAGTTCTCAAAAGGAATGATATCCCAGACGTCGTTAACTGTTTTCGGACCGGCGATCAAATCGGCCTTGTCATCGAACGTCCCGTGCATAACTCCATCAACCGGCACATTTCGTTCCTGCAACATTTCCATGATTGCCGTTCCAATCAGCCTCTCGACATCGCTTGGCCGGCCGGCGTGACTTCGACCACGCAGCGTCTCGGCCAGTTCACCGATCGGTTCCGACACAGCGGCGCTTGATTCGGCGAGGTGCGATTTCGATCGTGAAAGAACCATCTGATCACAGCCGAAGCGGTTATCCATCAGCTCGCACATCGCTTCGCGGTGCAGCAGTTTCTTCGAATTGCGATCGAAAAGAAGATCGACCCGCCCCACATGAATCCCGAAATGATCTGCTTGAGTAAACAACACGCCGTTCGTTAGCCGACTCGGGACGTCTTGATGCGTATGGCCGGCGATAAACACTGCCACCTCCGGAAATTCCGAAGTCAACGCCATTACGGTATTGGCAAAATCATCGCCGCCGGTGCGGGTCTTGAGTCCCATGTGCCCCGTCAACACGATCGCGTTCGCGCCTCCTCTTTTCGCCCTCGTGATCGCGCGACGAACAGGCTCGACCGGATGCCGGAAATCAAGTCCACGGGTAAATTCCGGCCAAAGCCAAAACGGCATCCCTGGCGTGGTGATACCAACGATCGCGATCTTGATTCCAGCAATCTCCTTCAAAATGAAAGGCTGAATTTTTGCAAACGGGTGCTTCGCATCTGGAAATTCCGGTTTTCCTTCCATCAGCATGTTCGCGGCAAGAACGGGCATGTTTGATTGTTGTAATGCGTGTTCGAAGCATTCCATCCCCCAATCGAATTCATGATTGCCGACGACCCAGGCGTCATATTCGAGATGGTTGAGCAGATCGATCATCAACGCGCCTTTGTTTCGAAGGCTGACATCGGTGCCCTGATATACGTCGCCGACGTCAATCAGTATCGAATTGGGATTTTCCCGCTGCCAGCGCCTGATTTGCGCCGCGCAACGTGCCAATCCGCCCCGATCCCGGTTTCCGTCGTAATCGGAGGTTGGAAGGATATGACCGTGTAAATCCGTTGTGTGCAGGATCGAAATGCAAACCGTGTCGGGGTTGAGAGCGGCCGCAGCGCTCGCGAGCGTTGGAACCGTGCTGAGCAGTCCCGCCTGCCCAGCGAGTTTCAAGAACTCCCGCCGCGTCCAAGGTCTGTCCGGGTCAAACATCGCCTACTTCAATCGCCAGACATATTAGCGTTACACCGGTTAATATCTCAATGAAAATGCTGAGACCTTCATGTCTTGACCATAAGACCGTTTCGCTGAGAATTCGTCATGCTTAACGAGAATGCTGTTGCCGATTTCAAAGCGAACCTGCGTGGGCGACTGATCGAACCGGGCGACAAAGATTACGATGAAGCCCGGAAGGTATACAACGGGATGATAGATAAAAAGCCGCGGCTCATCGCCCGTTGTGCCGATGTGGCTGACGTCATTAACTCCGTAAACTTTGCGAGAGAGAATGATCTGCTTGTCGCGATCCGCGGTGGTGGACATAACGCGGGAGGTTTGGGAATTTGCGACGATGGGTTGGTCGTCGATCTGAGCCCGATAAAATATACGCGGGTCGATCCGGCGGCGCGCACTGTAACCGTTGGCGGCGGGTGCACATGGGGTGATGTCGATCACGCAACGCATGCGTTCGGGATGGCGACGCCCAGCGGAATCATTTCCACGACCGGCGTTGGTGGATTAACTCTTGGCGGAGGAGTCGGGCATCTCACGCGCAAATGCGGATTAAGCATTGATAATCTTCTCTCGGCCGATGTTGTTTTGGCCAACGGCACTTTTGTTAAGGCGAACGCTGATGAAAATTCCGACTTGTTCTGGGCACTTCGCGGCGGTGGCGGAAATTTTGGCGTTGTAATAGCGTTTACGTTCAAGCTGCACCCGATCGACATGATCTATGGTGGCCCGATGCTCTACGAGCTGAGCGAAACAGCAGAGGTAATGAAATGGTACCGCGAACTAATTTCCGCGGCTCCCGATGATCTAAATGGCTTTTTCGCCTTTCTCACCGTCCCGCCTGCGCCGCCTTTCCCGGAACATCTACACATGAAAAAAATGTGCGGCATTGTCTGGGCATATGTAGGGCCTCAGGAGAAAGCCGAGGAGACATTCAAGCCGATCCG
>QHOS01000001.1 GCA_003219415.1 Verrucomicrobiota bacterium | reverse complement strand
AGGCGCTGGATATCACGGCCAATGACCAAAGCAAGACCTATGGCGCCACGTTCACCTTCACAGGCGCGGAGTTCACCACCGGCGCAGGCCAATTAATCAACGGCGACACCGTAACGAGTGTAACCTTGACCAGTGCGGGTGCAGCAGGGACAGCAACTGTAACTACCCCTGGCCCGACTTATGACATTACGCCGAGCGCGGCGGTAGGCACGGGAGTAGGCAATTACGCGATCACGTATCATGTGGGGCACCTTAGCATCTACCCGAAGGGGCTGGATATCACGGCAAATAACCGGACCAAGACTTATGGTGACACGGTGACGTTTGCAGGCACAGAGTTCACCACTGGCGCGGGCCAGTTGGTCAACGGCAATACTGTGACTAGCGTGACGTTGACCAGCACAGGCTCAGCCGCTACGGCGACAGTAGCAGGTTCACCGTATGCCATTTTGGCGAGCGCGGCCGTGGGCACAGGGTTGGGGAACTACACAATCAGCTATCACAACGCACCGATTGGGCTACCGGTGAACAAGGCGAATGCGACGGTTACGGTCACGGCGTATAACGTGACATATAACGGTCAGCCGCACACGGCGACCTACACGATCACGGGTGTGAATGGCGAGACCGGAGCCACTGTTGGAACTGTCATCTTGAACACCACGCACACGAACGCCGGGACATACGTCAGCGACAGTTGGAGCTTCACCGGCGCGGCCAACTATAATGACATCTCTGCCACGACCATCACCGATAGAATCGCCAAGGCCAACGCGACTGTCGTGATCACGGCATATAACGTGGCGTACGATTACCAATCGCACATGGCCACTATTACCTCAATCACGGGCGTGAATGGTGAGATGGGAGTCACCGTCGGCACCGTTGATGTGAGCGGCACGACCCATACCCTGCCCGGCGATTACGCGAGCGACCCCTGGAGCCTCACGGCTACCGCTAACTACAACAACACCAATGGTACCGTGCACGACGTCATCGGCTATCACAGCTGCACTGGCTCGAACCCAGGAGGCGTCATTTTGCAGCCGATCAACGCCGACGGCAGTAGCATATTCCCCCGCAGCGGCCGCACAGTCCCGGTGAAGTTCACTGTGTGCGACGCCAACGGCAATCCCATCTCCGATCCGAACGCGGTCTTTGCGGGCACTGGCGGCCAGTTGACTATGCTAAGTGCGGTACGCGGCCAAATTCCGAACCCGGACGAAAGCCAGTATAACGATATTCCAGACGTTGCCTTCCGCTATACCGGTGGCATGTGGATGTTCAACATGGCCACCAGCAACCTGCAGTCGGGTTACAGCTACATGTTCCGTATCAACCTGAAGTACGGCAGCATCACTTTTGTGATCGCCATAAAGTAAGGCCGGAGACGATTCGCCCCAGAGAAACAGCGCCGAGAGCTAAAAATTCCTCTCGGCGCTTCCTCTTTTCTGGGTGTTAACCACGAATCAGCACGAATTAACACGAATGTTGTAGAGGCAGTTGTGCCGACCATCTGACTATTGGGTTCGGTCCTCCCCGCGCGGCGAGTACCCCTACAACGGCCGAAGGCGATTGAGGTCAATCGCCCCTACTAGTTTGGCGGATACGTTGCGCGTTTCGAATTGGGGGAGCACACGCGCCTCGCGTGCTGCTGCCAGACCTGTTTTGAGTTTCGGCGCCCTCGCCGAAAAGTCCTCTCTATAAGGATTCGCGTCTATTCGTGTGATTCGTGGGTAAAAAAGCTTTTTCTGTAGTTTTTGCTTTCCCAAACTCCTAGACGCTGTTCTTTGTTCGCCAATGACTGCAGCGGACGATCGGCGAGGAAGCACACGCGCGGCAGGAATCGTTGGCATGGCGATTCTGTCGAGTAGGCTGCTCGGCTTGATTCGCGAAATGGTCTTTGCCGGTCTTTTCGGCGCCGGAAGAAATCTCGATGCGTTCCTGATGGCGTTTCGATTGCCGAATCTGCTGCGCGATTTATTCGCTGAAGGTGCGCTCTCGACTGCATTCATCACGACGTTTTCAAAGAAGATCGCGGTCGAAGGCGATGAATCAGCATGGCGTCTGGCGAACAAAGTCGCAACCCTCACGGCCGTTTTCATGAGCATGGTCACGCTGCTCGGCATCGTGTTCGCACCGCAGCTGGTCGACCTTTTAACATGGTGGAGCTGGTCGCCCGACAAGACCGCGCTGACTATTTTGCTCACGCGCATCATGTGGCCATTCATGTTGCTCGTGTCGCTTGCCGCGTTGGTGATGGGCATGCTCAATGCCAAGCATGTTTTCGGCCCACCGGCCATGGCGTCGAGTTATTTTAACCTCGGTTCAATTATTGCCGGGGTCGCAATTGGCTGGTGGCTGGATCCACATTTTGGTGCGCGCTCGCTCGTGGGATTGGCAATCGGGACACTGGTTGGCGGAGCCTGGCAATTAGCTGGACAATTCCCTTCTCTTTGGCGCGTTGGTTACAAATATCACACCGATTTTCAGTGGCGCGATGAAGGCGTCCGGGCTGTGCTCACGCTGATGGGGCCCGCCGTGATCGCCGCCAGCGCCGTGCAGGTGAACGTGCTCATCAACAGCGGATTTGCGGCCAGCCTTGGCAACGGTCCGGTGAGTTGGTTGAACATTGCATTTCGCCTGATGCAGTTGCCGCTCGGAATTTTCGGCGTCGCGATTGGTACAGTTACGCTTCCGCTGGTATCGAAAAGCGCGGCCGTTGGTAACGTGGACGAGTTCCGCGCGATTCTCGCTCGTGGGATCAGGCTCGCATTTTTGCTTACCATTCCATCGGCGATTGGATTGGCGATGTTTGCGTCGCCGATCATCAGCGTGATCTACCAGCACGGACGGTTTAACGAACAAATGACGCGCGAGACTGCCGGCGCACTGGAATTTTACGCAGTCGGGCTTGTTTCCTATGCGGTCCTGAAGGTGTTAACGCCTGCGTTTTATGCGATCGGCAAACGCAACACGCCAATGATCATCAGTTTCTTTGCGATCGGCGCGAATCTTTTTCTGAACTGGCTTTTCACATTTCGGCTCGGGTGGGGACATCGTGGTCTGGCATTTTCGACGAGCCTCGTCGCGACGATCAATTTCCTGTTGCTTTACGCGTTAATGCGACGCCATGTGCGCAGGCTGGAAACGCGGCAGCTGCTAGTTGGTCTCGGAAAAATGTGTCTTGCCGGGACCGTGCTGGCATTGGTCTCCTGGGCGGCAAATTACTGGTGGCTTGGTGCCTGGGCGCACTTGCGCTTTCTTCCAAAGTTATGTGAGCTGCTGGTCGCGATCGCGGTCGGTGCAGCGGCATTCTTTGGCTGCGCTTACTTGTTGCGCGTGAGCGAAATGCAGGACATTGCCGATGTTTTTCGGAGGCGATTTTGGTAATTGCGAATTATCGGAGAGCCTCATCGAGGTCCTCGATTAGATCGTCGGCATTTTCGAGGCCGATCGATAACCGCAAGAGGCCTTCAGGCGAAGTTGTTCCTGCGCCTTCGATCGATGCGCGATGCTCAATCAAGCTTTCAACTCCGCCGAGACTGGTCGCGCGAGTGAAGATTTTTGTTTTAGCGGCGACTGACATTGCAGCGTCCCGTCCATCCTTGACCTCAAGCGAAAGCATCCCACCGAACATCGACATCTGCTTTGTAGCGGTCTCATGTCCGGGATGTGACTTCAATCCGGGGTAGTGGACACGCGCAACTTTTTGGTGTTCGGAAAGGAAATCGGCGACTTTCATGGCGTTCTCCGAATGCGCGCGCATTCGCCACGGCAGCGTGCGCATTCCACGCAAAATCAGCCAGCAGTCGAAAGGCGAGGGGACAGCGCCGCCCTCGTATTGAATACTGCGGATACGTTGGAAAAAATCATTTTCAACGTTGGTGACGACGATTCCTCCAAGCACGTCACAATGACCGCCGAAATATTTTGTCGTCGAATGCAGGACTAGATCCGCACCCAAGTCGAATGGGCGCTGCAGCGTTGGCACCCAGGTGTTATCACAAACGCAGATCGCACCCGCTCGGTGGACGATCTGCGCAACAGCGGCAAGATCGACAATTTTCAACAGCGGATTTGATGGCGTTTCCATCCAGGCCAGCTTTGTCTTTGGGCGCAGTGCTTTTCCAACGGCACGAAGGTCGCTCATATCGACGAAGCTGACGTCGAGTCCCCAGCGCAGGAACATTTCGCGCAGTAATCGCGACGTTCCGTAGTAGGCATCGACGTGCGCGAGAACATGATCGCCCGGCGCAAGCGCCTGAAAGATGGACATGCTTGCTCCGGTTCCGGAGGCGAAAGCTGCCGCCGCCGGGCCGCCTTCGAGCGCGCTGATTCCCTGCTCGAGCGCCTGGCGGTTTGGATTGTTGTTGCGCGTGTACATGAACCCGCGCGAATACGTGCCCTCGGGGTCGCGCTCGAACGTGGTTGAAAGATGAATCGGCGACGAAACTGCGCCAGTCGCCGGATCAATGATATGGCCCGCATGAACAGCTAGGGTTTCAATTTTCATTGTAGTTGATTTTTCGAACGGACGCTACGGGTTGCAAATGAGATTGTCGATCTTATGGTGTTGCGGCTTTTCGGGGTTGACTTACGAATGCTTTCGGAGTTGACCCGCGAAAGCTTTCGGGGTTGACGGCTCTATTTGCCCAGCGCAAATAGCAACCTGCATTTGGCGACCGACAGGTCTAGCGTGTTTATTTCATGAGTATTTACGACGACGACGTGTTTCGAATGGCGTGCGACCAATTTCAGGTCATCGCCGATTATTTGAGCATCAATAAGAACGATCGCGAGCGCCTGATGTATCCGAAGCGCGCCATCGCTGTGACGCTGCCTGTGCATATGGACGATGGCAGCACGAGAACGTTCCAAGGCTACCGCGTCCAGCATCACTTGACTCTGGGTCCAACAAAAGGCGGGACGCGCTTCGCTCCATCTCTGTCCATGGGCGAAACGGCGGCACTGGCCATGTGGATGAGTTGGAAATGTGCGCTGTCCAATTTGCCGTATGGCGGAGCAAAAGGCGGAGTCACCGTGGACCCTGCGAAATTATCACGGACGGAATTGGAACGGGTTTCACGCCGTTACATGCAGGAGATGATTCCGTTTGTCGGGCCACACACCGACATCATGGGTCCTGACATGGGCACGAACGAACAAGTCATGGCGTGGTTCATGGACACCTATTCGGTGCATCAAGGTTATTCGGTGAGTGAAATCGTGACCGGCAAACCGGTCGCTATCGGCGGAACGGAAGGCCGCCGGGAAGCAACAGGGCGCGGCGTCGTTTACCTGGTCGAGCGCGCGATGAATATGTTGAAAATGGATCCCGAAAAATGTACGGCGATCGTGCAGGGATTCGGCAACGTTGGATCAGTGGCCGCTCTTTCCCTCGCCTACAAGAGTGGGGTCAAAGTTATTGGTATTAGCGACGCACACGCGGCGATCTACAATCCGAAAGGAATAGATATTCAAGCCGCCGAACAGCACGTTTTTAAGAAAGGGACTTTGCGGGCGTTCGCCCAGGATAATCATGTCGATCCAAACGAACTCCTCACGATGCCGTGCGATATCCTGGTGCCGGCAGCAGTCGATCGCGTAATTAACGGAAAGAACGCCGGGCAACTCAAATGCCGAATCCTCGCCGAAGCCGCTAATGGGCCGACCACTCCGGAGGCGGATCTGATCCTGGAAAAACGGTGGGACGAAATCTTTGTAATCCCTGACATTTTATGCAACGCCGGCGGCGTAATTGTTTCTTACTTTGAGTGGGTGCAGGGTCTGCAATCCTATCTGTGGACGGAAATGGAAGTGACCGACAAGCTTTTCCGCATCCTGGAGCATTCATTCGCCCAGGTGATCAAACGCGCCAAAGCGCACAAAATTTCTCATCGCACCGCGGCCATGGCAATCGGCGTCGAGCGTGTCCTCAAGGCTAAGAAGATGCGCGGCCTGTTTCCGTGAGACGCGATGAAGTTTTCGCATACTGAAGATCAGCGAGAAAATCAGCATCTCGATATCCTGACCGATGAGGAGAACGGCATGCGGATTGTCGTTTCCCGTCTGGGTGCGGAATTAGTCAGTCTTGCCAGAGTTAACGAAACTGGCGAGTGGACCGGTTTTCTTTATCGCGACAACGACCTATCGGCGCCGTCTCAGGGGTGGGCGAATCATGCGACGGTGATGGGTTACTATCTCCATCGGCTTAAAGACGGACGCAGTTTGTACCGCGGACGTGAAATCAAGGGCGGGAATCACGGTTTCCTCCGCTCCAAAACATGGCACTTCGCCGGAACTTCTCTTCAGGGAAGCGGCGCCTCACTGGAATATCGGATAACGCCGAATGATTTCTCGGCAGATGAATATCCGCTGAATGTGAGTGTGACCGTGACCTACAGGATCGACGCGAACAAAGTGGTCACGCTTTTCGAGTTTCGAAACGAGGAGCCTGAACTGGATGCGCACGTTTCTTTTGGATTGCATCCGGGATTCGCGGCGACCTCGTTCGAAAGCTTCCACCTTCAAATGCCCAGAGGACTTTACCGCCGTCACTTTTCGACGGGAAATTATCTTTCCGAACAGACGCGCGATATCGAGTTCGCCGGTGGCGAAATGCCGTTTTCAAAAACGGAACTGCCCGGCTCCATCATTCTCGAGCTTCTCGACGTTCCGAGGCGTCAATTTTCCTATGTTGATCCGCCCAGCGGCCGCTGGGTCACCGTCGATTTAACGGGCGTCCCTTATCTGACTTTGTGGTCGGATGGCGGCCCATTCCTCTGCATCGAACCATGCTGGGGACTCACTGACCATCATCAACAGCGGGCCTTTGAAAATAAGGAAGGAATCCAAACAATCGCACCCGGCCGCATACTGCGTGCGTCGTTCGGCATGGCCCCGGAACTTGCCTCCTGCGATTAGCCAGATAATTGACGATTGATGACGGACCACAGATTCGCCATGCGAGATTCAAGATCCGAGAGTCGTGATTCGAGATTCGTGACTCGGTACCGAATTGCGATGTGACGATTCAACAAATTACTCAGCCCATGCCAGTTGATTCACTTCGCGCTTTGCTCGCCCACTCAATCGATTATGCGGGAATGTTTCCGCCCTGTAATCTCGGGCTCGAACCAGCGTTGAAAAATCAGGCTGAATATGTCCGCTCTCCGGACGCATGGATGCTTGGTGCGTTCATTCTCTCCGTTGAACAATTCGATGCAGCTAAACAACTCCTTTCGCAATTTGATGCTCAGCATCCACTTCGCGTTGCTGCGCTCGGACCGAAGACTGCAAACACGGATGCTTTTCTTGAAGCGCTCGATGATGCGGAGGCGGCGAGTCGCTCGTTATCGAGACATAACGTCGATCTAATATCAATCAGTCACCTTGAGATGTTTCTGCCGCACGACGTCGATGTCGCGTCGCTGCAGGAGGCGAAATCGATTCTCGGCGATCTGCCGGTTTTCTGGGAAGCGCCGCCCGATAGAGCGGAGGAGACTATCGCGTTGCTTGCCGGATTTAACTCTGATGCCGACTTGGCGACCTTCGGTTACAAACTGCGCACGGGCGGAGTGACCGCGGATGCGTTTCCGACTTCGATGCAGATTGCCAAAGCAATGGTGACCCCGTCTACGCATCAACTGCCGATCAAATTTACAGCCGGTCTTCACCATCCGCTGCGACAATACCGGGAAGAAGTCCAAACAAAGATGCACGGTTTCCTGAACGTATTGGGTGCGGCCGCGCTTGCTGCCGAGCATCGTTGGGATACGAATCAAACCGCGATGATGCTCGAAGACGAAAATGTGGATTCGTTTTCGTTCACTGACGATTTTTTCGCGTGGCGCGAATGGCGAATCGACACCAAACGGCTGCAATATCGCCGGCGATTCGTTGTGTCGTTTGGCAGTTGCAGCTTCGATGAGCCGCGTGAAGATTTGCGCGCCCTAAATTTGCTGTAGGATACGGACTGCGCTGCGCTGTCCGGACGGTCCGAGCCGGACTGGCACTACAGCGCGGCGTCCCTACCATCATGTCACTCAAATCATTCATCGACGTTTCGGCTGATTCGCATTTTCCCATCCAAAATCTTCCCTTCGGCATCTTTCAGCCCAGAGGAGGCAAACCACGCGCTGGAGTCGCCATCGGCGATTTGATTGTCGATCTTTCCGCGCTCGAAGAACTCGGCCACTTCCGCTCGCCGGAATTTCAAGGCCGAAAACCCTTTTCAGAGGACTCGCTGAATGCGTTCCTCGCGCTTGGTCGTCCGGCATGGCGCAAGGCGCGCGCAGTGCTTCAACGTCTTCTCTCGTCCAAAACGCCGATTCTGCGTGACAACGCGAGGCTGCGGGCGCGCGTTTTCCATGCGCAAAAGAGCGTCACCATGAAATTGCCCGTGCGCATTGCGAATTATACCGATTTCTATTCGTCCTATCACCATGCGCACAACGTGGGCACAATGTTGCGCGGGCCGGAAAACGCGCTGATGCCAAATTGGAAGTGGTTGCCTGTAGCGTATCACGGACGCGCCAGCTCGGTTGTAATCAGCGGCAGCGATGTGCGGAGGCCACAGGGCCAAGTCAAACCGCCCGACGCTTCGGTGCCGACTTTCGGTCCGACAACGAGCCTCGATTTCGAGCTTGAAATGGCGTTCCTGATTGGCCCGGGAAATTCGTTAGGCGAACCGGTTCCGATTGATCGCGCGGTCGATCATATTTTCGGCCTGGTTTTAATGAACGATTGGAGCGCGCGGGATATACAGGCATGGGAGTACCAGCCGCTCGGCCCGTTCCTGGCGAAGAATTTTTGTACCAGCATCTCACCATGGATGGTGACACTGGAGGCCCTTGAGCCTTTCCGAAAATCGCTTCCGGCGCAGGATCCCGCGCCGATGCCATACTTGCGAGCAAAGGATGATTTCACGTTCGACATTCAACTCGAAGCGAGCTTGCAAACTTCATCGATGAATGCGGCGCACGTCATCACGCGTTCCAATTTTCAAAATTTGTACTGGAGCATTGCCCAACAGCTCGCCCATCACACGATTAGTGGCTGTAATCTGCAGCCCGGCGATTTGTTGGCGAGCGGAACAATCAGCGGCCCGACAGATGAATCGCGGGGCTGCATGTTGGAATTGACCTGGCGCGGCGCGAACCCCTTGAAGCTGCCCAACCGCGAAACGCGCAAATGGCTCGAAGACGGAGATATTCTTGCAATTAGTGGCTGGTGCCAGGGTGACGCTTACCGCGTCGGGTTTGGTGAAGTAAGCGGGCGCATTGTTGGAAGTAACAAGTGAGTCGCGACAAGATCGACCTCAAGCCGACTGTTGTCTTTGCACGATGGGTTTCCTGGATTGGGCACCCGTTGGTTTTCATCAGTCTTTCCGTGGGCATTATCATTGCCCTGCGCCTCGCTAACCGCGCCGGTCTGGCACTTTCACTGACTCTGTTGGCGACCGTAATTCTGCCGATGGCACTCTTACTGTTTCGCGGGGTCCAATCAGGCCGGTGGAGCGATCCAGATGTTTCCATTCACGCTGAACGCGTCCGATTTTATCCGCGGGCGATTTCAATTTCGGCGGTGGCCGTGCTCGTACTTTTGCTATCCCGCGCGCCGGCTTTCGCATTGCGCGGGGCCACGATGACGTTGTTTCTTCTGATTATTGCTGCGTTAATCAATTTTCGGATCAAGCTGTCATTGCATGCACTTTTTGGTTTCTATAGCGCGGTCATTCTGTTTGTGGTCAATCCGGTTGTCGGCGCCGTAGCCTCGGCGGTGGCTCTCCTCGTTTTTTGGTCGCGCCTTTATCTAAAGCGCCATGATCTTCTGGAAACGCTCGTTGGCGCTTTTCTCGGTTTGCTGGGCGGGCTGGTCACGGCTTTGTAGCCCCGCTGAGGTGGCGGCGCAGCGCCCAAGGAATAGTAGCCAGAACGTACGTTGCCCGCGGTGAAGATGCGGAATCACAACGGTTCCCGACCCCCCGGCCTGACGTTGAACGAGGCAACATCCATCATGTTCCTTTTCGGCCCTGACAAATAAAGTAGGCACCGAATAACTCTTCTTCGACAGTGACCTCGTCGGTGAGGCTTCTTAGATCTGCGCAAGCATTGTGGTCAGGGTCACCCAGGACGGTGGCTTTCATCTCCAAAGTCACCAATGGATGAAGCAAACGCCCCGCGATACCGGGCATGGTTTTGCCGTCTACAATCACAGCGCAGCCTCCAGCACGAAGCTGTGACCAGGCATGATTCAATATTCGTTTGCCATTCTGCATAACAGCATAAGAAAGACCAAACAAAACAGCATCGAGCATCCGAGGCGCGTGATAGTCGAGCGCGTCCGTGCGAACGAGAGTCACATTCTTCCACCCTGTGCGCTCGCACAACGCCTGCGACCGAGCCAGCATCCTTTCGGAAACATCGACACCAAAAATGTGGCCATTCGATCCGACGGCGTCCTGAAGGTATGGGAGATTTCGTCCAGTTCCGCAACCAACCTCGAGGACAGTG
>QHOS01000172.1 GCA_003219415.1 Verrucomicrobiota bacterium | reverse complement strand
TTCATTGGCCAACATTTCAGGAATTCAGAAGCGCCAAGGCACACCTTCTGGATTGGTACAGCCGAACCAAGGCAAATACTCAATCAAGAGCACAGGATACTTGATCGGCAATCTTCCTAATTCTGAGTTTGTTGAAAAAGGCGCCGAAGCTTACGCGATAGACGTAGGCGATCAACGAAAGATAGATTTGTTGGCATCCAGATAGTCGTTCAACCGGGAGGGCATGGTGGGCTCTTTAATCACATTAGGAATTGAGAGGGTGGAAATTGATTGGGCAAAGAATTGCTTTGGTCGAAACCATTCGCGTCTGTTCTTGCCCAGCGATTTGAAAGATGTGACCTACTACTACGCCGCCGATGTTACAGAACGAAAGCCGGCTTATGCTCGCAGCCTGCGAAGTATTGTGAAGAGATTGGAGTTATTAGGATACACGCTCGCAGGATGTCGGAAGATATACGATGAGTTGGCCGGACATGCCGAGTATGAGCAGCGTCCACCCATTGCATTTTCAACGTTAGCGCGTGCCGTGTCGGCAGTCGACGTGATGAAGTTTAGTGCCCCCCGATGGCCCCTCGTATTTCGATTTCGGTGAATATGTGATCTCGAATATCATAGCCGATCCCCAGTGCGTCAGATCAGCCCCGGATCTTGCTGGTCTCGAGCACTCGGACGGCTGCTTCGTGGACAACCTTGATCCCTATATCGTACTTCGACTGCTCGCCGAAAACCCATCCAATCTCGACCGAGAGGTTGCATGGCGGTTCAGTGATTTGGCCGAAGGCGGTTGGATTGATGAAGAATCTCTCTACGAAGGACTCACTGCGTCTGATAGCTTCTTGCTGGTTACTGAAGGTTCATCAGACACAAGTATTCTAAAGAAGTCTCTGGAACTGGTTGAGCTAGAAGTTGCTGATTTCTTCAATTTCATTGACATGGGCGAAAACTATCCCTTTACAGGCACTGGCAACGTAGTTCGATTTTGCGAGGGCCTCGCTAAAATTAACATTCAAAACCGGGTTCTAATTATTTTGGATAATGATACCGCCGGTAAAGCAGCTGCGCGCCGACTCCGCGACTTGGATCTCCCACCACAAATTCGGACGATTGTGTTGCCCGACCTTGAAAAGTGTCAGCAAATTCTAACGTTGGGACCGAACGGAGATAGTGTGGAAAATGTGAACGGCCGTGCCGCGAGCATCGAGTTTTTTCTAGATTTGAGCTACGGCTCGGTCCCTCCACCAACCGTTCGTTGGACATGTTACGACCAGAAGCAAGATGCATATCAAGGCGAGCTTGTCGACAAGGAGATTTACGTACGGGCTTTTTTTGATGCAGCCGGAAGGAGACCCGGGTATGACACTCTATGCCTTACCTATCTGTGGGATCACATCATTTCGCGATGTCTTGGTAAATGGGGTTAGTTACTTCGGAGTCGCTATCGATATACGATTATTCTTATCACTAGCCGGGAATTGAAAATGGGGTCGGGGAATTGAAAATGGGGTCGCATCTAAACATTTAACATTTCACCAGTGCGTCATGGACTTTTCAACCCAAGTGATTGCCGTCGTAGAGAAGCCAAAGAAAGGGCAGAATGGAGCGAATGGGATGAGCATCCTTACTCTTGCGGCGCGTCGATAACGAAAATGTCGCACTCGCCCTGACTGGCGTGATCAAAGGAGATTCTTTTTCCGTCAGGCGACCATTTGGCAGCTATGGTAGGGGCGAGCCTGATGCAATCAGAACGCAATCGGCTACGTCAAATTTTTCAGCCGGTCACATAATACCGCGATCCGCGTTTGCGATTCCGGCCTCCCGAAATCCCCGGTCAGCACGTGCAATGCAGGATGGCGTACGCCTGGCCCTTCTTCACTTCCTCTAGCAGCCCACAGACTTCCGACGTTGGTGCCGAAATGACCTCGATACCGCGCCGTTTCGCCTCCGCTAGGACTTCGTCCATTACCGGAAGCGCGCCATGGGCGCCGGTCCCTACAATGAGCCGCTTGCCTCCCCAGGGAATTTCTTCCCCGGCCGAAAGCGGCGTGTGGCCGAACTTTTCGCGGAATTGCTTGGAAGGTCCTTTCTTCCGTTTCCGCACTTTGCCGCCGTCGATCACCACATCATGCGTGTAGCGCTTTCCCTCGACCTCGATCTCGCCAAATTTGACTAGTCGTGCTTTCATGTCTCAATGCTCTGCTGGCTCGAGCTTCAAGGCAAGAGACAGGGATTCTAAGACAATGCAGCCTTTTGACCGCTTCCCCTCTTTGCAGCAAGAAATAGATTGCAAAATGCCGTCTAATTATAGTTAGGGGCCAACCATGCCACCTTTTCGCTAACACAGATATGGCAGCCTCTTACAAACCAGAGGGCTACTCTACAGTCTCGCCGTACCTCATTGCGGCAGGGGCTCAAGCGGTCATCGACTTTCTCAAGAAGGCATTCGGCGCTCGTGAGCTGCGACGCTATGATATGCCCGACGGCTCGATCATGCATGCCGAAGTTCGAATTGGGGACACCGTTGTAATGATCGGCGATGCGGGAGAAGATTGGCCGGCCGTTCCGGCGCATCTACATGTGTACGTGGACAGTGTCGACGAGACGTACCGGCGGGCGCTTGACGCCGGTGGCGTGTCGGTCCAGCCGCCTCAGCAAAAGGGGCAGGACCCGGATCGTCGGGGCGGCGTGAAGGACCCTGCGGGCAATACGTGGTGGATCGCGACACAGGTGGCGTCATGATTCGGTGTTATGTCAAGGTTGCCACCTAACCTGCGCCCGCCGCGCCGGGCGGTTCAGTTAAGCAAGAAAACATTTGAATGGCACAAGAAGGAAATGACCTCACACCGCCCTACGGCTATCTAGCCCGCCTTCTCAGGCCCTTTCCGGATTTCGACCCTCTCTTCATAAAGCCTGTGCGTCAAAAGGCACACCGGGGTTGGGGGATTTAAATCGGGTCGCATCTAAACATTTAACATTTCACCAATAAGTCCCGGCCTTTCAACTAACTGATTGCCGTCGTAAGGGAGCCAGAGAAAGGACAGAATGGAGCAAATGGGACGAGCGTCGCTTACTTTTGCGGCGCGTCGATGACAAAAATGTCGCACTCGCCCTGACTGGCGTGATCAAAAGAGATTCTTTTTCCGTCGGGCGACCATTTGGGCGAAGTGTTGCGACCGCGCGACTGGGTGCATCGCCTAACACCGGTGCCATACGCGTTCATAACATAAATTTCGTAGTCTGGTCCGGCGCGATGGGGAAGGGAAGAATGGGGTAGTGTCCCAACATTTGACATTTCACGCGCGGCTGCCCGACTTCAGACTCGCTGATTGCGGTCGTAAGGTCAGCTACGTCTATGCACTACGGCGACCCAGAGAGGCGTAGAAAAACCAAAATTAAAAAGTAAGAAGAAGAAACCTGCCAGATTTGGATTCATTCCAGTCCTCACAATTCCTCGATTACCAGCCGAAAAAGTCTAATAAATCGATTGCGCGCTACTTAGGACGTTAAGTATGGGTCTCAAAATATTTTTCCGTCGTTCTCTCCTTTTGGGGATTAGTATGTTCGCGGTGGTGCCGGTGCTGGTACTTGCGGCTTCCCCACCCTGGGAGAGCGGACGCGCACGCGGAGAATTGTTCGTTGCCACGTCCGCTGGTGACGCTGCCTTGAGAAGGCGAATCGCGGCATTCTCATCCAGCGTCAGCCCGGATGACGCTCGGCGAGTCGTCTACGCTGCATACACTACCGGGGTAGAACTGCGCCGTCAGTGGCGCGTGGTGTGGCTGCCCGGCGTTCAGAACTTCCTCGTCAATACCGGAGCGAGAAAGGGGGGACTCTGTTTTCAGTGGGCAACGGAGCTTCTCGTTCGATTGGATGCGCTGAAGCTGCAAACGCTCGAGCTTCACTGGGCTGAGTCTTTTGTCCACACCGGTGCCGAGCATAACGTCATCGTAATTACGGCCAGAGGCCAACCGTTCGAACAAGGTATCCTGCTCGATAACTGGCGTTACTCGGGACAGCTCGTATGGACACAAGTCGCCATGGACCCGGAGTATCACTGGAAGGAAAACAAATCCGAAGCCGTTTGGAGATTGGAGAGAGCAAGAGAGATGGCTTCGAAACAAATAGAAGAACATCATCACCAAAACAAAGGATCATCCAACTAACATGCTGATCGGACCAACGTCTCAACTCCGAGGGCTTTGACTCACTCGCTCCCGTTTGTTTCGGCCTCTCGGCTTAACCCATCTATGTCGCTCGCACCCCTGCGGCTCCATTCGCCCACCACGGCGGGCAAGCTGAGCAGGACATTTGACATTTCACGCCCTGCGACCTCGCCAAGACTAAACCTATTTGAGCGTCGCGTGAAATGCGGCGTCCAGTTTTGTCTCTTTCTTGTCAGCGTCCGCCACAAGACAGACTCGCTGCAGCGAGCTTGTCCTGACGGGACTCCTGAGATCCTTGCTTGAAAGATGGCGCGACGCTGTGCGGCTGCTGGCAGCGCAACTTCCGCCGATGGCTGGTGTTTGATTAACGAAGTTAAACAGCAATATGAAACGAAGTCTTTTGATTTATATCGGAAGCTTAGCGCTCGTGCTAACCGCAGGCGCGCAAATGCCAAACGACCCGCGACAGAGAAAGGCCCCGCAAAGGACGACGACATACTCTGGGTATCGAGGGACGAGCGCTGTCCGCCAGACAGCGCCGCCACGCACGTTTTCAACGGCGCGTTTTCGGCAGCCGACTTATTCAACCGCGCGCTTCCGCGAGCCGGCGTTTACGAGGACGCGGATGCAACCTCGAATGAACAGTTCATTCGAGCATCGGCCTCCAACGACAACGAACACAGCGGCGTGGAGAAGGACGCTGCCGCCTGTCACGAATGATGGGAGGGTATCCAGGTTTAGTCCACGACCACGCCCAAGCGATTCGTTTGTGAATCGACCTGCAACGAGAGATACTGCGGCTTGGAGACGAACACGCCTAGGGGCCAACGATCGTCAAGCAGACTCTAATTTTAGAGAACGACTGCGCACGGACAATTCGTTGGTGAAACGGTCGCTGGGGAGTAATGCTGCGCCCCGGCCAGCGGCGCGCCAACCGTTCAATAATCATTGGGCAGACTCTAGCTTTAAGGAACGCAGCAATTCGTTCGTGAACAGATCCCGAAGCACGGCGTTTTGGAGTGGGACGCGTGCAGGTTTTACCCATAACTGGAAAGGTACCGCATTTCAGGGACGACAATATGGGGCATTCCGCAATTATCAGTCGCAATGGCACGATAGCGGTTGGTGGCGGCACAACTGCGACCGAATCATTTTCGTTACCGTCTATTCGCAACCGTTCCCATTCTTCTTTGATTCGGGCTATTGGTATCCGTGCTGGGGATATTATCCTGACTCTTATTATCCCTACGATGGTCCGATCTACGGCTACAATGATTTGTCGCCGGACCAGGTGATCGCAAATGTCCAGACCCAACTGTACAACGAGGGTTATTACAACGGCCCTATCGATGGTATCCTCGGCCAGGATACGCAAGCGGCAATCGCGGATTACCAGGTCGACCACGGACTCTCAGTCACCGCTGCAATTGATGAGCCGACAGTTGCTTCACTCGGCCTTGGCTAACAGGAAAATTAAGAAGTAAGAAGGAAGCGCCAGCCGCGTGGCGACAAATTGTTAGGTTTGAAGCAGGACTGGCATTTTCGCGAGATGCAGGCAGTATCCGCCACTGTTATGAAACTGCCGCTTCGCACAATTATCGCATGCCTGTCGATCTTCACCCTGTTTAGCACGACGGGGGAAGCGGGACCAGGAGTTTTTTAGCTCGCTACGCAAGTCACTTGCGCGCCCCCTCACTAAAGCCGCGTCCCGCGCAGCCTCGTCGGAGCAGTCGTAGGCAGGGAAATGAGACTCCGCCAACCGACGCTTCAGATGCTTCAAACGGTTAGACTTCGCCAAGTCCGACTCCGGCCCCAGCGCCTCCGAATCCGAACAACATCCGCATAGCGAAGGCAATCGCTACAAGGAAAAACCCGAAGGGCGATCTGCCTTATGGAATACCCGTGCCCGGAAAACAAGGCTTTGTTACCAGCCCGTTCTCGCCAGACAGCGGTTACATCGATGTCCGAAGTTTTCAGCCTGGAACCGAAGTAAGAGATCCTTACACAGGCAAGACTTTCCTTACGCCATAGCGAAGAGAAGCCAGAAGCCAGAAGTCAGAAGTCAGAAGTCAGAAGTCAGAAGTCAGAAGTCAGAGGAGCGCGCTCCGCTCGAGAACTGCCGTGCGCGATGAGGACACGACCTGTCCTTGGTCGCGGCCATCGCTCCCAATAGCGATACCTTCCTTGGAAAAGAGAATCGAAAACACCTGCAGACTGCGCGCCCGAAATACGCCTGCGCAACTGAGCAGGTAAAATCGCCACATCCGTCGGAAACGTTCGCCGTAACGATCTGCGAAACGGGGCCAGGTGCGGCGGAAGTTTTCCTCCCAGGCGAGCAGAGTAGGGTCGTAATTCGGCCCGATGTTCTTGACGTCTTCAATAATGAAAACGCCTTCCGCAGCGCGCGTCAGATGGGCAAGGGAAGGAAGCATGGAGTTTGGGAAAATGTAGCGCTCGATCCAGGGATCGGTGTGGACGCGCGAAAAGTTTCCACAGATTCCCTGGCAAAGAAACAATCCATCTTCGCCTAACGAACGAGCGGCCGCTCGCATATAGGTGCGATAATTTTTGTAGCCGACATGCTCGACCATGCCCACGCTCACGACCCGATCAAATTGTTCGGTGACTTCGCGGTAGTCGCGCAGCTGGATTTCCACGTCCAATCCGCGACACCAACGTTGCGCGTAACGGCATTGCTCCTGTGAAATTGTTATCCCGACTACCTGGCAACCGTAGTTGCGAGCGGCATAACGAGCCAAGCCGCCCCAGCCGCAGCCGATGTCCAGCAGGCGCAAGCCGGGTCGCAGACGCAGCCTTTGGCAAATCCAATCCAGCTTCCGCAGTTGGGCCGAGTCGAGATCGTCGTCCTCGGCGAAGAGCGCACAAGAATATTGCATATTCGGATCGAGCATTGCTTCTCCCACCAGCCATCCATGTAGGACTCCCCGAACCCGAGCGTACCGGAAGCCAGAACCCGGCTGAAGAAGCGCCGGTCGTGCACCTGTATGTCAGAGGGGCGAGCTCCGTCGATCCGAATGTCCGCGAACGCGAGGAGATTGGTCATCACATCTTCGGCTTTGGACATAGGTTTTGATCGGTCGCACGAGTGCTTTGTCACCGCCCAAAGAATCGCGACTGCTCCGGCAATTAGTTTGAATGGGATGTCAGCCGCAGGGTTCCGAGGACTAGCTCTCAGGATCGCGATCGGGTCGAGCTTGGTTCGGAATTTCCTCGCCACGCGCACCACTGCTTCTCTCGCTCGCCACGGATTTTCAGTCTTACTGTGGCTGTGATCGCAAGGTAACAAAGAGATGAAAGGGAGGCGTTGGAAATGATTGTTTGTCTTTCGCTCAATCTGGGCGATACTCCGACCTTATTGGATTGCTCTGGTAACTTCACTGCGCGGTAGATCGTCAGGTGAGCTTCGCTCATTGGTGGTTTGAAACCCGATTCACGGGAACGGCTCTGTAGGTCGGTAGTTTTTCCAAATTCAAACACAATGAAAATGTACGTAGGTAATCTCTCCTTTGAGAGCACCGAGAACGATCTTCAGGATCTGTTCGAACAACACGGCACCGTTAACGAAGTCCATCTGATGATGGACCGGTTTACGGGCAAATCGCGCGGGTTTGCGTTCGTCACCATGAACGACAGCGCACAAGCCAACGCCGCGGTGGGCGCGCTTAACGGCCACGAACTTAATGGCCGCGCGTTAACTGTTAACGAAGCGCGTCCGCGCGAAGAGCGTCCGCGTCCTCAAGGGGGCGGCGGCGGCGGGAAGCGTCAATTCACAGGCTTTCGCCGGTAAAGCGGTTTAGATGTCGGCCCTGAAAAATTTTCGGGGCCGACGTTACTAATAAATGACACGTCTGCCGCTACCGTATGAATTCTGAAAAAGCCATCCAACTGGAGGGCACTATCATGTCGGTGCTGCCTGGAACCATGTTTCGCGTCGCGCTCGCGAACGATCATCTCGTTCTCGCGCACATTTCCGGAAAGATGCGCAAGCGTTTCATTCGGCTTACAATCGGGGACCGGGTAAAAATGGAGATGTCGCCTTACGACACCGCCAAAGCGCGCATCGTTTACCGACTCTAATTATGGCGACGCGATTCTTTTTCGATCCGCCACGACGGCCGAAATCAAAACCCGGTCCTAACCTCAAAAGCCTGCTCGTGCGCTGTCCTTCCACGTCAAAACTGACCGATACCGGAAGGACTATCGAAGCGAACCTCTGGCCGATGGCCAAATTAAAAACACAAAAAGTCACCTGCGCGCATTGCGGCGGCGTTCATACTTGGACAAAGAAGGACGTCATTCTCGGCCGATATCAGTGAGCCGGTGATTCTTCCCAAAATTTCCGCCCTTGATTTTCCGTATTCCGACGGACCGCATCAATTGGACGACCAGCTCGTTCCTGATCGGTACGTTTTTTCTCACGCTGACAGCCGTGCCGTTATACCTGTGGTATTTCGGCCTTAATTGGTTTCAGCTAGCTATTTTTGCAGCGATGCTGGCCGCGACCGGCTTCAGCATCACGCTCGGTTATCACCGTCTCTTTTCGCACATGACTTTCCGGGCGACACTCCCGGTGCGCCTGTTCGTACTCATCTTTGGCTCCGCTGCGTTCGAGAATTCGGTCCTCATGTGGGCCAGCGAACATCGACGCCATCATAAACATGTGGATCACGACGAAGATCCGTACGACATCACCAAAGGTTTTTTCCACGCCCATATCGGCTGGCTGTTGTTCAAGCTCTTGCCACAACCGCCGTTCGATAACGTTAACGATCTAAAGAGAGATCCGCTGGTGATGTGGCAACATCGGCATATTCATCTCCTGGCAGTTATCGTCGGCTTCGGTCTGCCGACGCTGGCCGGGTTCCTGTGGGACGGCTGGATCGGCGCGCTTGGTGGTTTTCTAATTGGTGGCATCGCAAGAGTTGTAGTTCTTCAACACGGCACATTCCTGATTAACTCAGCCTGCCATACCATCGGGCGTCAGCCGTATTCGAAGCGATGCAGTGCGCGCGACTCGTTTTTCCTGGCTCTGTTTACCTTTGGCGAGGGCTATCACAATTATCATCACGAATTTCAGCACGACTATCGAAACGGCGTGAAGCCCTGGCAGTGGGATCCGACGAAATGGTTGATCTGGATTCTATCGAGACTGGGTTTAACGAACGGTCTGCGCCGAGTGCCGGAGGAAGCAATTCACGCCACGCAAGCGCGAGTACGGGATTTACGGATCGATAAAAGGCGTTGACGCGCGCGCGCATGCGAAACTGGCGGAGACTGCTGTAGCCACGGCCCCGTGGGCGGTTTTCCAGGAATTGTGACATTTTGAAGGACGACTGGCATTCTTCAAAAGATGCAGGCAGTATCCTTCCGCGTTATGAAGCCATCGCTCAGCATAATTGTAGTATGTCTGGTCTTTGCCTTACTGGCTGCGCCCGAGGCAGCGGAAGCGGGACCTTTCGAGGACTTTTTTAGGTCGATACGAAACTCAATGGCGCGCCCTGCACCAAAGCCACGGCCGGCGCAATCGCGCCAGACGAGTCGTAAGCAGAATAATGAGACTCCGCCAAGCGATGCTGCAGATGCTTCGAATAGTCAGGCTTCACCAAGTCCGACTCCGGCCCCTGCACCTCCGAATCGGAACAACGTCCGCGTGGCGAAGGCAACCGCTGTCAGGAAAAACGGAAAGGACGATCTGCCTTATGGAATTCCCGTGCCCGGAAAACAAGGCTTGGTTACCAGTCCGTTCTCGCCAGACAGTGGTTACATCGACGTCCGGAGTTTTCCGCCCGGAACCGAAGTAAAAGATCCCTACACGGGAAAGAGTTTCCTTACGCCGTAACGATCTATCGATGAAGCCAATTGGCGAGCCGACACGTGTTTCAACTGGCCTCGCTACTTAAATAAGTTCAGGTCAATTGAATCTGCCATTGCTTTGTATCCATCGTCATTGGGATGGAGATGGTCCTTTGAAGCGAACTTCGGCAACAGTTGGCTGGGATGATTGGGGTCGCGCACGACAGCGTCGAAATCAATGACGCCATCGAAAGTCCCGCTAGTCCTGATCCATTTGTTTACCGCCTGGCGCGTTGCTTCTTTTGCTTCCGAGTAATAGCCGGGAATGTCTACGCCTTCGCAAGGTGTAATCGTGGCGCCAATGAGCTTGAGGCCCCGAACGTGTGCGCGCGAAATCAACTGCCGGTACGCGTCAGTGATATCCTGAACGCTGCGCATCTCGTTTGGATCGGCAAGATATTGACCGTCCATTTTTGCACCGGGAAAACAGATATCATTGAGCCCTTCCAGCAGCACAATATGAGTGACCCCAGCCGGAACGAGCGCGTCGCGGTCGAAACGCGCCAGAGCACTGATGCCGAAGATGTCGCCATCGCGTAGCAATCGATTGCCGACGATGCCTTCGTTGACCACCGCTAATGCCGAAGTTTTTGACGTATTGGCCGCACGCCGAATCAGATCACTCGGCCAATTGTTATCCGCATCGACGGTTGATCCGTCCCCGTCAGTGATGGAGTCGCCAAACGCCACAACAAGACGCTGCGACGGCTGGGCGGGAACGAGAACCGCAGTAACGGATATCGAAGCAGTTGATGTTGTGGTTGCATCGATTTTCTCTTCATGAGTAAAGTCGCCGTGTTGCGAAATTACGGCATGCTTGAACGCAAACGCGTGCAGAGTCGGAGTGGTAAGGCGTTTTGGGAAGTAGATGCTCACGCTGATCTCGGCTCCGAAGATTACCGGAAACGTCATTGGATCACTAAGCACTGGCGCTCCGGCTGGAATCGTAACCGATTTGTGTCCTTCAAATGTAACGCTTCGGATCGATTCTTGTTCAACGCTCGAGGCATCGGTTGGGGCGGCAACAGTGGCCGAGCCGATTACGAGAGGCGATGAACCGAATTCGTTAGAAAAGCGAAGCTGAATCTGACTTCCTCCCATCGAGATGCGGACGCGCTCGCGCACCGTTTGATTGTCGATGTTGAGGAGAGCTTCGCGCGGATTCGGGCTTCCGGATTGTGGACTCGCCGCCCAGCTGGCGATCCAGGCATTTGTCGAACCCCTAACCGGTCCAAGGGCAAACAAGAAAAGGCTAATAAGGACGCAGATTCGCAGCGTATTCATAAAGCTAACCCGCAGTAGTGGGAGTTATTTCATCAGCGAAAAATCTGTCGGACGCATGTACACCTCATCCACCCGAAACACGTTGCCCTTCTTGTCCAGTAAAGGCTTCGCGGCTTCGACGTATGGTCGAAACACTGGGTCGGTATGGAGCGCATCCCAATTCTTTTTCGCCTCTTCCCGGCTGCGATGAGCCACGATGTAGATGAACGTGTCCTTCCATGCGGGATCTTCGTTTGGCACCCAGAAGCCCACCACGTTGATGCCGTGGCTGGCCATCAGCTTTGAAGCGTCGTAAAAGAGCGATTCAAGGGCAGGTACTTTGCCTGGCACGGCATGATAAATTCGAAGCTCGAAGACGCGGCTGCTATTGGTCTTCAAATGGTTTGCGTGCGACAAACGAGCGGTAACGAGTGATCCGACAGCAAACGAAACGAGGACCGCGCCCCAAACAATCCATCCGTTGAATTTCCATCGGTTGGGCGTTGTCAATAGCACATTTCTTTTCATACCGTCTGCTTCCCTTTGCGCATCCCAGTCAGTTGACTAACTGATATAATAGTATACAGTCCGGGTCAGTCAAGGATGGAGTAATGCCAAAATCGAAAACGAACAATCGGACGCGGCTCCTTCAGGCCGCCGTGAAGGTCACCCATCGCTACGGGTTCGACCCCATGACTCTTGCTGACATTGCGAAGGAGGCCCGGGTTCCTCTGGGCAATCTCTACTACTACTTCAAGACGAAGGAGGAGATTGCCGACGCCATTGTCGACCTTCGCGTTTCGCGATTGAGGGTACTGCTGCAAGAGCTGAACAAAAAGGGTTCTCCCAAAGAGCGACTGTGCGGCTTCGCCCAGCTGAAGATTGATAACCGAGACGTGCTGGCCCGCAGTGGTTGTCCTGTCGGGACCTTGTCTTCCGAATTGCGTAAGCACGGCGGCGCAGTTGCTAACAAGGCGTCAATATTGTTCGCGGAGGGTCTCGTGTGGATGGAGGCGCAGTTCAAGGCGCTAGGTAAAGGAGCGGATTCGCGTGGGCTCGCCGTGCATCTCATGGCCGCGTTGCAAGGCGTATCATTGCTAGCTCACACTTTCCACGACCCCCGCATGATCTCAGTCGAGGTGGCGCACCTCAAGAAGTGGATTCGCGCTCTCTAGATGTTAGCGCCGTGTGTCGAACAGATGCCGAAACCAATTGTTCGATCTGCCAAGGCGTTGGGCCTTTAGTAATATGTTCCTTGTCATCGCATACTTTGATGATTACGCCGGCAAGACGGTGACAATCAGAGGGAGGGCAACTGTCCGCAGTGGGTTCGCGTTGCTTCCAAGTCGAAGAGATTCGAAAATTCTGACGGCGGGTCAGCCCCATAGTTCTCGCGAGGGAACGCCAATTTTTCCATTCGCGTATGGCACCGGATGATCACGATCGCGCGCCAGGAGTAGAGGCCCGTCGAGATCGATCCAAGTCGTCAAGCTTGCCAGAAGGCGCGCGGGAGCGATCCCTAACGAGGTGCAAACCATGCAACCGATCAGTAGTTTAAATCCGCTTTCTCGTGCGCGCTCGCACAAGCGCAACGCCTCGGTCAGCCCGCCAGTCTTATCGAGCTTCACGTTAATGACTTCGTAGCGATTCGTTAGGCGAGGAAGATCGGCGGTGGTATGGCAACTTTCATCGGCGCAGACTGGAATCGGATGATCGAGACTTTCGAGGACTTCATCGGCGTCGGCCGAGAACGGTTGTTCGATGAGCTCGACGCGTAATTCCTTTAGCGCCGAAACAATCTCGCGGTAATGCGATGGCGACCATGATTCATTAGCGTCGATCAGTAGACGGGCCGCAGGCGCGGTCTCGCGCACCGCCTGAACTCGGGAAAGGTCGAGATCGTCGCCGCCGAGCTTCAGCTTTAAGATCGGCAGTTTCGCATTCGCTTTCGCTGCCGCTGACATTTTCTCCGGCGTATCCAAACTTATCGTAAACGATGTCTCGACTTCAGAAACAATCGGGATGTTCGCCAATTCCCAGGCCCGTTTGCCGAACGCTTTCGCTTCAAGATCCCATAACGCGCAATCCAAGGCATTGCGTGCCGCGCCTGGGGGCAAGAGGTCTTGCAGACCCAGGCGATTCAAGTTCTTCTCGCCTGCGATCGATTCGATCTGCGCCAACACTGAGGCGGTGGTTTGATTGTAACGCGCGAGCGGAATGCCTTCGCCGCGACCGATCTCTTTGCCATCGCTGACTGTCACAACGACGACTCGCGCTTCAGTTCGACTGCCACGGGAAATCCGAAACGGTTGCTTCAGAGGCCAGATTTCCTCCTTTGCCTCGATAGACAGAAAACTTGTCCGCACGGAAGGAAACGAAGGTGACGAAGGGCGGAAGTCAAAGGCCGACAAGTAAGGAAGAACGTGACATCGACGGGATTTTGTCATTTACTCTAGATCCCATCATTTAGTTCGCCTTGGTCGCGAACGAAATCGCATAAAGATAATTATGAAGCTTAAGAATTTAAGAAAAAAGATCCAACGACTCGAGAAACGCCTGCAAGAAGGCCCAAAGAAACTGGCTAGGCTAAAACAAAAACTACAGGCAACGGAGGCAGCAAAGGCGGCGAAAGCCAGAAAGAAGTCGGCTGCCAAGGCTCCTAAGCCAATCGAAGCGAAGAAATCGGTCGCCGTTAAAAAGGTGAAGAAAAAGCTGAATCTTTCACCGGAACGCCGTGCTCAACTCGCGGCTGCGATGAAAGCCCGGTGGGCTGCAAAGAGAGCCACCGAGGCGAGCGCGAAATCTGGCTCGAGCGACAATCAACATTCAGCCCCTCCAGGATCAACGCCGCATGAGCCGGAAAACAGGCCCGACGGCGCTTGAAGAGTTCGTTAAAAAACAAAACGCTCAACGTCCAACGCTTAACGCCCAAGTCAGAGACAGCCTCGCTGCGGCAAGTTGGGATTTTTAACGTAAGGAAATTCCAAAACCTTTTGCGAACAGGCGAAGGTAGCGAAAAATCGAGTCGATGATCAGGAATGAGCCTTGCGCTTCGTTCTGTTTGTTGCCTTCTGTTCTGTTTTTCTCCGCCTGCTTTTACCTGCGTAGCGCGGTCTGCTGAGCTCGGCGTGTCGCCGACATGTCACGAGATGGTCGTTGACCATACCGGTCGCTTGCATCAACGCATAGCAGATTGTTGAGCCAACGAATTTGAATCCACGTCGCTGCAAATCGCGGCTCATCGCGTCGGATTGGGCTGTGCGCGCAGGCACGTCGGCTATGCGTCGCCAGCGATTCTGGATTGGCTTGCCACCGACGAAGCTCCATAGGTAGGCACCGAAAGTGTCAAATTCTTTGCCAACGGCGAGGGACATTCTGGCGTTTCCGATCGCCGCCGCGATCTTTAATCGGTTCCGCACGATTCCTGCGTCGCCAAGCAATCGCTTCGCATCGCGTGCGCCGTAGCGTGCAATTTTTTCGGGACGAAATCCATCAAATGCCTTCCGATAGTTGTCTCGTTTCTTTAAGATCGTGGTCCAGCTCAGGCCCGCTTGCGCGCCTTCAAGGATCAGAAATTCGAAGAGCAATCGGTCGTCGTGCACAGGGACGCCCCATTCCTCATCGTGATAAGTAATATTCGGCTCGGTTGAAGCCCACGGACAACGCGGCATAAGGTTCGCAAATTAATCGCGGCCGCACGCTACGTCGAGGCGCGTCCAAGTATTCGTTCGCTGCGACGCCGCAGCCGCCGTCAGTGTCGGCGCCGGCTCGACGCAGGATTTTCCGGATCATATTCGTACAGCCGCGCCGGATCGCCGAAGACTGCACCGAGCGCGCGCTCGGGCCAGATCTCAAAATAGCTCAGCAGCAGTGCCATCAGCGGCACGAGAATGAAGGCGAGACCGTGCGCGGCCATAATGAACATCGCCAGTGCGCGCAGTACCAAGAGATACACATCCCACCGCACTCGCTGCTTCAGCTCTTTGTCGGGCATCGCGTCATAGCCTGATTGGAACGCCTTCCAGAAATGTCCAGCCCCGAGCGCGCCGAAGGTGAACCAGAGTGCCGGCGACTGCGCAAGTTGGCGGCGCAGTTCGTTGCCAAGCAACAGATCATGAAGCGGAATCAGCACGATCCAGTATGGCAGACCAACGATGCCGACCAGGAAAATCCATGTGACTACGCCGCGCACGAGGTTCGCTGCCGCCGATATGGCACCGGCCGATTTCGGCTGCGTGTCGCGCAGCGCACGCGGAATCAGGGCGGCGACGATCGCCGCCAGCGCAGTCAAACCGTCGAACCAGTAGTTGAACACGGCGAGCGCCGCGGACCAACCGAAACCGTAGATGCCGACAACCGGAATCAGATTGCGCGCAATCACGGCCCACGCATGGGGCCGCGATGCCAACTCGCGGAGATGCTGCGAGAGCGGCGGCGGCGCGATCGGTCTCACAGCCCTCGAGGCGGTCTTTTCTTGAGGCTTCGCCATTTCAACAGATTAGCAGACAGATTCGGTGGTGTGGAATCAATCCCATCCGTGACGACCACAAATTCTTGTTTGAACACTTTTTGTTGATTTGGAAACTAAATATACTAAAATAGTTTCTATAGTATCAATCCAGCACCTTATTGCAGCAGAAAGGAACCCACTATGAAATCTCGAATAGACCTTCACCAGGAATTACGACAACGGATTCTTGAATTGTCCGGAGTGACGGAGCGACAGAATACGGGGATCCACGAAGATGCCTTCTTTGTGGGAGGGAAAATGTTCATGCACATCCATCGGCATGGGCACTGCGACATTCAATTGTCCAAAGGCGATCAGGAACGGGTTCTCGCAGAAGGCAAAGCACGCTCACACCGATGGGCGCCGGAAGCAGGATACGTCACGTTCATCATGAACAATGACGAGGATTTGGACCGGGCAATGGATCTGATCCGGATCTCACATGCTCATTTTGCCGGCAGTCAAGGTGCTCCGCGGTTGGAACACCCGATAAAACCACCAAGGACCGTAATAACAGGGAGCCGGTCATGAAACTATTTGTTATCGGAGCGACTGGGCGAACAGGGGAGGAGATTGTTCAGCAAGCTCTTGCGAGAGGTCATCACGTCACCGCGTTTGTTCGCTCGCCTGAGGCGGTCACCTTGAGGCATGAACGGCTTGGCGTTCTCCAGGGAAATGTAACGGATGAAGAGCAACTCTCTGAGGCAATGCAAAATCACGATGCGGTCGTTTCCGCGTTGGGTCCGCGCCGGGTTTTCAAACCAAGTTCGCTTCTTCACGACAGTGCGCTTGCGACTATTCGCGCAATGCAGCGTTCGGGAGTGAGGCGGCTCGTCGTTCTCTCAGCTGCAGCGCATTTTCCGGGTATACCTAATCGGATTGTCAGTTTTATCCTGCGAAATCATATGCGCGATTCGCTTGCCATGGAAAAAGTCGTGCAAGATAGCGGTTTCGATTGGACGATCGCTCGTCCTCCGCGTCTCACACAGGAACAATACGTAACGTGTCGAAGTCGGGAAGGTGCGGCTCCCAGAAGAGGCTTCTCTATCTCCCGCAAGGCGGTTGCGGCGTTCATGCTCGATGCGATCGAGCAAAAGAAATATTATCAGAAAATCGTGGGCATTGCGAAATAGCGATTAGAATCCCCATGTTTATCGCCTACATCGTTGTTACGGTTCTGGCTGCCGCCGCTAACGTGTTTTCGGCCACACTCGATTTCATTCGCTACAAGCAGATTCTCATCAACATGGCCAAAGTTGGCGTGTCGGAGTCGTGGCTAACAACCCTTGGCATTCTCAAAGCCGCGGGAGCGCTTGGACTGCTGGCCGGTATTCGCGTTCCACTCATCGGAATAGCCGCAGCGATCGCTCTCGTGCTGTTTTTTGTCGCAGCCATCATCACCCACCTGCGCGGTCGGGACTACTCGTTTGGTCTGGCGATCGTGTTCCTCCTGCTGGCCCTGGCGGCATTCGTATTGCGAGTTGCCTCCTTATAAGCAGGGCCTCGAATACAGACGATCTGGTGTCGATTGCGAAGTTAGACTAATGAGAAAAGATGCGTCCACGATTGGTGCCTGCGCCGAAGATCGACCGCCAATCGGACGACGAAATACTCAGGCGCACGAAGGAATTTTACGAAACGTTGCATCCGTGCTGCGGGAACGGCGCCGAGCGGAGCAAACTTGCAGCCATGGCATTTTGGGGCTGTAAGCGATCCGGTGGTGAAGCAACAGATTCGGATCGCAGCGGAAAAGGAGGAGAAGGAATTTTACGCGCAGCGTGCGCCGAAAGCGTGGCTGGAAGCGCTAGCACCACTGGGCACGGATTCGAACGAGCCGTTCCTGGAAATTGCGCCGTGGTTAATCGCCGTTTTTGCACAACCGTTTCGAATTCTAACGGACGGAAGCCGTTCGCCAACCTACTACGCGATTGAATCAGTGGGCATCGCGACCGGCATATTGGTTACAGCGGTGCACTCGTGTGGATTGGTTTCGTTAACTCATACGCCGAGTCCGATGGGATTTTTGAATTGGATCCTCGGACGACCGTCGTATGAGAAACCTTTTGTGCTTCTGGTGGTTGGACATCCTGCGGAAAATGCGCTGGTTCCTGACATCGGACGTAAGGCGGTAGAGAAGATTAGCTCGTTTGTGACAGCCGGTGATTCTAAAAGATTGACTGATGATTGAATTGTTGAAATGGGACGCGTGATGAGCCCGAATCGCATGAAACCAATGACCTCGTGGTTTGTTCTATGTGCGTTCGTATTCTCGGTCTCTGCGGTACATTCTACGCCGGAACTTACATTGGATGATTTGAGGAAGCTCGAGATCATCTGCTTTGTTCCTTCGTATCTACCGAAAGGTTTTCGATTGCACCGGGTCGATATCACTTACGACGAGTTGCACGAGGAGTTCGACGACATCCAGCATCAGTTGCCGCTTTACTCGATCGTCTACAGCAACGATTCAGACTGCGGAGCGACATTTTCGATTGAGTCGGCACGCGAAGGGATCGGCGACCGAAACATCATGGTGGACGAGGTGGCCGCGGAGGAAATGGAAATCCAAACGCCTCTCGGGCCGATGTATCTCATATACAGACCGAAAGGGAAAAGCGGCCGCAAGGATGAGATCATCGCGAATTGGGTGAGCGATGCGAAAATGAACGCAGAAAAGGCCAAAGGCACGCAGAACCATCCTATCCTCGGCAGATACCACGGGTTCTCTACGACGGGCATTACGCTCGCAGAGTTTACCCAGGTTGCACAGTCACTTCACCCCATCCGTGATGAGAAGCTTGCCACGCCGGCAGCGCAAACTTCCGCGCTTAAGATTCACCCCAAAGTTTTCAACATGATTAACTGCTGGATCTCGGATTCGGAAAGTCCGGTCGTAACAGAAATCAATCTGGATGCCGTGGAGAAAAATGGGAACGAGTTTAATCAGGATGGGCTGAAGGAAGACGGCGACTGGCTACAATGTCCGGTGTCCGATACCAGTGGATTCATGCGCTACGGGGTGCTCGAGTCAAAAAGGGACCATTACAAGATTGAGTATCAGGAAAACGGCGGCGGCACGCTCACGACAGCGGCTGTCATCGAGTTTGAGATTGAAAAACGAAATATTCAGCGTGACGGCAAATCGGTGACGATACGCGTGCTTCGCGTGTCATCTTACGAGGAGAAATAAATAGTGGCAGCGCTAAGCTCGCGACGAGATGCCGCGTCTTAGTCAGTGCCAAACGAGAAAACAAGCTAGCGCAATCGCGACCAAGTCTTCGCAAATGGCCACGAAGATATCCTTGATATGCAGATTGTTCACGATACGCCGCCGGATTTCGTAACCGACGAACGCTCCGATCACGCCGCCTGTTCCACCCAGAAGTGCGCCACCGAGTAACGATTGTCCCGCTGCCGCCCAAAGGGACGCTCCGCAGAGGCCTCCGGTGAGAATGCGTGCCAATAATGGTCCGAGTGCGGTCCGTTTCGGGGTCTTGGGCAGCTTATCGGCGATTAACTCACCAATCGCGAGCACGGAAAATATCGCGACCGCCGTTCTTGATCCCATAAAGGCAAGAGGCGAGCCGTTCAGATTCAACAAGTCAAAATGTGCAGCCCACGCAACGACGGCGGGCGCCAGTAACGAACGCAGTCCAGCGACAATTCCGATTCCGATTGCGAGAAGGAACACGTAGCCCATAAACGATTCTCTTTCAAAACCAGGACGATTGCGAGTCTCGTTTCACCGACGGATTGGGGCTACTTGATTTGGGACGGGTTGTACGGTCACCATTTATCTTCGATCCGTCCCAGCCACTCAATTTTGTCAGACTGCCGATACACCCGGTAGCGATCGATTACTGGACTCGTTTCGGGATCTCCGTCGCACTTGGCGTTGTGGTTTTCGCGGAGGACAAACTGAAAATAAGCGTCGGTTGTCTCTTCGGTGCCGTAGCCAACGCAATCCAAGGAGATTCGGTGCGTATAAACGCCGTCATGCTTAAGAGTGCGCTCAAGCAGAGCCAGCGCGCCGTCTTCATCCAGCGGGTGGGAATGCGGACCAGCTTGGGCGACGACTGATAAAACGAGAATGACCGCGACAACGGCTTTCCCAACGAATCGGAACATATATTTCATCGGCCTAACGAAACATAGCAAGTAGTTGTCAGTTTGACTCAAACTTCGGTTTCTTGGCGGAAACCTTCTGGTAAGTGCCCGCCGCGGTCACGTTGTGGCCGAATCCGCAAATGCCGGTTTGGGTGACCACAAGTTTGCCTCCGGTGAATTTTAGTGTGATGCGGCATTCCTCTTCGGCGCCCTCGGGTTTGAAGATGGCGGTATCGCCCTCAATCGTTGCGACGCCGATTCCTTCGCCCTCGTTCGCGCTTGGACCTTGCGGCGTTTTGTATTCGTAAACGCCGGAAAATTCGATCTGAAGACGCTGTTGACCGAGCGCCCAGATCTTGAATTCACTGTGTTTCGTTTTCCAAGTGCCGTTCACCTGGGCGGCTGTGACACTCTTGTCGCTGTCGGCGCACACCGTAACAATTGAGCTAGCTGCCAGACAAAGCGCCCAGAATTTCCATGTTCTTCTCATGGTGCTATCACGGAGCATCGAAATACACAAACATCGTTTGGTAAAGCAAGAAAAACTACGATGCGAAAAATAAAAGGCAGAGGGCAACCTCATGTAGCATGGCTCCGCTGCTTCCATTCTGAAAACGATCCGGCAAATTTCGGCTCTGGAGATTCGTCCAGAAGGGAGATAAGCTCGAGCGAGTGACCGTCGCGGTCGCGGAAGTACAACTGGGCCGAAGGCATCCAGCCAATTACCGATGGTTCAGTCGTTTTCTCGCCAGCAAAATTCTGCGTTTGGATGCCTGCGGCGTTTAGTCGTTTGCCCGCAGCGAGCAGTTCATCAAGCGAAACACGGAACGCGATGTGGCACTTGTGAAACTCGCTGCCGAGCGTTGTGCTCGGGCCCCATAGGCCGAGCATCGATCTTCTATCAGAGCCGGCCCACAGAAAAACGACATCGCGTGTAAGGTCGCGATGCGCAAACCGCAACCCGACGATCTCTACGTAAAATCGCTGCGCTATCTTGGTGTCGGAAACTGGCAGATGCGCTTCATACAGGTGCATGTGACCAGCTTACACCCGCTCTACCTGCGGTCGTGCGGTGACTCCGTATTGGCCATTATTCCCGAGCGTATTTCTCGTGTGGTCCTGGCGATCGAAATCGCGGCGCTGAGCAAGGTCATATACTGCGCAAACGTCCTTCGGGAAGAGAAGGTCCAGTGTCCAGTCAAATGCCACCCGAACCTTTTTGTCTAAACCGGGCAACTTGCTGAGGTAAACGGTCCGCCACATCCACCATGCGAAGAACCCCGAGAAATTAAAACCGAATATGCGCGCCACGCCTATCCGACGACCGATGGAAGCCAGCAGCCCGATAGTCTTGAATGAGAATGATTTCAAAGGACGCCGCAAGAGCACAGCCGCGATATTCTGCGCCACAATGTTTCCCTCGCGCATAGCATGTTGGGCGGTTCGTGGATGCGATTTCCCTGGATTTCTGATATCTGGAACAAACGCGCAGTCACCCACTGCCCAAACATTGGGCCAATCGGGAACTTGCAAGAATTGGTTTACGAGTAGTCGGCCTTGTTCTTTTGGGCAGGGAAGCGAAAAGATGAGCGGACTAGACACGGCTCCGGCCGTCCACACCAAATTGCGGGTTGGAATTGAGAGACCATCAACTAAAGACACGTTCTCTTCCGTCATACTCTTGACCCGAGCATTAAATCGAATTTCGACGCCGCGCCGCGCGAGCACCTTCTGCGCGTATCGTCCTAGATCTTGACCCAGCTCCGGCAAGATCACCGGACCAGAATGCACAAGCATAACTCGCAACATTTCTTCACACAGATTAGGATAGAATGGAAGCGCTTGTCGTACGAAGTCATTCAAGGCCGCCACTGTTTCCACACCGGCGAAGCCTCCGCCCGCGACTACGAAAGTAAGTAACGCCTGCCGATCGGTCTGATTACATTCTGAATTTGCCTCTTCCAGGTGGCGGAGGATTTGGGCGCGCAATCGAATCGCATTAGAAAGCGATTTCATCGGTACGGCTAACTCTGCAATACCTGGGAGATTATAAAAGTTGGTGACTGATCCCAGCGCAATGACCAAATGATCATAGCCGATTTGTTGTGGGTGATTGCGAAAGCTGCGCGAAATCGAGACTCGCTTGGCAGATAGATCAATCTGGTGCACATCCCCGACTAACACCTCAACCTTGTGAAGTAATTTCCGAAGTGGATTTACGATATTTGTGATCTCGAGATCACTCGCCGCGACCTCGTGAAGCATCGGCGTGAACAGAAAAAAATTGTCGTGACTAACGAGACAAATCTCAACCGCGCTCTTTCTCGCCAGTAATTTCTCAAGATGGATGGCGGCATAAACTCCGCCGAAACCACCGCCGAGAATGACGATCCGTTTTGGGCGCGGCCTACGGGTTACCCGAGCGATCATCGAGTTCTTTCTGTAGCTGAGTTGCCGGAAAGAAGCCGTCGAGAAATCTGTAGATGCCGTTAGGATTACCGCGCAGACGGTAGCTCGCTCTCTGCGTCCAGTAATTTGGACGGCGCTACGCCACTGGGACCGGACTGACCTAACCCCTTCTCAATCTCATCTCGCGCTGCGCTGAACTCTTTTACCGCTCGACCCATCCCTCGGGCGAGCTCAGGCAGTTTTTTTGCTCCAAACAGGAGCAACACGATAAGCAGGATTACCATCATGTCCGGCCCCATCAAATTCATGATACTAGCGATTGTAATAGGCATAAAAAAATCTCGGATATGTTTGTTTCGTAAGAAGGTTGTGCGGCGTTCAATTCATTCATACCGATCTAGCCGATTTATATTCCCGAAGAGTGACGCGCGGGTTGTTTGACCCGCCGATATTCTTGAGACGATCAGCTCTTCGATGAAATTTTTCTTCGGATAAATGGAATAAAATGACGCAAAGCCGGTCTAGTTAGATAAATGACAAAGCATTTGAATGTACTGTGCCGCGCCGAGGTTATGACCCCTCGAAAATCACTATGGCTTTGCCACTGAAAGCGGCGCATGCTTCCGAGACCGAAGATTTCGAATCGAGTCGGAACATTGTGAAGTTCACGGTATTCAAGGGAAGCGACCAGAATCACGCTCAGAAAGCGGAGCTGGCCTCTTTTGAAGAAGCGCTGCTGCCGCATCTTGATGCAGCCCACAATTTGGCGAGGTGGTTGCTGCGCAATGAACAAGATGCGGAGGATGTCGTGCAAGAGGCGTATCTGCGGGCGTTCAAGTCTTTTGGCGGATTCCACGGTTCTAACGGGCGGGCTTGGCTGCTCACAATCGTCCGAAATACTTCATATACCCTGCTAAAAAAGAATCGTGCAGCCGATCTCATCACAACTTTCGATGACGAAATACACGCGCCCGGACACGAGTCTGTGAGTCCCGCGACGATTCTTGAGAACTCTGAAGACGCGGAACTAATTAGGGAAGCGATGGATGAATTGCCAGCGGAATTCCGTGAGATCTTGGTATTGCGACACCAGGAAGGTCTCTCCTACAAGGAAATAGCCGACATCGCGCAAATTCCGCCGGGCACGGTCATGTCGCGGCTCGCCCGCGCCCGAGGCAAGCTTAAGGAATATTTAGCAGCCCGGATCGGTAAGGAGAAATAGATGAACTGCGAAGAAGCCACAAAGTTGATGGATGGTTATTTGGATAGCGAACTGGATCCAATTACCAGTCAGAAAATCGAACAGCACTTGCGGGAGTGCCCTAAATGCGATCAAGCTTACAAAATCCATGGCTCGCTGATTCGCGTGATTGGCAACGCAACTCCTTATTACAAGGTGCCCGCGGAATTACGTGAGCAAATTCAATCGTCTTTACGAGACGCAGTCGGCGCGAAAGATAAGGGCGGTAGTGGGCAGCCAGGTCAACTCTCAGTCCCACGGCCGCAAGGAGAGCGGCGTCCCGTCCTTTCTCAGGTGCCATGGAACTGGCTGGCTTTGGCAGCAACTATAATGTTAGGCGCGCTTATCACTGCAGTTTTTCTGCCTCGAATGCGCCCACCCAATGCCGATCAGTTTCTCGCGACACAACTTATAGCTAGTCACGTTCGCTCGCTCATGGCAAACCACCTTATGGACGTCCCATCTTCCGATCAGCACACGGTAAAACCATGGCTGGATGCGAAACTCGATTTCGCGGCTCCCGTGGCAGACCTTTCCAGCCAGGGTTTTCCTTTGATTGGCGGCCGCCTTGATTACCTCAATAACCATTCGGTAGCAGCTCTGGTTTACCAAAAACGCAAACATTTTATTAATCTGTTTATTTGGCCAACAACGCCCGAGGATAGCACAGCGCAGACAATGGTTGAGCGGGAGGGCTATCACCTGGTCCATTGGAGCGACGGCGATTTCACTTACTGGGCGGTATCGGACGTCAACCCTAGCGACTTGCAGAATTTCAAGCAGCTGTTTGAACAACAAACAGCGCGTCACTAACAAAGCGACGAGTCTGTCGCCCGGTCGTAGATTGCAGTGATCTAATCAGCTCCGGCTGATTGTGCCGCGCGCCTAAGTAACATTTTTCGGACACCGCGGCAGCCATGGCTGTAACCGAGTCCTCCGGGCGAGTGCACCCGTTGTCGCTCGTCGTTTGGGACTATGGCTCCGCCTCCAGCAACGTATCACAAGCTACCCAGGAAGTGCTGTGTTCTGCCAATGCGCCTCACAACGGGAATATCTGTTCGGCAAAATGGTAGGGATAAGTGAAAGCAGATTTACAAACACAACAAATGAACTCCACCGATACAAGCACTCACGGGCCGCCAACGTCTTCTGGCGGCGATAACAACCAGCCTGGAACATGGCTCGCGGCAGTCTTGCCGCTCCTAAGATACCTAAACACGCGCACATTGGCCTTTTTACTGTTCGTTGGTTTTGCATTCCTGAATCCTACGCACGGGAAAGACGCCCCAATCGACAAGCCAGCTGCCGGAGTTACAAACACGGAGCCGCGCGATAATGGCTACCAGGGCGCCTCGGCTGCGGCACCGTTGATCCTGTGGCAGTTCACGGCCCGAATTGTTCACGCTTTCACAGCCGCACTAAACGACCCGGCGCTTATCGAATACGCGAAACAGCAAGGAACAGACATACACGATTTACAGACAACGCCCTGCCAGGGCGCGGAGAGAAAAACATCAACCTACTAACATTATATCACAGCATATGAAATCATTACTAAAATCAACCTATTCGAAAACCAAACTTCTGATTGTTCTGTTTGCCTTCTCTTGTGGCAGTCTAATGATGGCCCAAGCGGAAGATACCGATTCGTTATTCATCGGTCTGGTGCGTTCCGGTCCACCGGATCATGGTACGGGTTTAGCCGGAGGCTATCTATTGGTGTATTCGGCAACTGATCAAGTCAGCGATGGCGACCTCCCATTTAACCCCCACAGCTCCTATTTGATATACACACCGGATGGGAAGCTGTTCAAAAGCGTGGAGAATCACATGTCGCGAAGCGACGAAATTCCCGAGGTCGTGAGACTGCCAGTTGGATCTTACGTCATCGAAGCTCGATCGGAGAGGGACGGCTATGTCCGAGTGCGCATTGTTATCAAGGCCGGCCGGCAAACAATCCTCGACTTGGATTCGAGAGGCAAGGAATCACCAGCGGGGTAGCACCCAACTGAGCATCCGAAAAGCTCCGAAAGTTTCACAAGGATCGCATGAATCCGTTTGACCTAAAAGCCGCCCTGCGTGCGAAACACGAGCAACACCCGGTAATCAATCCGCACACACATGGGGTTGTGCACGGGTCAAATGTCTGGCTGGCCAATTCCAAGCTGCTCCCATCGCGTGTGTATGCGAGAAGTGGCGCCATCACTTTTTTGGTAGCGATTTGTTATTTTTTTACAACAACAAGGAATATCTCACGCGGGCTTGCAGTCTGTAGCTACGCAGTCCGGAGTACCAGCGTCCTTACAAACAACAGTCTAATCAACAACCTGAGGTAAAACATATGTTCAGAATTTTGGCCCCGTTTGCGTTAATTTCCGCTTTCTTGCAGATCGCTTCGCTTGCGACTGCGCCGACGGACGAAGAACGGAATCCGGCCCAGCCCGTCAACGCCGTCATCGAGTGGAATAGAACTCTTTTGGCAATTGTTCGCACGCCCGGCGCTCAGCCAGCTACCATTCACTCAACTCGCAGTTTCGCGATTTTGCACGCCACCATCTACGACGCCGTCAATAATATCGAGCCAAGGTTCAGTCCGTACCTTGTGCACCTTCCCGACGTTCCGA
>QHOS01000171.1 GCA_003219415.1 Verrucomicrobiota bacterium | reverse complement strand
TTTGGCAAAGGCGAAAAGTTATGACGGACGTGGACGCGAGATCGTCACCTACATCGTGGATCGAAACATCAATTACACGAACGTTTGCAATGTTTACTGCAAGTTCTGCGCATTTTATCGCACGGAGAAGGATGAAGATCATTACGTCCTCTCGTTCGAGCAGATCGATCAGAAACTCGACGAACTGTCTTCCGTCGGCGGTGTTCAAATCCTGATGCAAGGGGGACATCATCCGAAATTACCGCTTCAATGGTATATCGATCTACTGCATCACATTCGGGAAAAATATCCGCACATCAATATTCACGGCTTCAGTCCGCCGGAGTTTCAGCATTTCGCGGAGACCTTCGGGATGCCGCTGTGCGAAGTGATTTCGGAATTCAAGCAGGCTGGACTTGGATCGATTCCGGGCGGCGGCGGAGAAATTCTGGTGGATCGGGTGCGGAAGAAAATATCGCCATTGAAAATTAACAGCGATCAGTGGTTGGAGGTAATGCAAACAGCGCACCAGCTCGGATTGAAATCCAGCGCGACGATGATGTTTGGACACGTGGAGAGTATTGAAGAGCGGGTCGAACATTTGCGGCGCATTCGCGATCAGCAGGACCGCAGCGGCGGATTTACGGCGTTCATCTGCTGGACGTTTCAGCCTCAGCATACCGTTTTGAAGGTCAAGCAGCCGACCGGCGTGGCCGAGTATTTGCGGACACAGGCACTTGCCCGCATTTTTTTGGACAACATCGACAATATACAAAGCTCCTGGGTCACGCAGGGTCCGGAGATCGGCCAGATTGCACTCCGATACGGCGCGAACGATTTCGGATCGGTGATGATGGAAGAGAACGTCGTCAGCAGCGCCGGAACAACATTTCGATTAGATGCCGGACAAATTGAAAGACTTATCCGCGATGCGGGTTACGAACCGCGCCGGCGAAACAACTGGTATGAACTTTTGAATTGACGGAGTTGGCCGCCGGTGACCAAACCGGCCGCCTCTGTGAAAATCTCGCCTTGACGACTGACCCCTTCTTTCCGATATAGCCGCCTGTCCTGCGTGGGCTCGCTTGCGCGGGGCCGCGCTTCTTAACCTATGAGATATTTTTCTGGATGGATGCGCCCCCCGCCGTTTGCAATTTGGGCCGCTTCCATTTGCGCGCTACTTGCTGCCACGGTCGCGCGGGCGCAGGCACCGCAGGCGCCGCCGCAGGGACCTCCCATCGTCCGCTCAATTGAAGTGGAGTACACAGGCCCCGGCACTGTCAGCAAGGAACGAATTCTCGCACAAATTCGGACCAGGGTGGGCCAGCCATATTCCAATGAGGTCGTCGAGCAGGACATCGCCGCTCTCTACAAGACTGGCTCGATTCAAAACGTTCGCATTTTCGCTCAGCCCCAAGGCAATGGATTAAGGGTGATCGTTGCTGTGCAAACGCGTTCGATCCTTCGCGAGATCGTAATCGACGGCGCCGAACGCGTGAAAGCACAAAGACTGCGCAAAGAAATCAAATTGAAACTGAACCAGCCGGTCAACGAACAGCAACTGGAAGAAGCCCGGCAGAAAATCATAGAAGTTTATCAGGGGCGCGGCTTCACTGACGTCAGCGTTCAATTTCGAATAGATCCAATCGACGAGAAACGCGGGACATCGCGCGTAGTTTACACTGTCAATGAAGGAGTCAGAGGCGCGGTGAGCCGAATTAATTTCGAAGGAAACCCGCATTTTAGCGCAAAGGTGCTGCGCAAACAGATGAAGACGCGCGGCAGGACCCCCATTGCTTTCCTGGATAAATCCGGCCGCTTGGATGAAGTGCAGTTGCAACAGGATCTGGACAAAGTCCGCGAATTTTATCAGGACCACGGCTACATCGATGTCGAAATCAAAGACGTGCGCAGGGAACGCATGGAGAAGGGCCCGATGGTTCTCACCATTGTGGTTGCTGAAGGCCCGCAGTATCACGTGCGCAAGCTGGCCATTACAGGTTATCAAAACACGACGGAACAGAGGATTCGTGCGCTGCTAAAAATGAAGGAAGGCAGTGTCTATTCGCCCAAGCAGTTGCGCGATGACGCCAAGGCGGTGGCCGATGCATATGGCAGTGGCGGCTATGTCGACCTTGTAGTTCAACCGGAAGGAACGCCAGCCGGTCCTGCTCTGATCGATGTACATTATAGCATTGAGGAAGGTGTTCGCTCGTTTGTAAATCGAGTCAACATCGAGGGGAACACGCGCACCAAGGACAAGGTCATCCGGCGCGAAGTTCTCGTTGCGCCGGGAGACGTCTTTAACACTGTGCGCGTGGACATCACCAAGAAACGTCTCGAGAACCTGGGGTATTTTGCAAAAGTCGAGACTTACCCGGAAGACACCGACATTCCGGGGCGCAAGGATCTCACCATCCTGGTGCAGGAAAAACGTACCGGTTCGCTAAGCTTTGGCGGCGGATACAGTACCGTTGATGCATTGGTTGGATTTGCGGAACTCACACAAGGCAATTTCGATCTGTTCAACTGGCCTTCATTTACCGGAGGAGGCCAGAAATTCAGGCTACGCGTTCAGTACGGCACGCAACGAAAGGACTTCGTTCTCTCCATAACCGAACCGTACTTCCTCGATCGGCGATTGTCCCTGAATGGTCAGGCCTTTTTTACGGAGGCAAACTATCTGAGTTCCGAGTACGACCAGCGCAACTACGGGTTTGCCTTCGAGTTGCGCAAACCGATCAATGCATATACGTCCGCAACGTTGGGATACCAGCTGCAGGACGTCGATATTTTTAATGTCGCGGTTAGCGCATCTGACTTCATCAAATCGCAAGAAGGTTCGTTTACCGAAAGCAAGATATTCAGCGGCGTCGTGTTCGACTCGCGTGACAACCCCTTGCTCTCGCGCCACGGACAACGCTTCAGCTTTTCGCCTTATGTCGCAGGCGGCTTTCTTGGAGGCAACACTCAGATCTACGGATTGGACTTCGAAGGATCGCAATATTTTCATCTTCCGTGGGACACCATCCTGCTGATTAACGGCGAAGCCGCCACCGTCAGTCAGTGGGGAAACGGGAATAATGTACCAATCTTCGAGCGGCTTTACCTTGGAGGCTCAAATAACCTGCGCGGATTTCCGTTTCGCGAAGTTGGTCCGCAAGATGAGAATGGCGAACCACTCGGTGGAAAGTCGATGTGGCGCACGACGATTGAATGGACTTTCCCGATCATTGAAAAAGCGCGCGGAGCAATTTTTTACGACACCGGTTTTGTTAACAGCAGCGAGTGGTCTTTCGGCTTCAACCATATCGCCTCGGATATTGGTGTCGGGCTTCGCCTTGATCTGCCGATCGGCCCGTTGCGCCTCGATTATGGGTATCCAATACAGCGCGATGGATATAACGGTGGCGGTCGCTTCAACTTCAACGTGGGTTATCAATTTTGAACGAATATATGTGGTTGCAGTCTAACGCGATTCCAAGCACTGTATCCTCCATTTTATGAAAAAGTCTCTGTCTACAATCCTCGCATTGACGCTAGCCTTTCCGATTGCGGCTCTTGCACAAGGCACAATGAAAATCGGAACAGTTGATATGCAGCGCGCGTTTAAGGAATACAACAAGACCAAGGAAGCCGAAGTAAAAATCAATGATGCCAAAAATGCCGCCAAGAAAGAGTACGACGACCGAGCGGAGTCTTACAAAAAGGCCCTGGACGAAATCAATAATCTGAACAAGCAGCTGGAGTCGCCGGCCCTGAGCGCGGATAAGAAGACCCAGACGGCAAAGGAGCGGGATGACAAGATTGCCAACATCAAAAACATGGAGCGCGAGATCAGCGATTTCCGTCAAACTCGCGAACGACAATTGCAGGAGCAGTTGATGCGCGTGCGAGAAGGAATCGTGAAGGAAATCACCGACGTCGTGATGGAGAAGGTCAAAACCAATAATATGGATCTCGTGTTCGACAAATCGGGCATGAGCATTAATGGCGTCCCGTTCCTGCTGTACTCACACGACAACATTGATTTTACGAACGACATCATCACCGTGCTCAACAAGCCCGGACGCGCTGCGAGCTCCACTGCGAAAGCAACTTCATCCGCCACTCCGGCAAGAGCTGCGAAGCCTTAACATTTAAATTCGACAATTTGGGAATACACGCGAGCTAAACTCGCGTGTATTTTTTTCGTACGAATGAAAACCAATGGCCCATTTGAAAGGGGAACGATTGGTGGACGGTTACGGCCCGCGAAAATATCGATTCTAATCCGGCATCGAATCCAGCAGGCGATCTTTGCATTTCTTGCGTTCTGCTCAAGCGCGCTCGCGGAGAATTGGGAGGCGACGCTCAGCAAGGACCCAGTCGGAAATTTTCCGGAGCTGCGCCCCTTGCGCGCGTCTTATCGCTTCGGCTGGTCTGGCCTTACGGCAGCTACTGGAGATGTTCACTTCACAAAGCCATCTGAAGACAAGTTTCAAATCGACGGAACGGGACGAACTATTGGCCTGGTTCGGGCCTTGTGGAAATTCGATGGGAACTACCAAGCGGCCGCCAGTGTCGAGACGCTGCGGCCGATCGAAACCCAACAAATCGAAAACTATCGATCAAAGAAAATTGTCACCCATCTCACTTTCACAAACAACGGAGTGACTCGCTCGAGAACGGAAGGTAAGGGCGCAGGGGAAGCGAAGACTCGCCAATTTAATTTCCCCAACCTCTTCGATCTATTTTCGGCCATGCTTTATTTGCGCAGTCAGCCACTTAAAGATCACAGCGTTTACCGTGTTGTGGCCTATCCCGCGACCAATGCCTACCTTGCTATTGTTACAGTCATTGGCCGGGAAAAAATCTCGGTGCACGCCGGAAGTTACAGCGCAATTAAGCTCGATTTGCAGCTCAAGCGGATTGGCAAACACCGCGAATTAGAACCGCACCGGAAATTTCGTCGCGCCACGATCTGGGTATCCGATGATGCGGAGCGACTTCTACTTCGCATTGAAGCGCAGATTTTCGTCGGCACAGTTTTTGCCGAACTACAATCAGCGCGCTTCGACAATCCCAAATAGCACACGTGTCTCGCGGTCGCGGCGGGCCGTATGTTCCGCGACGTCACTCAGGAACCCATTCACCGTGAACCGGCGGGCCGGGCGGGGGACGCCAACGTCTGCGCGAGGGATCGTAAAATGGTTCGCGTGGCTGCGGTAACAAGCGGAGCGCGGCGAGCGTTTGCAAATCAAGCCGGCCTGTTACAGGAAGTTTGGCTCGTGCTTGATACGCTCGTAACGAAAGCTCCATTGCCGGGCCATAGATTCCATTGACCTCCTCGCGATAAAGGCCGCGTCGCGCCAGCGCGATTTGAGCGGAAACTATCACGTTGCGTTGCACTTCGGGCGGGGCAGTTTCAAAAGGCGTCCGCGCAAGTACTCCCGCCGCCGAGGTAGCCGGAGCGACGGGGTTGGAGGGATACACTTGCTGATCTTGCGGCGCATTCGGGAAAGTCTGAACCGGCGCCGGCGTCATGTTCCCTGTGTCAATGGGAGATTGGTCGCCAGGCTTGGGGAAAACGGGGCTGGGCGATGCGGGCTTTGCCGCTGGTTGTGCGGCGGCTGAAGAGTTAATTCCGAGTGATTGAAGCGTCTCACTATTGAGCTGACCGTTCACCTGTAGTCCACTGCGAATTTGATAACGTCGAACTGCTGCGGTTAAATCCGAACTCATCTGACCGGTGATCTCACCGTAATAAAAGCCCTGGTCTTTCAAGGCCTGCTGCACGCTTTCAATCATCTGGTCGGCTCGCGCCAGCATGAGGGATCCGATGAAGATCAGCGCAGCGATCTTGGCCTTCATTGTAATGTTATTTTGACGCCTTTGTTTTCCGACCTATTCAGCGCTTTCCTTGATCAGTTACCGCCAGCGTTGGCTTACGCATCGTAGCGTCCCGATAATGCAAAATGCCGTCAGCAACGGCCGCGGCGATCTGGTCGCGATAATCTTCGCTCGCAAGTTTGGAAATGTCCTCTTTGTTTGTGAGAAATCCTCCTTCGATCAAGGCGGCAGGAGAAGTCACGTTTGCGATCACAAAAAATTGTCCGGGTTGTGTGCCTCGATTAATAGCCCGTGTGCGGGCGACCAGCGCTTCTTGAATGAATCCTGCGAGTTTTTGACTTTCAGGATTCGGCGACTCGGAAAGTGGTCGCCATAAAAAAGGCAGCCACGAAGCCATCGAGGAGGCTGTGGCGATTTGATGCGAGGCGTAATAAGTCTCCACCCCACTGGCGACCGGCTTGTTGTCCTCGTTGAAATGAATGCTGACGAAAATGCAATTTCCGATCCGATTCGCGAACGCCGCGCGATCTGCCAGCGAGACATAAGTATCCCCCAGGCGAGTCATCAGCGTTGCGATTCCTTCCGAATCGAGTAAACGATCGATTCGTCGCGCCACGTCCAGAGTGAGATCTTTTTCGAGTAATCCTCCGCACATCGCACCGGAATCCTGTCCCCCATGGCCGGGGTCAAGAACAACTACTGCAAACGGACCGGGTGCAGCCGATGGCTGTGCTGCTCTCGGTTCCGCGGCGGACTTAGCTCTTTCCGTCTGGCGGAACTGGATCCAGACGAAAGACGCCATCATCAGCAACAAGCCAGAGAGAGCCAGGATATTCCGAAGCGGTTTCACTTGTGACCTCCGGACGATGATTTTTTCCCATAGATTAGTCGCGGATCAAGGGACGTAATTCTTTGTCCGACAACGAACGATAGCGAATTGCCCTGCTGGCGTCACGCTCAAGCAATGCCGCCTCGATTCCAGCATTGGTGAGCTGTTCCTCTCGATGTTTCCTAACCGCAGCGCGCTCTGGTGGTTCTTTTGCATCGTCAGTTTGTAAAGTCATATGCCCGATGCTCCATGCGTCGAGCGCGGAGTTGACCACCGTCTCGAGGTTGGCATCCTGCGCGTGCTCAGTTGCGAGAAGTGCTTCCATTTGTTCTCTCGATTGCTGTGTCCCGCTGAGTGCGGCAAAGTCCTGCCGCGCTTGCGCGTACGTTGCGCCGTTGGTAGCGATCTCACCATCGTATTCCACCCGTAAAAACAAATCCTCCTCAGGTCGTTCTCCCACCTCGGCGAAGAGCATTCGTGCCAGGTACGGTGCCCCATAAACTTGTTCAAACGCGTTCTTCATTACCGGACTGAGCGAGTAATGTACCAGCCGTCGCAATGAAACATCTGCCGCAGCCCGGGTGAAGCCTTCCGTGCTGGCCAATTCGATCGCCGCCATTCGCAATCGCTCAATGTCCCCGGGATGACCTATGGCACCCATGGCAATGCGGTCGTAGACCTCAAAAATCTTCTGACGCGTCTGACTGACGGTGAGAAACAAAATGCCGTCGCGATAACCGAGCGCCGCGATCGGACTGCCCGGAGCGAGCTGCGCTTCGATGTACTCGCGGCGGTTGGCGATTGCTTCGACCCAACGATACGGTTCTTCAATCATGCGACAGTTTCCTTGAACACCGCGGCAATTTTGCTCTCCGGCAAAGTAGTGATGCCGTCGCGCGATACGATTTTGATAAGCGGATAAATCTTTCCGCCGCGATCTACGCCGCCTGTCGCGGTGTCGGATTGCGCAGCGGTATCCAATGCACGCAACGCAATCGATACCGCTTCGTCTTCGCCTAATTCCTGCAGTGGCTTCGCACCCCAATTGTTTTCGTAAAAGAGAATGCCGCGCACCGCTGGCGATCCGGACCCCGTTGCCGCGTAATCGGTCGCTTCAAATTGTGCTCCCATCGCATCGTAAAAATAAAGGCGCGCTTCGGGCTTCGGATGAGAATCGTAAGTTGCGAAGATCGGCACCACGACTCCCACGCCTTGCATGACGAACCCGAAATTATCACGCAACAACTTGGACAGTGCGCGCACTTTGCCATCGACACTCATTTCCTGCAGTTGGGTTCGGCGAAAGTACTGGAACGAGTGTTCGAGCACGCGCGCCATCTCCCACGCTGTAGCTGGCACGCCGGCAATGGCCATGATCGAGTGCCGATCGATTTCCAAAACCTTGTCCGCGCGATCGTAGACAACAGTGTTGCCAGCGGTCGCGCGGCGGTCGCCTGCCACCAGCACGCCTCCTGAAAACTTGAAGGCCAGAATCGTAGTCGCCTCAGTTGGTTGCCAGATCTTCTGAGGTGTTCCGGCCTGTGGCACCGGATTCTCAGCCGCTGGAGCCAGCAGGCCTTTGCGCCGCAACAGCACAGGGAAATCACCGACTGCACCAGAAAAATTCTGGTCAAACGCCACCAGGGAGCGCTCCATTATTGGCCGGTGCGCTGGCGATAGCGCTTGGATTGGTTGGGATCCACCTTGCGCATTTTTTTAAGAAGATCCTTCGTGTCTGGCCGCGAAATATCCGGTGAACGTGGACCTCCACCATCGCCTTGTTTTGGACCCAACGGAGCCGGTTCCACCGGCTTCTGAATGCGCTCAGGCATAAAAAAATCTAAGAGCAAAAATTGGAAAGGCAAGCCGCACGCTTCGCTTCGTTAAAAAGTTGAACCGTTGAAGGGTTAAAAGGGTTGGAGCCGGACTCTGTTGTAATCAATCACGAATCACCCTTCGCCTTTTGATGATGCTTGCCAGACAAATCCGCTGATGGCAAAGTTTTGCCCCGATGAAGCTTGTAGCGACTTTTTGTGCGACGTTCCTGTTCGGGTTGCTTTGCACTGGGTTTGCTCAAACGCCTGAGACGAAGGCTGGCAAATCAGATGATAATACGCAACTTGAAGCGCTGGTAAAAAAGATGGACGAACAGAATGCGAAGATTGACGCGCTTTCTCAGGAGATCCTCAAACTGGAACAGCAAATCGCGCACATTCGCCCAGGCGTAATGATTGGAGAAAGTACGCCCTCGGCAGCTAGCCCTGCCGCTGCCGTTGTAGCTGGATCTTCACCACTTCCGGCTGGCGCAAATACGCACATCGTCACACGCGGTGAGACGCTCACTTCGATCGCCAAAATGTACAAGGTTACCGTGGACGAATTGCAAAACGCGAATCATATCGAAGATGGCCGCAAGCTGCAGGCCGGACAGACCATTATTATTCCGGTTGCGTCGCCGGCGGCTTCCAGTTCGCCATCTCCAACAGAGTGAAGCAAGCCTCGTGAATCAAAGTTGGTTTCTGCGCAAGCACGAAGATGGAAGTACCTTTGGTCCGGTGCGTTTTGATCAAATCGCGCGCTGGGCAGCTGCGGCGCAAATCGCACCGCACGATACGCTTTCTAACGACCGGCAGACCTGGCTGAAAGCGCCTATGCTGACTCAGCTCGGTATGGATTGGTTGGTCGAGCTTACCAGCGAGCATTATTATGGCCCGACAACCCTGGGAGCTCTCCAGGAATTTATTCGGCTCGGCGAAATCGATGGCGAAACTCTCGTCATCAACACTCGCACCGGTGCTCGTTGCAAGATTGAGGAAATGCCCCAGTTGTGGGAAACGGGACAACCAGATGCCGCGGTTGCCCAAACCGAAATTCAACTGGGGGACCCTGTTGGACCGGCAGTGGCAAGAATGTCGTTTCGTCTCCAGGAGCAGATTCGTGATCTCGAACAAACCTTGGAAGAAGAGCGCCGCGCTCTGATGGAAGCCGAGCGACGATACGCTGAGCTAAAAGAAAAATACGACGCGCTCATTCACCGCGTCGGAACATAGATTTTTGATCTGCCTGAGCCCACGAAGCTTGGCGACAAAGGGTGTACGGGGGTTGCACCCCCGCTAAATAAGGACCAGGCAGAAGAGTCTTGTGGTCGCACCCACGGACGCCTTTCTGTCAGCAGACCGGCAATTGTTCCTTTGATTCGGGCGTCTGTGAAGCGGCAATTTCTGCCGGCGATTCTGTTTCCCGTAGCGGAGACGTTTCGAGCAAACTTTGCTGGCATAACTGCGCGTATTTTCCGCCGAGCGCCAGCAATTCGTCGTGCGTTCCGCGCTCGATGATCCTGCCATGATCGAGTACCAGAATTTGGTCCGCACGCACAATTGTGGACAGCCTATGCGCGATGACAACTGATGTGCGGTTCGCCATTAGACGCTCCAGCGCTTCCTGGATCAAGCGCTCCGTCGCAGTGTCCACACTCGCAGTTGCTTCATCGAGAATCAAAATCGGCGGATCTTTCAACAGCGCTCGGGCAATAGAGAGCCGTTGCTTTTCGCCTACGCTCAATTTCACTCCACGCTCGCCCACGACGCTTTCCAAGCCGCCCGGTAAACGTTGGATAAATTGCTGCGCGTTCGCCGCAACCACCGCGCGCCATAATTCGGCGTCAGTCGCCCGCGGTTTTCCCATGAGCAGGTTTTCGCGGATCGATCCGTTGAACAAAAAACTTTCCTGCGTCACCACACCGATCATCTCGCGCAATGCACGCAGGTCATATTCGCGAATTGGTTTTCCATCGACGTAGATTTGCCCACCGGTAAATTCATAGAAACGCACGAGCAGATTCACCAGCGTCGACTTACCCGCGCCGGTTGAGCCCACCAGGGCGACGGTCGCACCTGGCGGCACGTGAAAGGAAACACTTCTCAGCGCGGGCAATCCCTCCACGTAGCTGAAGCTCACGTCCTGATAACGAATATCTCCCAAAATCGGGGCAAGCTCAGGCTCAGCGCCCATCGGGGCCCGGACAATAGCGCCTGGCTCCGCCGATTCGTCGAGAATTTGGAACACGCGTTCGCCGGCGGCGCGTCCGGCTTGCACGAGTTGATTAAGCTGATGCAATTTCCCGATCGGTTCGTAAAAAAATCCGGTGAGCATGAGGAAAGCAATGAGATCGCCGAGTTGCATCGTGCCGGCCAGAACGGCTTTTGTTCCGACCGCGATCAAGAGGACGACGCCTAACGAGCCAATCAGATACATCGACGGGTGATACATCGCCCAAACCCGCATGACGACGAGCGTCGTCCGCCGCAATTCGTTGCTCGCGTTGTTGAATCGCTCGTGTTGTTCGCGCTCGCGGCTGAAGCTTTTGATTTGCCGAATGCCGGCGAGATTATCGTGGAGTAGCGCGTTCATGTCCGAGGAAGCGCGCCGTTGCAATCGATAACGGCGATGCGCGGTGAGCGTGTATAAAAGCGCGCCGCCGGCCAGAAACGGCGCGGGCAACAGGCTTAACAACGTCAATTGCCAACTCAAATAAAACATCACGCCGAGAACGACGATCACTTGCAGCGCCGCAACCACGCCCTGCTCGATTCCGTCGATCAATACGCGTTCGACCGAGTTGACGTCCTCGATCACACGTGTCATCAAATCGCCCGTGGCGCGATTGTCGAACCAGCGCAACGGCAGCAGTTGAATGTGCGAATACAAATCGCTGCGCAAATCGAAGATCACTTTTTGTTCAAAAGTGTTGTTTAGCACGATGCGCAGCGCGTTGAACCCGTGCTGGAAAAGAAATGCGACCGCCGCCAGCATGATTAGCGGCAGCAATTTGTCGGGTCGATTCGCGCGCACTACGTCGTCGATGATCCATTTCGTGGTCGCAGGGAAAACGATCACCAGCAGCGTGCTCAAGACCGCGCAGGTCAATGTCCCTGCCGCCATCCACGGATACCGCTTCAAATAAGCAAAAACGCGCCAGACTGTTTTCATTGCGCATTCAACTTCAATCCGCGTTTCATCGCGTCAAGGTAAGCACTCCTGATATGCTGTGTCCACGCGCCCGTCGATGCGCTTGATACTACTACTTGACCGAGTTTCTGCCACCGAGTTAACCTTGCAGTGCCGTGATGCGGTCGTCTGCTCTCGACCACCGCAACTACCGCTGTTAGAATCCTTAGTACTAAAGGGTGAACCCGCAAGACACGCCCGCGGAACCGACGCCCGATCTCCAGCTCGAGATTGCACATCTGTTGTTAATCGACGTGGTCGGCTATTCAAAATTGCTCGTGAACGAGCAGATTGAATTGCTGCAAGAGCTGAAACAAATCGTGCGGAGTACCGAATCTTTCCGCGCTGCTGAAGCGAGGGGCGAACTCATACGGGTGCCGACCGGCGATGGGATGGCGCTTGCTTTCTTCCACAGTCCGGAAGAACCGGCCCGGTGTGCGCTCGAGATTAGCAGAGCATTGCAAGATCATCCGAACATCCAGCTGCGGATGGGAGTTCACAGCGGTCCGATCAACCGAGTCACGGATGTTAATGAGAAAACGAACATAGCCGGTCCTGGGATCAATGTTGCGCAGCGAGTGATGGATTGCGGCGATGCCGGACATATTCTTTTGTCCGCGCACGTGGCAGAGGATCTTTGCCAATACCGGCATTGGCAACCGGTCTTGCACGATCTCGGCGAATGCGAAGTCAAGTACGGGCTGCGCCTGCACTTGTTTAACCTCTACAAGGATGGCCTCGGCAATCCGCAAGTCCCTGAGAAACTCCGACCAGGAAGAAGGAGACCCGCCTCTGCCATTAGCGTTCGTCCAGTTACTGCTCTCCGGTGGCCCAAGGCTGCGCTTGCAATCGCTTTTCTGGTGGCCGCAGTTGCCCTGGTTATCAGTTCGCTGATCTTTTTTAATCGAGGGCGACCAACGTCGGTGGCAAGAGCTGTCAGCGCGCTGGCTGCGATTCCCGAGAAGAGCATCGCCGTTCTTCCATTCGAGAATTTAAGCAACGATAAAGAGAATGCTTACTTCGCTGATGGCGTACAGGACGAAATCCTCACCGGCCTTTCCAGAGTTGCCGACCTGAAAGTGATTAGCCGCACATCGGTGATGCATTACAAGGCCGGGCTGCAGCGCAATCTCCGCGAGGTTGCAGCTGACTTGGGCGTCGCGCACGTGTTAGAAGGCACAGTCCAGCGTGCCGATGGTCGAGTGCGCGTCAACGCTCAGTTGATCGATGCGCGGACAGACAGCCATCTCTGGGCGGAACGTTATGATCGTGATGTCGCCGATGTGTTTGCAATCGAAAGCGAGCTCGCTGGCAAGATAGTTGCGCAGCTTCAAGCCCAAATCTCTCCGAGCGTAAAAGCCGCCATCGAGCAAAAACCAACGGCTGATCTGGTTGCTCACGATCTGTACATTCGGGCCAAAACACTCGTCGCCACTGCTGTTTTCAGTACGCCTGAACAGGAGAGCCTGTCGGAGGCTGTTCGCCTGCTGAATCAAGCGATCGAACGCGATCCCGCCTTCGCACTTGCATATTATCAACTCGTCCGGGCCCACGATTTGCTCTATTTTGGGGGCACTGATCATACTCCTGCGCGGCTGACTCTGGCAGACTCGGCGATTCAATCGCTCACTCGCCTACGCCCAGATTCAGGCGAAGCGCATCTCGCCCTCGCCAACCATTTGTACCTTGGCTATCTCGATTACGACCACGCTCGCGAGGAGCTCAAACTGGCACAGCAAAGTTTGCCTAACGACCCGCTGGTGTTTGAAATACTAGGCTATATCGACCGACGGCAAGGACGGTGGGCTGAATCGACCAAAAATCTCGAGCGTGCTATCGAGCTCGACCCGCAAAACCGTGGCTTCCTCAAACAACTCGCCGATAGTTATGTGTGTTTGCGCCAGTATGCTGATGCCGAGCGCGTTTTGGACCGCGTAATCGCACTCGCTCCCAAAGACTCAAGCATGCGAGCGTATCGTGCTTCGATCGAGCTCGAGTGGCATGCTGATCCGCATCCGTTGAGCTCCACCATCCGTGCGATCATTGCCGAAGATTCGCGCGAAGCCCAAAACATAGCGGAGCTTTGGCTTAAAGTATCTCTTTGCGAGCGCGATTTCGACGGCGCCCGTCGCGCCCTGGCCGCACTGCCGATTGCTGGATGTTATTATGACACCATCCCATTTCCGCGGAGCTGGTGCGAGGGTGTAGCGGCTCGAATGCGGGGCGACACAGCGGCGGCCCATGCTGCCTTTGCTAAGACACGAGCCGAAACCGCCAAGTTGATCGCGGATCAGCCTGACTATGCGGAAGCGCTTTGTGTCCTCGGGATGGCTGACGCAGCTCTTGGCAACAAAGAGGACGCGATCCGTGAAGGCCGCCGCGCGGTTGAGCTGACGCCAGTCAGCAAGAATGCGATAGCCGGGCCGTCGCTAATCGAATGCCTCGCCCTCATTGATGCGTGGACGGGCGAGAAGGATCTTGCTCTCCATCAGTTAGCCGTCGCCGTAAGCACGCCCGGATTTTTGAGCTATGGTGAGCTCAGATTGCATCCTTACTGGGATCCGCTGCGTGGCGATCCGCGTTTTGAGAAAATTGTCGCCTCGCTCGCGCCGAAGTAGGCACGGTTTTGAGTGTCGTCGCGCAGCGCGACCTAGGCTCTTTACCCTCGACCCTCGGTAAAGGTATTGTTAGGGTTGCAAGGGGTGACGCCCACGTCACCCGTTGATGCCAAGCCCAATCTCCCGCTCGAGATCGCGCACCTCCTGTTAATCGATGTAGTGGGTTATTCAAAATTGCTCGTCAACGAGCAGATTGAGTTGCTGCAAGAGTTAAACCAGATTGTGCGAAATACCGAATGTTTTCGATCAGCGGAAGGAGTTTAACTTTTTCGCGAACTTCGTTCCGTCATTTCCGGAGAATGAAAGTGAGCCCTATGCATTAGAGCCTGAGATAAAGTTCTTGCTAAGCAGAAAGACCTCAGCGTCAAAACAAAAGGGTGGACGCGCAACACACGCTCGCGGAACCGGCGCCCGATCCGCAGCTCGAGATTGTGCCATTTTCCGGGGCGAATTGGATGTAAAGTGGAGAGAATTCCTCGAAACAGTCGAAGAAAAAAAGCGCTCCGATGACCCGATAATGTCGATCAACAAACGATGTGCGATCTCGAGCTGAATTTCCTCAGCCGACATGTTCCGATGCGAACCTGGAGCCGCCGGACGTAGACCGTAAAGGCAGTTGGGCGATGCAATCGCGACGTTTCTCTGGGCTGCCGCTCATCGGCATCTTGTCCGTCATCTACTTCATCGCCGGCAAACTCGGCTTGATGCTGGCGTCGTTGCACGCGAGTGCATCGCCAGTATGGCCGCCGGCGGGAATCGCGCTTGCCGCATTGCTCTTGCTCGGTTATCGCGCGTGGCCGGCCATTTTTATCGGTGCATTTCTGGTGAACGTCACAACTGCGGGAAATGTCGCTACGTCATTTGCCATCGCCACCGGCAACACGCTCGAGGCGCTCGTGGGCGCCTGGCTGGTGAATCGATTCGCCGGCGGCACAAATGTCTTTGATCGTCTACAAGGCGTTTTCAAATTTGCGCTCGCGGCAGGGATCAGCGCCATCATTAGCCCTGCTTTCGGCGTGACGAGTCTTGGAGTCGCCGGCTTTGCCGATTGGGCAAACTACGGCGCGATTTGGCTGACATGGTGGCTCGGAGATGTAACTGGCGATCTTGTTTTCACTCCCCTAGTTCTCCTGTGGAGTGTTGCCTCAAAACGACGTTGGAATAAAAAGGAATCTGCCGAAGTCGGCGCGCTCCTCCTGTTGCTGGTGCTGTTGAGCGGGGTGGTCTTTAGCGGATGGCCTGCCGTTTCCGCCCGAAATTATCCAATCGTTTTAATTTGCGGACCGATTGTGATTTGGACTGCCTTCCGCTTTACGCAACGCGAAACTACCACGGGGATTTTCATTCTGTCCGCGGTCGCGGTGTGGGGGACGCTGCATGGCTTCGGCCCATTCGTCAGCGAGACGGAAAATCAGTCGCTTCTCGCCGTGCAATGGTGGACAGCTGTGCTGTCAATTACGGCGATGGGGCTTTCCGCCGGTATGGCCGAACGCCGGCGCGTTGAGGAAGAGCTTCAGCAACAAAAGATAGTTGTGGAGACCGCCAACAGGACCAAAGACCATTTCCCGGCCATGCTTTCGCACGAACTTTGTGCTCCAATCACTCCGGTCATTTCCGCATTGGAATCGCTGGAGACAGAGCCGGCGCAAACTGAGGAAGACGAGTCCGTGGAAACGAAGTCCGATCTGGAATTCGAGATCGCGCACCTTCTCTTAATCGACATGGCTGGTTATTCCAAGCTGCTAATCAATGAGCAGATTGAGTTGCTGCAGGAACTAAATCAAATCGTGCGCAGCAGCGAATGTTTTCGATCGGCGGAAGCAAGCGGCAAGCTCAATCGAGTGCCGATGGGAGACGGGATGGCGCTGCTTTTTTTTCATAGTCCGGAAGAACCGGTGCGGTGTGCGTTCGAGATTAGCAGAGCGTTGCAAGATCATCCGCGGATTCGGTTGCGAATGGGGGTTCACAGTGGCCCTGTCAATAGAATCACCGATGTTAATGATAAAACGAACTTTGTAGGATCGGGAATCAATGTCGCGCAGCGAGTGCTTGATTGCGGTGATGCCGGACACATTCTCTTGTCGGGGCATGTCGCGGAAGATTTAGCGCAATACCGCCAGTGGCAACCGTCCTTGCACGACTTGGGCGAATGCGAGGTGAAGCACGGACTACGCTTGCATCTGTTTAATCTCTACAAAGAGAATCTCGGTAATCCACAGGTCCCGGAGAAACTCAGGCGCAGAAGAAGGTGGACGCAAGGATCGGACATAGTTCGCCCAGTTAGCCTGCGCCGGCGGCCAAGGTCCCTGCTAGTACTTGCTTCAGTAGTCGCTGCCCTCGCTATGGTGGTTAGTTCTTTGACCTTTTTCCAGCGAGTATCACTCAGGATGACCCGATCGATCTCTCCCGAAGGGACGGGTAGCAAGGGCACCGTTTTGATTCCCGAGAAGAGCATCGCCATTCTTCCCTTCGAGAATTTGAGCGGCGACAAGGCCAATGCCTACTTTGCGGACGGCATCCATGACGAGATTCTGATGCGCTTATCCAAGATTGCCGATTTGAAGGTCATCTCGCGCACATCGACACAGCATTACAAAAGCGCGCCAGAAAACCTGCCTGAGATCGCAAAACAACTGGGAGTAGCCCACATCCTTGAAGGAAGGGTTCAGAAGAGCGGCGACGCCGTGCGTGTGAACGTGCAGCTAATCAGGGCAGCCAATGATTCCCAGCTTTGGGCCGACACCTTTGATCGGAAACTGACCGACACCTTCTCTGTTGAGAGTGAGGTGGCCAAAGCCATCGCCGATCACTTGCAAGCGAAGCTCACCGGTCATGAAGAGCAAGAGATTGCCGCGAAGCCAACAGACAATCCTGAGGCTTACGACACCTACTTGCGTGGTCTGGCTTATACACTGAAAACTTACCCCACAAGCGCCAACGTCCTTGGCGCACAGAAATATCTCAGAGAAGCGGTGCGGTTGGATCCGAAGTTCGCGCTTGGTTGGGCGCTGCTGTCATACGTTGATGCGCGCGGCTACGTCACACAGAGTGTTCAACCAACGGTCGCCCTGCGTGAAGAGGCTCGGCAGGCAGCCGAAACCGCGCTCACTCTTCAGCCCAACCTTGGCGAGGCTGTAGTGGCCAAGGGAGCTTACCACTACTTTTGCCTAAAAGATTACGACACCGCAGTGCGTTACTTTGAGCAAGCACGTCAGCTCCTGCCCAATAGCAGCCGGATTCCTGAATTGCTGGCTTATGTCGCACGGAGACGAGGCCAGTGGGACCGGAGCAAAGCCTACTTCAACGAAGCCGAGCGTCTCGACCCGCGCGATGTTAATCTCCTCACGCAGCAGGCGACTACCGATATCGCTCTTCGCCGTTTCCCGGAAGCTCTGCGAAAGCTTGATCAGGTTCTCGATATCACACCAGACGACGTCGACACCCTCGTGACAATGGCGACTATCGCACAGGCCGAGGGCGACCTACCGCGTGCCGTGGCGCTCCTCGCTGCGCTCCACCCGGGTGCCGACGACTCGGGGGCCGTGGAAACACAAGTTTACCAGGCAATCCTTGAACGCCGTCCTGCGCAAATCATCTCTCGGTTAAAGGAGATACTAGCCAAGCCTGATCCAGCGTTGGGTTACATCAATGGCGAACTGCGCTTTTGGTTAGGTTGGGCGCAGGAAGTCGCCGGCGACCATGCCGGCGCTCAGGAAAGTTGGCGACAGGCGCGCCGCGAACTGGAACCTTTCCTCAAAGAACAGCCGGACAATTATAGCCTCATTGGCGATCTCGCTCTGACCAATATGGGTCTCGGTGACAAGGCCGCCGCGTTGGCTCTGTCGGAACGGGCCATCGCCGTGAATCCGATCGAGAAAGACGCGATAGTTGGTCCCATTCCGATCGAGATCCTCGCACGGGTGGCGGCGCGCATGGGAGAGCCCGACCGTGCCATCGTCGCTTTAGAGAAACTACTCTCGATACCGTACGCTGGTGCGCTGGCTGCGGGCATGCCACTCACTCCCGCGCTACTTCGGCTCGATCCAATGTTCGATCCGATTCGGAATGATCCGCGTTTCCAAAAGCTTGCCACGTCGCCTGCGCCGAAGTAATTCTCGCATGGCTGCCGGGATAAAACTTCGAGAAGATCGTCGCCTCACTCGCGCCGAAGTAGGTCTGCTGACTCTAACGAAACGAGTGTTGCTCTAAGTGGCATCGGGGTAATCTTGCCGCATGCCCAACGCGCTAAATCCGCTCTCCGATCGGATTCATATTCAGCGGCTTGAAATTTTCGCGCGCTTCGGGGTTCCCTGGGAAGAACGTGCAACTCCGCAGCGATTAAACCGAAACTCCGATAAATCGACTAACAGCGACTAACGAATCCGATTGTTGAGTCTCGACACGACGCGCTATTGTCGGTATCATCGCTCTAGCAAAAGGGGGGTGGTTGAACTCGCAAAACACATCCGCCGGAACCACGCGTGATCTCCCGCTCGAGATCGCACACGTCCTGTTAATCGACGTGGTCGGTTACTCGAAACTGCTGGTCAATGAGCAGATTGAGTTACTGCAAGATCTCAACCAAATCGTGCGAAACACCGAATGTTTTCGGGCCGCCGAAACAAAAGGTAGACTGATCCGGGTGTCGACCGGAGACGGGATGGCGCTCCTTTTCTTCCACAGTCCGGAAGAGCCGGTGCGATGTGCGCTCGAGATCAGCAGAACATTGCAAGAGCATCCGCATATCCAGCTGCGGATGGGAGTGCACAGCGGCCCAGTGAACCAAGTCACCGATGTTAATGACAAGACGAATATCGCGGGAGCAGGGATCAACGTGGCGCAGCGCGTTATGGATTGCGGTGATGCGGGGCATATTCTTCTGTCCGGGCATATAGCGGAAGATTTGACCCAATACCGGCATTGGCAGCCGTATTTGCACG